>JANPIW010000047.1:0-12982 GCA_031425215.1 Verrucomicrobiaceae bacterium
CCCCGTGCTGTTGTCGTTCGACATCGACACCTTCATTCACTTGTGGGCGATCAACGACAGCACTGAGGAAGTCACCGGCACCGTCAAGATTCAGCTCTACCATCTTGAGAAGTGCGAGTATCGAAAAGAGATCATCTGCGATGTGACCGTGCCTCCGGGCAAATCCGCGGTCATCGTGCGACTGGATCAGCATGGCATCCGTGCCTTCCGCAGGGATCACCTTCTCTGCGCCACGATGTCAGATAAGTCGGGGAAAGTGCTCGCCCGCGCCAATGCCTTCGCAGACATCGAACGTCGCCTGGTCTTCCCCGAGGCCACCCTCGACGTGAAAGTGGACAACGATCAGCTTGTCATCACCACCGACAAATACGCCCGCGCTGTTCATCTGGAAGGCGATGCTGCTGGCGATGCCTTCGGCTGGTTCTTCGAGGACAACTATTTCGATTTATTACCCGGCGAGACCAAGACCGTGCGCATCCTCGGTCAGCACTCACAGGGACGCATCACCGCCAAGCCCTGGTATTCACCCCACGCCACAGCCGTGACTTGGAACCGCTCCAAGTAAACCATTCCACTCCAAAACCACCCCAACATCTATGCCCAAGTTCGCTGCCAATCTCACCATGCTCTTCACCGAGGTGCCCTTCATGGAGCGCTTCGCCCTCGCTAGCCAAGCTGGGTTCACGCATGTCGAATACTTGTTTCCTTACCCCTTCAAAGCTGAGGAATTAAAAGCTGAACTCGATAAGAACGGTCTCCAGCAAGTCCTCTTCAACCTGCCCGCTGGCGACTGGGCCGCAGGTGAGCGAGGCATCGCCGCACTGCCAGGACGGAGCGATGAGTTTCGCGCTGGAGTGCCCCGCGCGATCGAATACGCCAAGGTGCTAGGGGTGGATCGCCTGAACTGCCTCGTTGGCAAACGAGTGGCTGGTCACAGCGATGACGAACACTGGCAAACGCTCGTGGCAAACGTTCGCTTTGCCGTCGTCGAACTCGCCGCACATGGCATCGAGCTCGTCATCGAGCCCATCAATCACTACGACATCCCAGGCTTCTTCATCAACCGCACTGACCACACGATCCAACTCATTGATGAAGTGGGTCTGCCGAACGTCCGAGTGCAATACGACATCTATCACGCCCAACGCGAAGAAGGCGAGCTCACTGCCACCTTCCGCAAATACATGGATCGCATCGGCCACATCCAAATCGCCGACAACCCCGGACGCCATGAACCCGGCACCGGTGAGATCAATTTTCCCTTCCTCTTCAAGCAACTCGATGAATGCGGTTACGCGGGCTGGATTGGCTTGGAATACATCCCTTCACAAGAAACCAGCACGTCATTCGGCTGGATGAAGCAAGGAGGGGCGGCATCCCTGCCGCCCATTCTCTGATCTCCTACACGCTATAACCTCTTTAATAATCAGTCACTCACCCCACACATGAAAATCGGATTTATCGGACTCGGCATCATGGGCAAACCCATGGGCAAAAACATTCTCAAGGCAGGCTTCGAACTCGTTGTTTGCAGCAGAACTCAATCCTCCGTCGATGAACTCGTCGCCGCCGGTGCCACTTGCGCCGCCACTCCAAAGGAACTCGCCGCGCAGGTCGATCTCGTCATCACCATGCTGCCGAACTCACCCGAGGTTAAAGAGGTCATTCTTGGTCCCACTGGCGTGATCCATGGCGCACGTCCTGGCTGCATCGTCGCGGACATGAGTTCAATCGCTCCACTAGCTAGCCAAGAAATTGCCGCAAGCCTTGCCGAACGCGGCATCGAGATGCTGGACGCGCCCGTCAGCGGTGGGCAACCCAAAGCCATCGAAGGCACGCTCTCCGTCATGGTCGGTGGCAAGCAGGAAATCTTTGATCGCTGCGTGCCTGTGTTTAAAACCATGGCGGTATCTGTGGTTCGCGTTGGAAACATCGGCGCAGGCAACGTCACCAAACTCGCCAACCAAGTCATCGTGGCGCTCAACATCGCTGCGCTGTCTGAAGCCATGGTGCTCGCTGCCAAAGCAGGCGTGGAGCCTGAACTCGTCTATCAGGCCATTCGCGGAGGCCTAGCCGGCAGCACCGTCATGGATGCCAAAGCTCCGCTCATGCTGGATCGCAAGTTCAACCCAGGCTTCAAGATCAACCTCCACATCAAGGACCTGAAGAACGCATTGGAAACATCTGAAGAAGTCGGCGCTCCATTGCCTCTCACCGCCTCCGTCATGGAGATCATGCAAATGCTCAACAAAGAAGGTCTCGGCGACAGCGATCACGGTGCCATCGTCCGCCACTTTGAGAAGCAAGCGAACATCGAAGTGAAACGCAACACTGCGGTTTGAGACTTGGTAAACCCACATACAACGATTTAGCCCTACCTATTCATGAACCTCACCCGACTCCTCGCCGCATTCCTTGGCCTATCGACCCTCGCCTCTGCGGAGACGGTCCAACTGTATTTTGATGCAGCTACACCTCAGATCGCCTTTGCAGCAGGCGATATCAAAGCGGCTCTAGAGAAGCAGAAGCACAGTGTCGAAACACACGGTCTCGCCGCACTGACAAAGGACAGTGCAGGAAAGAAGATCGTCCTCGCGATTGCCAGTGACGAAGCCACCACAGCGATGCTCACAGCGGAAGGCGGCAAGCCCGTCGCCAAGCTGGGGGCGCAAGCTTATGCCCTGCGCACCACCTCCAAACCGGATCTGAGTTATTGGGTGCTGGGCGGTGATGCGAATGGAGCCATGTATGGTGGCATTCAGATCGCCGAGAACATCCGCTTCGAGCCGTTGGAGGGTCGTTATGACAGCGAGGAGTCTCCGACCATTTTGCGGCGCGGCATCAAACTCAATCTGCCGCTGGATAAAAACAGCGCCACTTACGATACGCCCAAGAAAGTGAGCGATTCGGCCAAGAAGTCGATTCCTCATGTTTGGGACATGAGCTTCTGGACCGCCTGGTTCGACGAAATGGCGCGGAATCGCTACAACGTCGTCTCCGTCTGGAACAACCATCCTTTCACCTCGATGATCAAGATGGCGGACTACCCCGATGTGGCCATCCAAAACGTCACCGGATACGACGGCTACTCGAAGGTCATGGCCATCGATGAGAAGATCGCTTTTTGGAAAAAGGTCATGGCCTACGCCCACTCGCGTGGCTTCGATTTCTTCCTCGTGAACTGGAACATCTGGACGGATGGCGCGACCGGCAAATACGGAATCACCGACGACAGAGACAAGGCAGCCACCAGCCAGCCGACCATCGACTACATGCGCAAGTGCATGACCACCCTGCTTGAGACCTACCCCGACCTCAATGGTTTTGGTGTCACTGAAGGTGAGCACATGTCGGAGAATGATGATGAAAACTCGGCATTCCTCGGAAAGACTTACGGCGCGGGAATGGCCGACTACGCCAAGCTCCATCCAGAGAGAAAGCTGACCTTCATCCATCGCTGGCACATGGCGGACTTCTCGCACATCAAAGCGAACTTCGCTGAGCTGATGAAGCAGCCGAACGTGACGTTCGACATGTCATACAAATACTGCAAGGCACACATGTATGCCACGACGATGCCAGAATGGATGGGTGAAACAGAGTTTAAGGCTCTGAAAAGCAATGACATCAAGTCCTGGCTGACGATTCGGAATGACGACTTCTATTTCTTCAACTGGGGAGATCCAGCCTTTGCTCGTGCCTTTCTGAAAGGCATCCCCGGCCAGGGTGAATGGTTCAGGGGCTTCTACATGGGATCCGATGGGTTCTGCCCCACAAAGACTTTCTACAGCAAGAACAGCGTGACGCAGGGTATGCTGGAGGTCCAACGACAGGGGTATATGTTCAAATTGTGGGGTCGCCTCTCTTACAATCCGGACACCTCCGACAGTGTGTTCCAAAACTACCTGGCGCTCAAGTATCCGGATGTGAAAGCAGAGACCTTGTTCACAGCCTGGAGCAAGGCCTCACGCGGTCTGCCAAGATCAACTGAGCTGGTGCATGGCACGATGAAACTCGACTTTCAATGGTGGCCTGAGGCATGCCAATCGAAGGACGGCTTCGTCACCGCAGCCATGTTCGCCGACGCCGAGCCCGGCAAAGGCTCAAAGCTTCTCAGCATCGCTAATTCTGCGTCTGACAAAAAGGCCGACGGCAAAAGCTCGTATGCATTGGCCGATGAAATCGAGGCAGATGCCATGTCGGCCCTTGCCATGATCAAACCGATCAGCGCACCGCCAAACACAGAGTTGGGTGTGGTGATCAACAACATCAAGGCCATGTCCTACCTGACGATCTACTACGCGAATAAGATCCGCGGAGCGACGTTCCTGAAAGCCAAGGACAAGGACAAAGCCAGAGATGCGCTGGGCACTGCCTACCTCTGGTGGATGAAGTATTCGACACTGATGGACTCCATGTTCACCGGAATGACCATGCAGCGCAGCGACGAACTCCCCGACTGGCATTTTCATGATCAATCGGCGCTGAAGGATTACACTGAAGCGGGCGGCAAAGGCGTGCCACAATGATTTCACCTTGCCTTCCGTGACACTAACTAACCAACCTCCACCACCATGAGCCAGGAAATCACATCCTTTGAAACCATCCGCCGCACCAACCCCGCGGGTATCGAGTTCTGGTCCAGCCTCGACTTCGCCAAGGTGCTGGGCTACAACGACTACCGCAATTTTCAAAGCGTGATCGAGTCCGCCCGAACCGCTTGCTTCAACAGCGGGCAGCAGGTGGAGGATCATTTCGTTGAGGTCAACGAAATGGTCGAGATCGGCAGCGGAGCTATGCGTCCGTTGAAAACGGTGCTGCTATCCCGCTATGCCCGCTCGCTCAAGAAGCCCAAGCCATGAACACAACCAGCTCATCAGCAAACAAACCTGAGAAGCGGCGACCAGTTGCCTCCGCGAAGCAGCGGCTTTACACAGAAATCCTCGGCAGACTGAAGGAGCTCAGCCCTTACTTCACCCACAAAGCCATCCAGACCGCCATCAACGACGCCGAACTCGGCATCAAAGACGAGGTGCTCAATGTCTATCTCCATCAAGCCGTCAAACAGGGCATCATCCACGACGCCGGACGCGGCTGGTATTCCCGCCTCAGCGAGCCGGTGAAGCTGGATTTGACCCTGTGTTCAAAACTGGTGAAGGCTGTGGAGAAGGCCTTCCCCCTCCTGGATTTCACCGTCTGGAGCACCGCTCAAGTGCAAAGCTACGGCCACCACCTGCTAGGCAAGTTTGTCGGCTTCGTCCACACCGAGCGGGATGCCATGGACAGCGTGGCCGAAGGCCTGCGGGACGGCGGTTGGGACGTGGTGGTGAACCCGCGTGGCAAGGCCGCCAAGGAGTTCGCCATCCGCAGCGAGCGCACCGTCGTCATCCGCCCACGCACCACCACCCAGCCAAGCGAAGGCCACCACGTCACCCCAGAGGGGCTGCTGGTGGAGCTGTTCATCGACGCACGGGCGCTGAATCTCCTGGATGCCGGAGAATACCAGAGGCTCCTCCTGAACCTAGCCAACAGCCAGCGCCTCCAAATGGCCGCTTTGCTCGACTACGCCAAGGAACGCCGCCCCGTCGGAGTCGAACTCGTTGAACTAATTAACGCGGAGTATTTGCAAACCTCCGCTTTAGTTAACACGAACACAAAGCCATGATCGCAGCGGTTTGCTTCCAGCGAGACTGGATCACCCGCCATGCCCAATCCATCGGCAGCCGCAACCCCGTGATGCTGGAGAAAGCCATCGTCGCCCTGCAACTACTGGCGCATCTGGTGGAGAGTGGCCTGCCCATCCAGTTCAAAGGCGGCACCAGCCTGCTGCTCCGGCTCAGCCCGCCTCGCAGACTGTCCATTGACATCGACATCGTCACCCAGGCCACACCGGACGAACTCACCGCCGTCATCGAAACCATCAGCCGCGAAACCCCGCTCGACGGCTACGAGCACGACGCCAAACGCGACCGCGATCTGCCACCCAAGCAGCATTTCCGCGTCTTCTACCCATCCGTGATCGAACCAAAGCGGGACCATGTCCTGCTCGATGTGCTCGTTGAACCCGATGCCAGCCCGCATTGCGAGCCCGTGAGCATCGCCACTTCGTTCATCACATCAGAACGAGACGTGCGAGTCCACGTCCCCACCGTGAACAGCTTGCTGGGCGACAAACTGACCGCCTTCGCCCCACGCACCATCGGCATCCTCCACCACGAACTCCGCCGCACCGACATCGTGAAGCAGCTCTTCGATGTGGCCGCACTCTTCGATGCCGCCACCGACCTATCCGTGGTCGCCGAGGTTTATGCGGCGATCCACTCGCGTCAGCTTGTCTATCGGCAAGCCAGCTACACGCTCGAAGAGACGCTGAACGACACCATTGAATCCGCCTTTCTCTATACTCAGATCGGACTGCGAGGAGGCGCTGAAACGCCCGAAGGGCTGGCTATTGCTCAAGGCGTCAACAACCTGCAAAACCACCTCGTCAATCAACCCTTTCGTACTGATGAAGCCAGCCGTGCCGCTGCCAAAGCAGCGTGCGTCGCCGCGTGGATTCAAAAACGTCCAGCGCTGACGATTGACGAACTGCGCTTCAATTCCGCACAAACGAACCAACTGCGAGATCAACAGATCGCAGGCCGCTGGGCCACGCTCAATCGGCTCAAAGGTGCCAATGCAGAAGCCTTTCACTACTGGCTCCAAGCAAGTCGTTTGCTGAATTAAGAGAACCAACTTCCGACTCCATGAAACACACCATCGCCCTTCTTCTCATCTGCTCCACCTCCTCATCAGCTGAAACCGTCGGGCTCTATTATGATGCAGCTACACCGCAGATCGCCTTTGCGGCAGGCGACATCAAAGCGGCCCTGGAAAAGCAAAAGCACAGTGTCGAAACACACGCCCTAGCCGCACTGACAAAGGACAGTGCAGGAAAGAAGATCGTGCTCGCACTGGCCTCTGATAAAGCCGCTGCATCGGCGCTTTCAACGCAAGGAAGCAAGACCGTTGGAGCGTTGGGCACTCAAGCCTATGCATTGCGCACCACCACCCAGCCGGAACTGAGCTATTGGGTGCTGGGTGGTGATGCGAATGGCGTGATGTATGGAGGACTCCAGGTCGCAGAAAACATTTCTGCACATGGGGTTGGCACCAGCTTTGAGGGTGATGAGTCCCCCTTTCTAGAGCATCGCGGCATGAAACTAAACATGCCGCTAGACAGGCGCATCCCGACCTATGTGGGCGGCTGGAGTTCCAACTCGGCCAAGAAGGCGATCCCGCATGTTTGGGACATGGCTTTTTGGCACAAGCTGATCGATCAACAGGCGCGGAATCGCTACAACATGCTCTCCGTTTGGGTGCATCATCCCTTCCCCTCACTCGTTAAATTGGCTGACTATCCAAAAGCCTGTCTGCCAAATATCGAAGGCTTTGATGGCTTCGTCAAAGAGCTGGATCATGAGCAGCGGGTGAGCTTTTGGCGGGAGGTGATGACGTATGCACACTCACGCGGAATGAAGTTCTATTTCTTCAATTGGAACATCTATGTGGATCACGCTGAAGACAGCTATCCCGACCTCAAACAAGACCCGAAGAGCAAGGAAACTATCGATTACATGTCGAAGAGCATGAGAGCGCTAGTGGAGACTTATCCAGAACTGGACGGCTTTGGCATTACGTCAGGCGACGGCATGGATGGCACCAAAGAAGAGAACGTGCAGTGGACCTGGGCGGCCATGGGCAAGGCGGTGACGGATTACCTGAAGGAGAATCCAACGAGAAAGTTTAACCTGATTCATCGCGGGGTAAAAGCCTCCGTGGAGACCGTAACCGAGACTTATGCGCCCATGAAGAGTGTGCCAAATGCAACTCTGAACTACTCCGTGAAGTATGCCCAGGCTCACATGTATGCCACCACCACACCCAAGTGGAGCAATGACATCCAGGACGTAGCCGAGCTGGGTATGAAGACGTGGCTGACGCTGCGGAATGACGACTACTTCTATCTCAACTGGGGTGACCCCAAGTTTGTTCGCGAGTTTTTGACCTCCATCTCGCATCAGGAGGCTGTGGCAGGCATCTACATTGGGATCGATGGCTTTAACCCGAGCCGCACCTACTTTTGCAAAGACGAGTCCCAGAATGGTCAGCTCGAAGTGGAGCGCCGCTGGTATATGGAGATGCTGTGGGCCAGGCTCGGCTACAATCCCAAAGCCAGCGATGATGTGCTGAAGAATCTTTTGGCATCTCGTTATGCTGGAGCGCCTGCTGGCGATCTTTTTGAAGCTTGGTCTCTGGCTTCACGCTCGCTACCAAAGGTAACGGAACTCATCATGCGGGAGTGGAGCCTGGATTTCCATTGGTATCCTGAAGGCTGCTGGAGTGATCCGGGACGCGAGACGGGTTTTCGGACGATTGATGGCTTTGCCAATGATACGACGGTCGCCAAAGGATCAAAATTGTGCGACATCGCCACGTCGGCAGCGGGCAAGTGCGATGGCAAAAAATCCTCCTATGAAGTCGCGGATGAAATGGAGGCCGACGCGAAGAAGGCTCTCGCTTTGATCGATGCAATGCCAGCCGCCAGCATTCCTGCCGAGACGACAGCCGCGATCAGCAATGTGAAACAACTCGCCTACCTCAGCGCCTATTACGCGCATAAGGTGCGGGGAGCTACTTTCAAGAAAGCGGGCAAGACACTGGAAGCGAAAGCGGAGATGGCCAAAGCTTACGGCTGGTGGATGTCCTACAGTCGCGCGATGGATGCTAGCTATCATCCTGATTCCTTTCGCAATCTGGAGATCGCTCCTGACTGGAAGTTTGCTGATGCAGCCGTTTTGAAGGAATACACGGATCTCGGTGGTGAGGGCATCCCGGAGTGCGAGAACATGTTCACTCTGGCCACAAGCATGAAGAACGGCGCTGTCGCACTGGAACCATCTGGCGGGGTCTATAACAAAGGCACTGTGGTCACCGTGACGGCTCATCCTGATTATGGATACGCCTTTGCCAAATGGGGCGGTGATTTCAGCGACAACACACCCGCCATGACGGTGACGATGAACTCAAAGAAGAGCGTAACCGCCACATTCGTAGAGTCTCCAGCGGATGCTATTCCTTGGATTGAGACCTTCAGTCAGACGAATGGCACGAAGTCACACGGCGCCCCCACATCCTGGCAGGCCAAACGTGACCAGGGACGATTCGAGATCGGTGGTGGTCGCTTGATGATCAACGGCGCTGGTGAAGAAGGTGTGTTTGAGACTGCGGAAATCAGCCTTTCAGGCAGCCCCGTGAAAGTAAGCCTCCAAGTGCAAGCAAGCGGCGGAGTGGACTCCGGTGACTCCGTCCGCTTTTACCAGATCGTGGATGGCGCAGAGCCAAAGCAGATCGGCGAGACCATCAAAGGCAAGACAGACGGCGTGATCACCCTGCAAGCCGCAGACATCACTGGCAGTAAGTTGAAGCTCCGAATCGTGTCCAAAGTCAGCGCTACTGACGAGTTCTTCTATTTCGACAACCTCCAAGTCAATCCATAACCATGAACACACCCAACCCCACCACCTCCTGCAACGAAGCTTGGTCAAAGAACGTCCTCTTCTTTGAATACGGCAGCGCCGCCAATCCGCGCATGCCCAAGATCGGCATCGATGTCTTCCCGCCATCCATGCATCAGATCGACGAGACAAAGATCATCCCTCTCGAACTGGCCCATAAACTCGAAACCAGCTATGCCGCCACAGGCCCTAACCTGCTGGCCAACTTCATCCACATTGCCGCAGGTGCTGCACTCTCCACCAACACGCACGCCAGCAGTCAGGTGTTTTATGTCATTCGCGGTGCAGGCTCCAGCCTCATCAATGGCAGCAGACTCGATTGGAAAACCGGCGACTTTTTTGCCATCCCCTACACTGGTGAGATCCAGCATCAAGCCAGCGAAGACACCGCATTTTACTGGGTTAATGACCAGCCGCTGCTCGACTTCCTCGGCGTGCAGCCCACCAAAGAGCGCTTTCGCCCGCTCTACTTCTCTCACGAGCAACTCACCTCCGAGCTAGAAAAAGTCCGCCAGGCCAACATGGGCAAAGACAAGAACCGCAATGGCATCCTGCTCGCCAATCCTGATTGCCCACAAACCAAGACGCTCACGCATTCCATGTGGTCCCTGTATAACCTTCTGCCTGCCAAGACCAAACAGAAGGCCCACCGCCACAACTCCATCGCCATGGACTTCGCCGTGAAGGCCACCGAAGGCGTCTATACCAACATCGGCCATCAACCCATCCGCGCCAATTGGGTCGCCGGGGGAGCCTTTGTCACCCCACCCGTCTGTTTGCACTCCCACCACAACGAGAGCGATGAAGACGCCATCGTCCTCCCTGTCCAAGATGCCGGCCTGCAAACCTACATGCAGACTCTCGATATCCAGTTTGCTCATGGGTATTAGGGGATGACCTAGCTGATCTCTTATTCTTTTGCCCCTGACCTTCTCACCTCAAACTACATTTCACAGCCAGCTCCGCCATCCCACTTCATGAACACTCGCCGGTCCATCCTAAAACTCCTGCCTTTGGCGACTTGCCCAGTGCCCTTGATACATGCTGCGGAAGGCAATGCCATGCCCATTTCACTCGGACAAGGCACGATCTGCGGTGAGGTCACGCAAAGCTCAGCGCTGCTGCAAACGAGACTCACGCTGGCTACCGAACTCGACGCCAGTGGCGATTTGCCGGGCAGCGTGGGTGTGGTCGGTTTTGAGTGGAGCACGAAGGAGGACTTCAGCGACTCTCAGCGCACGGCTTTTGAAACCGCCAGCGAGGCGCATGACTTCATCGTGCGTGCCGAACTCAGCTCATTGAAGCCAAACACGACCTATCATTGCCGCACGCTCTTTGGCGCAGCGGAGCATAATGCCATGGCAGGGCCAAGCGGTTCCTTCAAGACCTTGCCGGATGTGACGAGCGAGCTGCCCGTGAGTTTCATTGTGGGTAGTTGCATGAACTACAACAAGTTCATGCTCGGCAAAAAGGGCAAAGCTAGTGGACCAGAAACCGCCACGGAGATCGACAAACGCCTCGGCTTCCCTTCCTTTGAAAGCATGTTGAAACTGCGCCCTGACTTCTTTGTCGGCACCGGTGACATCGTCTATTACGACCATCCGCTGCGTGTGGCCAAGACCGTGCCACAGCTTCGCCAATGCTGGCACTAGCAGTTTCGCTTTCCGCGCATGATCGAGTTCTTCCGCCGTGTGCCGACTTACTGGTCCAAGGACGATCATGATTTCCGTTTCAACGAGGCCGACAACACCACAGATGATCTTCCTCTGCCAAAGACCGGCATCGACATGTTCCACGAGCAGTTGCCCGTGCCCACGCCCAGCTACCGTACGCATCGAGTGGGTAAGAATCTGCAAATCTGGCTCACCGAAGGCCGTGACTATCGTTCGCCAAACGAAATGGCCGATGGACCTGTAAAATCACTCTGGGGCGCGGAGCAGCGTGAGTGGCTTAAGAGCACGCTGAAGGCCAGCGATGCCAAATGGAAGATCATCATCTCGCCCACACCGACGGTCGGCCCCGATGACAAAAAGAAGATCGACAATCACGCCGATATCAGCGGCTTTCGACATGAGGCGGATGCCTTCTTTACCTGGCTGAAGCAGAATCAAATCACCAACCTGAAGCTCATCTGCGGTGACCGTCATTGGCAATACCACAGCATCCATCCCTCAGGCATCGAGGAGTTTGCCTGCGGTGCCTTGAACGATGAAAACTCGCGCATGGGTATCGCTCCCGGTGCCAAGAATGGATCTGATCCACAGGCTCTCGTCAAACAACCCTACACCTCCTCCACACCCAAAGGCGGCTTCCTTCGCATCAGCGTTGGAGCCGAACTCATCTTCGAGCATTTCGACTCTCGCGGCGAACTCCAGAACCGCGTGACCCGATAGAATCCAAGCAACACAACATGAACATCAAACACCTCGTCTTTCTCTTTTTGGCCTTTGCTGCACCCGCAATCGCCGATCCCACCAAGCCCTATAACATCCTCATGATCGCTGTGGATGATCTCAACGACTGGGTCGGTGCTTTTGGCGGAAATCCTCAAGCGAAGACGCCCAACCTTGATCGCCTCGCTGGGCGTTCGATGGTGTTTCGCAATGCGAGCTGTGCAGGACCGGTTTGTGGTCCGTCCAGATCAGCTTTGTTGTCAGGTTTCCGGCCCAGCACGACGGGGGCTTATGGCAACGACACCAACATGCTGGACTCACCGATCATCCAGACTCACGCCACGCTTCCAGAGTATTTCACGAAGCACGGCTACACCACGATCTCCTGCGGCAAGATCTTCCACAAGCATGAAACCGCGAGCGGCTTTGATGCAGGTCACTGGGCCTACGATGTCTGGCATGATGAGCTGAATCGTGGTGGCCAAAAAGAGGAGACTGTTTATTCACGCAACAAAGGCCTCATCGCTGGCAAGAAGATCGACAACCCCAAGCACACGGTGGGAGGCGGCTCGGAGTTTTCCTGGGGCGTGACGGAGAAAGGCAAAGAGTTCACTCAGGACTATCGCACCGCCAAGTGGTTCGAGAAGCAACTGCAGGAGCAACACAGCAAGCCCTTCTTCATGTTTGCGGGCATCTCCAAGCCGCATTTGTCGTGGTTTGTGCCGCAGGAGTATTATGACATGCACCCTCTCGAAAGCATCAAGGTCCCTGAGTATCGCATGGATGATCTCGACGACATAGTCGGAGGCAAACGGAAGCGCCCGTTCGAGCCTGAACCTGACTTCCTCTGGGTGCAGGAGTATGGTCTTCATCAAAGGGCCGTGCAGGCCTATCTCGCTGCTTGTAGCTATGCGGATGACTGCATTGGCGTCATGCTCGATGCCTTCAAAAACAGCCCCTATGCCGACAACACCATCGTCGTCTTCTGGGGCGATCACGGCTGGCATCTCGGCGAAAAGCTCCGGTTCCGCA
>JANPIW010000048.1:0-10983 GCA_031425215.1 Verrucomicrobiaceae bacterium
AACTCCTGCACCTTCTCCCAACATCCCTTCGGGTCACGCTCACCCCAAACAGTCAACAGCAACTCCACCAGTTCATCCGGCGTCTGCGTCCCCTCCATCGCGACGCAGATGTTGAAGGCGTTGCCGAGTTCTCCGACGGGGATCATGTGGAGGTAATGCAGCAGCAGCGAGTAACGGATGCGCTCATTCGGCTCCAGGTAGAGCGCGCTGAGGACGCCGTCGATGGTCGCGCCGGGTTTCTCCCAGGGCAGGCTGGTGAGCGGTTGGAAATCCCAGGGCTTGAGTGTGTTGCGCTGCGCGAGCACGGCGGATGACGAGACGAGCACGAGCAAGGCTGTGAGGATGCGGCGCATGACGATGACCGTACTCAAAGCAGCCGGGCGTGTCACGCCTCTTTTGGGTGGAGTATTTGGACGCTATGCAGTGATGCCATCATGAACGAGGCGGTGCCTTGTGGGCTGCCTCATAGGCGCGGAGCGCTTTGTACTGCGGCAGCCTGCTGCCGCTTTGCGCAGCCAGCCTGCTGGCGTCGGAGGTTGCTCGGTGGACCTTCGCGGAATCGCTGTCGCGACTGCGAGGCGTCGAGTTGAAATGGCGGCTTTGCGCGTTCGACGCCAGCAGGCTGGCTCGGGAAAGCGGCAGCAGGCTGCCGCAGTACAAAGCGCTGCGCGTCAGCGCAGCTCAATGCACACCCTTGTCCGCAAGGTAGCGCTCAGCTTCAAGAGCCGAAGCGCATCCCTGCCCTGCCGCTGTCACCGCCTGCCGATAGACGTGATCCGCCACATCGCCGGCGGCAAACAAGCCCTCCGTTTTCGTGCGCGTGCCTTTGGTCTGGATGATGTAGCCGTTTTCATCGCGATCGACGAGATCACCGAGGAACGCGCCGTTGGGCACATGACCGATGGCGACGAACACGCATTTCACTTCCAGCTCGCTCTCCTCGCCGGTGACGAGATTTTTGAGTTTCGCAGCGCGCATCTCGCCTTTGTCGTCGGTGAGGTACTCGGTGACGGTGGAGTTCCACACCGGCTTGATCTTCGCATTCGCCAGCACCCGTTCCGCCATGATCTTCGATGCGCGCAACGAGTCACGGCGGTGGATGAGATATACGGTGGAGGCGAACTTGGTGAGAAACGAAGCCTCCTCGCACGCGGAGTCTCCGCCGCCGATCACGCACACGGGGACGTTACGATAGAATGCGCCGTCGCACGTCGCGCAGCTCGTGAGTCCGTGGCCGATGAGCGCCTTCTCATTCGGCAGGCCGAGATGTTTGGGCGACGCGCCCGTGGCGATGATGACGGCCTGCGCCTCGCGCACGGAGCCGTCCTCGGTCTTCACCTCAAAATGTCCCGCGCTCGTTTTCGCCACTGAGCTGACGAGCGCATACTCGATGCGCGAGCCAAAGCGCTCCGCCTGCGCCTGCATGTTCATCATGAGATCGGGGCCCATGATGCCTTTGGGAAAGCCGGGAAAATTCTCCACCTCCGTCGTCGTCGTCAATTGTCCGCCAGGCATGTTTCCGGCGAGGATGAGCGGTTTCAGATTGGCGCGCGCGGCATAGATCGCCGCTGTGTAACCCGCGCAGCCGGTGCCGATGATGATGATGTTTTCCATGGGGCGGCCATGATGACCAAGGCGCAAAGAGGGTCAACCGGTAACTCCGCCGCGACGGGCACGCGTGCCGGCGGGCAAATATTTGGTTTCCGCCTCCCGCTGCCTCGGCTATCCTTGCGCCATGCATCACCAGTCCGCTGTCGCTGAATCCCGTTACGAAACCTATGCGTCTATCATCGCGCCTGCGGCCGCAGGTTGCGCGCTCGGGCTGCTCTTCGGGCGCGGCATGGGACGGCGCGGATCAAACATTGCGGCGCTCACCCTGCTGGCCACGGGCGCGGCGATCGCCGCGCCTATGATCGCTGATCTCATTCAAAAAACAGCCAATCGTCCTGGCTCGGAGCGCGGCAGCCGCAAGCGCCTCAACAGCATCCGCGATGGCAGCCTGCCGCATGACGAGGTGGATGAGTTCTTCGCGATCGACACGCCGGGTGAGCTGATGTTCCGCTGATTTGCAGGGCGGCTATTTTACCAGCTCGAATCTGAAGCGTGCGTCGTAACTGCCTTCGGCATGTTTCGCGCAGCAGCTTTTGCAGGCGGACTGCCGGCGGAATTTCCGCACCCTGCGAACCACGACGCCGCAGCCCGCGCAGGTGTAGGTGAAGTTTTTCCGCACATGATTGCGCGGCAGCGGCAGATGATGATGCGCGCGCTCACCGGGGATGCCGAGGTCCGCGCACGCCCGGCGCCAGTGCGCGCCATGTGGCTCGATGCGCGTGTGCCCTGCGCGGTGATAGGCCACGAGGTGCGCCAGCTCGTGCTTCAGCGTGCGCTCGGTTTGTCCGTCAAACTCACCGAGCCGCGGATTCAGCTCAATGCGCCAGGCTGGAAAGGCGGCGTAACCGGCAGTGCTGCGCAGACGCGGATTCCAATGCACCTGCACCTTGCCCGCCATCGACGCCATGCCGAGCATGAGCAACATCGAGCGGCACTGCTGCTCCAGTGCCACATCGCGCCCGGCACGCTCGCGGCGGCGTGGCGCGGTGTCGGCGGCGGGATCATCGCGCGCAGGCGGCGGGAGCATGATTGGCTCGGCCACGACCGGCCTCGCGCCCGAGGTGAAATCAAACCAGAGCTGGCGGAAGGCGGCGATCATTTCTCGGTCTTCGTTTTCGCCGCGCCTTTTTTGTCGCGGATCAGATGCTCCTGGCCGCCCAGCGCATAGAGCTTGTCCGGCGGCACGCTTTCCATGATGAACACATTCGCGCCGATGGTGCTGCGCGCGCCGATGACCGTGTCACCGCCGACGATGGTGGCGCCCGCGTAGATCGTGACGTGATCCTCGATGGTCGGATGCCGCTTGCGCCCCTTGAGCGCCTGGCCTGCGGCGAGCGAGCGTGCCACAAGTCCCACGCCCTGGTAGAGCTTCACATGCGCGCCGATCTCGCACGTCTCGCCGATCACCACGCCGGTGCCATGGTCGATGAAAAAATACTCCCCGATCTGCGCGCCCGGATGGATGTCGATGCCCGTGCGCCCGTGCGCCCACTCCGTCATCATGCGCGGGATGAGCGGCAGCCCTTCGGTGTATAAAAGATGCGCGAGCCGCTGCGTGGCGATGGCCTCCAGGCCCGGATAGGCCAGGATCACCTCCTCAAAACTCTGCGCCGCCGGATCACCCTCAAAGGCCGCCTCCAGGTCCGTGCGCAACACCGCGCGCACCGCCGGCAGCTTCGAGAGAAAGCCGCACACCAGCGTGTTCGCCGCCTCGCGGTTGTCGCCATTGCCCTTCGTCAGCCGCAGGCTCCGCCTCGCCTCGCCCGTGAGCCGCTCGCGCACGCTTGCGACGAGTTCATTCGTCAAATATGCGATCTCATCCGACGACACCGCTTCATCCGAGAAAAAACCGGGGAACATCAGTTGCAGCAAATCTTTGCACAGCGTCGCGATGGCCTGCTTCGAGGGCAGGTTCCCGCAATCGACGTGGTTGATCCCACCCACCTCGCGATACGAGGCCATCAGCTTTTGCACGATCTCTTCCTGGCGGCAGTCCATGTTCGCCGGAAACTAGCAGCCTCGTTTCATGCTTCAACCGCCGAACCGAGAATCATCAGCCAAAGACGTTCTCCGCCAGATTGCAGGGCATACATCGAAAGGATGTTGAACACGTTTGCGGGGAGCTGTCCCTTTGGCGGCGGCTGAATTGACCTTGCGGTCATTTGCCCGAATTGTTGACCTGATCGAAGTGCTTCTTGAACGCTTCGAGTGTTGGATATTCACCCATCGGAAGTTTGTGCTCGGCGAAAATCGATGCCAACGAAACAAGCGCCAAAGGCTTTCCCGAGCGGCGAGGCTCTGCGCGATAGCTGAGACAGCCGAAGCAAATCTCGACAAACGCGACGGGCTTCTTGGTGGCATCGTAAAACACGAAGGCGTTATGTGGAATGTGACACGAGGCGATTGGATGATCGGGATGCCCGTAAGCAATGGCGGCGAGAAGGCGTTTTGTCTGTTGCGGCGTAAGAACCGCCCCGTCGGCGTTGATCGCGCCAGGTTTCAGTTTCATTCCGGGAAGAATCACGGCTTCGGTCTGCTTGTCGTCGGGCCATGCGTATGCACGAACCTCCGTGAACTCGACGGGTGGCCAAGAATTGTCGGCAAAAAGCGAGAGAGACGACAATAGAAGAATGAGAATGGCTCGGTTCATAGAGTGCGTGTAGTGACGCCTAACAGTTTTCTCTGAAACAAAAGCGCTGGTTTGTCATGGAGCGTGTTTATATCTGGCATTTTTGAGCGGTTGCAGCGCGAAAGTCGAGATGAATTTGGCTTTGCCATGGGATTTGAGGCAAGCCGACAGGAATGTGCCCCCGAAGCGCAGAACCGCGTGAGCATTCAGCGAGGCCGGATGCCCCGCGCTCAACCGAGGAACTTCCCCGGATTCAAAATCCCGTTCGGATCGAGCGCGCGCTTTACGGCGAGATGCGCGGCGTGCGTCGCATCGGAGATCGCGTCGTGCCACCAGCGGCCTTTGGCGATGCCAATGCCGTGCTCTCCGGTGATGACACCATCCCATGTGAGAACTTGATGGAAAAGTTTGTCGAGCGCCGCGTCGGCTCGCTCGCGGATCGCTGGATCGTCCATCGTGGGCACCATGATGTTGACGTGGATGTTGCCATCGCCGGCGTGACCGAAGCTGGCGATGGGGAACCCGCTCTCGGCCTGCAACTGCTCAGCGAACTCGACGAGATCAACGAGGCGGCTGCGTGGCACCACGATGTCTTCGTTGAGTTTGATGAGGCCGGTGTTGCGCAGGCTGTAGCTGAATTCGCGGCGCAGCTTCCAGAAGCGCTCGCACTCGATGTCGCCCATCGCGCGCTCCAGGCACACGCAGCCGAGGCGGTCCACGAGATTGGCCAGCTGCGCGATCTCGCCATGCACGCTGTCGGGCTGGCCGTCGATCTCCACGAGCAGATGCGCGTCGCCCTCGGGCGTGATGCTCTCACCGAGATAGGCGCGCGCGGCGATGAGCGTGAATTTGTCCGCGATCTCCAGCGCCGATGGCAGAAAGCCCGAGCCGAGGATGCGCTGCACCGCATCGGCCGCCTGCGAGAAAGAGCGGAAGCCCGCCGAGATCATCGCGCGCATTGGCGGATGCGGGATGAGCCGCAACGTGGCCTCAGTGACGACGCCGAGCATTCCCTCGGAGCCGACCATGAGGCCTGTGAGATCAAAGCCCGTTTTGTTTTTGTGACAGCGGCTGCCCGCGCGCACGATGGAGCCGTCAGCGAGCACCGTCTCCACGCCGAGGATGTAATGGCGCGTCACGCCGTACTTCAAACAGCGCGGTCCTCCCGCGTTCGTGGCGATGTTGCCGCCGATGCTGCATTCCTTGAGGCTCGCGGGATCAGGTGGATAAAACCAGCCGAGATTCCGCGCCGCGCTTTGAAGATCACCCGTGATCACACCTGGCTGCACGACGGCCACACCGTCCTCGGGCTTGATCTCGATGATGCGGTTCATGCGCGCCAGCGACAGCGCGATGCCACCGCGCACCGGCACACAACCGCCGACGTAGCCAACGCCCGCGCCGCGTGGTGTGACGGGGATTTTTCTCTCATTCGCAAACCGCAGCACGGTGGCGACGTGCTCCGTGCTCTCCGCAAAGACGACGACATCCGGCGGCGTGGCGGCGAACCATTTGTCGGTGCTGTGCGTGGCGAGATCAGGCGCTGAAACAGAAATGCGCGATGCACCGATGAGGGCGGAGAGATGGTCTGCGAGGTCGGACATGGCGCGAAGAATGGCTGCGGAATAACCGCGCGCAAGAGCGCATCGACAGATGCACGATCACGCGCTGGCTAGCTGCCGCGCGTCACTTTGCAGCCTCGAGATTGCGCCAGAAAATGTCCGGTGGGGCGAGGTCTTTGGCTTGGTCGTCAAAGCGGGTGCCGATCTCCTGGAGCGGCAGCGCTTTGGCGGCGTCGAGACCGGCTTTGATGTTGGCGGGCGTGAAGACGAGGCGCGTGAGGGCGGGCATGTTCTTGAGCGGTGTGAGGTCTTCCACGGGAGTGTCCCCGATGTGCAGCCGCTTCAGGGCGGTGCCGGAGAGCGGACTGAGGTCTTTCACCTTGGTGCGGTGAAGCGTGAGGCTCTCCATGCGCACGGTGCGCAGCGCGGTGATGCTCTCCACGGGAGAGCCGGTGAGCCAGAACATGCGGATCGTGCTTTGCGCGAGCGGTGTGAGATCGGCGATCTTGGTTTCCACGGCGTTGAACTCATCGAGCTGCATCCCAGCCAGCGCGCTGATGTCGCGCACGGGCGAGTGCGAGAGGTAGAGCTTTTGCAGCGGCATCCCGCGCAGCGCGGCGAGGTCCTGCACCTGGGTGTCCTCGAGATACAGTTCCATGAGTTTGAGGCCCTTGAGGGGGCTGAGGTCGGTGATGGCGTTGCTGCTCAAATCGAGCGCCTGCACGTCGCGCAGCTTTTCGAGAAAGGCGAGATTCGTCACTTTTGCCTCCTTCACCACGACGGCCACCACCTGGCCGTCGTCGAGGTTGAATTGTCCCGCGCCCTCATAAGCCGGGTTGTGCCGCTTGATCTCGGTGTGCAGCAATGGCTCCGTCCAGCGCGTCTTCGACTCGGGCGGTCGCGCGAGCAGCGGTGGCGGCACGTGCGCCGGAGCGGGTTCGCTTTTGGCCGCCGGCTGCGACGTCGGGGCCGGATCCTTTTTGCATGATGAAAGGAGCGCGCTGCAAGCGGTGAGGGCTAACGCGAGACCACGAAGATGATTGCTCATGCCTACGCCGATGCCGGAGAATGTGCGACGGGGCAAGAAAAAATTCGCGCCGCGATTCTCCGCAGGGAGAGAATTGCCGGGCGGCAACTGGGTTGGAGACTGAAACCGGGGGTTTGCCTCGTATTGGTTGCCATCCCTCATGCGCTCAATCGCCTTTGCACTTCCGTTTCTGTTCAGCTCCGCATTCGCGCTCGCCGCCGCCGCGGAGGAGATGATCAGTTTTTCGCGTCAGATTCGCCCGATCCTTTCGGAGAACTGCTTTTTCTGCCACGGTCCTGATGATAAAAAGCGCGAAGCCGGCCTGCGGCTCGATGATGAAGCGAGTGCGAAGCGGAACAATGATGGCGTCATCGCCGTGGTGCCGGGAGATCCTGGGAAAAGCGCTCTGATCGCGCGAATCACGAGCACGGATCCGGACGAGGTGATGCCACCACCGAAGCAGCACAAAACGATCTCGCCGGCGCAGGTCGGTCTTTTGAAGGAGTGGATCAAACAGGGTGCGAAGTGGGGGAAGCACTGGAGCTATGAGAAGGTGGTGAGGCCGGCGGTGCCCGGCTCTCAGGCGGGTGAGGTGAGCCCGATCGATGCTTTTCTGGCGCAGCGGTTGCAGAGGGAGGGCTTGAAGTTCTCGCCGACTGCGGATGCGGCCACGCTCATTCGGCGCGTCGCGCTCGACGTCACCGGTCTGCCGCCCACGCTTGAAGAACTCGATCTTTTTCTGCCCAAGCTGAGCGCTGACGACTCGGCACGGAGCGCATACAACGCCCTGGTAGATCACTATCTCAACAAGCCCGGCTACGGCGAGCACTGGGCGCGCCAGTGGCTGGATCTCGCACGCTACGCGGACTCCTCCGGGTATCCGAGCGATCAGCCGCGTGAAATCTGGGCCTACCGCGACTGGGTGATCCGGGCGCTGAATGCGAACATGCCTTTCGACCAGTTCACCATCGAGCAGAACGCCGGGGACCTGCTGCCGAATCCGACGGATGACCAGCTCATCGCCACCGCATTTCATCGCAACACGATGACGCAGAATGAAGGCGGCACGGACGACGAGGAATTCCGCAATGCCGCTGTCATCGACCGCGTAAACACGACCTTCGCTGTGTGGATGGGCACAACGATGGCGTGTGCTCAGTGCCACACGCACAAATACGATCCCATCACGATCAACGAGTACTTTCAGTTCTACGCTTTCCTCAACCAAAGCGCGGACAGCGACAAAAAAGACGAGGTGCCGCTGCACAGTTTTGACACGCTGGACCTGAAACAAAAACGCGACGGCCTGAAGAACGAGATAGGCCGGCTGGAAAAGAGATTCGCCAGTCCGGACAAGGAGTGGCTCGCGGGCCTCGACGCATGGGATCGGTGTTTCGCGCGTGATCTCGGCTGGCAAACGCCGAGGCCGTTCAAAGCAACCACCAAGGACCAGGGTGGCGCCACCATTCGGGACGACGGCACGATCACCATCGCGAAGAACAGCGACAAAAACACCTACACCGTCGAATTGCCCGGCGTGGGCGGGAAACTCAGCGCGCTGCGTCTCGAGACGATGCCGGCCTCTGGATTCGGAAACTTCGTCCTGACCGATCTCAAAGCAGAAGTCGATCCGCCTGCGGCCAAAGCCGCGCCAAGCGCGCGCTATGTGCGCATCGAGCTTCCCGGTGAAGGAAAGACGCTCCAGCTCGCCGAGGTGCAGGTTTTCAACGGGAGTGAGAACATAGCGCTCAAGGGGGAGGCAAAGCAAAGCAGCCTGTACACTGATGCCGTCGCGAAACGTGCGAACGACGGAAGCACCGAGGGCGAATACGCGAAGGGCAGCGTCGCCCATACCTCCGGCGCTGACAAAGACCCGTGGTGGGAAGTGGACTTGAGTCGCGCAATGCCAATCGATCGCGTGATCGTATGGAATCGCACGGACGGCAACGTGGGCAAGCGTCTCGATGGCTTCCACGTCGTCATGCTGGATGACAGACGCCAGACTGTTTGGAAGAGCGAGAGCACCGCCGCGCCGGATCGAGACAAGGCATTTGTTGTCGCCGGGCCTGTGCCCGTGAGTTTCGCCACAGCGCTCGCGGATTTTGAGCAGAGCGGTTTCACTGCCGCGTCTGTTTTGAAGCCGAAAAGCAAAACCAATCAAGGCTGGGGTGTCGGAGGAGCCTCGGACAAGTCGCACACGCTCACTTTGCTCGCGTCATCACCCGTTGTGCTGCCGCCGGGTTCGACGTTGCGCGTCACTCTAGTGCAGGAAAGCGAGTTCAACCAGCACTCCATCGGCAGCTTCCGAATCAGTTTCACGGGCGATGATCGAGTGCAGCAAGTCGCGAAGATTCCCGCGAACGTCATCGCCGCGCTCACGCAGTCGCAACGCTCGTTGGAGCAGCAAAAGGTCGTGACGGACTTCTTCGTGCGAAATGTTGCGAAAGAATCCGCCGCCGAACGCTCGCGCCTCGCCGCAGCGCAGAAGGAACTCGACGCAATTAAACCCGTGACAGTACCAATCATGCGCGAACTTGAACCCAAGCAGCGCCGCCAAACAAAGGTGCAGCTCCGTGGCAACTGGCAGGCTCTCGGCGATGAAGTCAGCGAGGCAACGCCCGCTGTCTTTCATCCGCTGCCTGCAGATGCTCCCAAAAACCGCCTCACGATGGCGAAATGGCTCGTCAGCCGTGACAATCCGCTAACCGCCCGCGTCACGGTGAACCGTCTGTGGGAAAGCATTTTTGGAACCGGCATCGTACGCAGCAGCGAGGAGTTCGGCAGCCAGGGCGATCTGCCATTTCATCCCGAGCTGCTCGACTGGCTCGCCGCCGAGCTGATGGACAGCGGCTGGGATATCAAGCACACGCTCAAACTGCTGCTCATGACCGATGCATATCGACAAACCTCCAAATCGACACCTGAACTCAACGAACGCGACCCTGACAATCGCCTCCTCGCCAGAGGCCCGCGCTTTCGCCCAACTGGCGAACTGCTGCGTGATCAGGCCCTCGCTGTGAGCGGCCTGCTCAGACCGAAAATGCATGGTGTACCCGTGCGCCCCGTCACGCCGAGCTTTGGCCTCAGCACAGCCTTCGGACGCAGCAACGACTGGGAGGTGAGCAAAGGCGAGGATGCCCACCGCCGCAGCCTTTACACGGAAGTCCGCCGCAATTCGCCGTACGCGAGCTTCACGACATTCGACGCCGGCAATCGCGAGGTGTGTATGGTACGCCGCAGTCGCACCAACACGCCGCTGCAAGCCTTCGTGACGCTGAATGACTCCGTCTTTATCGAAACTCACCAAGCCATGGCCCGGCGACTCGTCGCTGAGGCCAAATCGACCCCCGAACGTCTCACTCTCATCTTCAATCTCTGCCTGAGCCGTCAAGAAAACAGGCAGGAAGCGAAGTCATTCATCAACCTTTACGAAGCCACCCAAAACGCCTACCAGCGGGATAGTGCTGCCGCTCTGAAGATGGCGGGAGGCGAAACTCTATCGACCTACAAAGAAGAAAAGGTCATCGAAATAGCCTCATGGGCAACGTTGGCAGGCATCGTGATGAATCTTGATGAGTTCCTGATGCGAAGGTAAAACCCAACGAATTGCGTCGGTTTGAAAAAAGAATTCAAATTTCCTCAAAATGCCGTTGACGACTCCTCAGGATGTACTAGTTTCGCCTTCCGCTCGCCGAAAACGCGAGTGCCGCGAACGAAGTGCCGATCACGAAATATGGATCGGCATTTTAGTCTCCGGCGATCAGATCTTTCAGAGAACAGCAGCGAATCAAACGGTGTAAAAGCCGGGAGAAACGCTCGAAAAATCAAAGGCTAAATTGTGCGCTGCGCGTGGAATGCGCGCAGTCCGGTGACGCAAGTCACCGAATGTCAATTTCGTCGGCAGCAATGCCGACGAAATTTTTTGGAGAGTTTGATTCTGGCTCAGAACGAACGCTGGCGGCGTGGATAAGACATGCAAGTCGAACGGGACATTTCAGGTAGCAATATTTGAGATGTTCAGTGGCGAACGGGTGCGTAACACGTGGATAACATTCCGGGAAGCGGGGGATAGCCCAGGGAAACTTGGATTAATACCGCATGTGGTCGAAAGACTAAAGGTGGGGACCGCAAGGCCTGCCACTTCCCGATTGGTC
>JANPIW010000049.1:0-20096 GCA_031425215.1 Verrucomicrobiaceae bacterium
TTGCGCCCCAAGCCAGCGCGGTTGAAAGCAGGGGAAAAGCAGGTGAGTAACTTCATCGGCGATCTTACTCCGATTTCGCAATCTTACAAATTGGCATTGCAACAAAATCATCCACTTACCCCGTTAAGTAAGTGCCATTCGGGTCAATAGTGATGCCGCTTATTCGCTCGCGGCATCACACGCTCCAGCGCCGGATACTGTGCAGGCAGTCCATAGCTGACTGACCAAAGCGGATGAATCGGTGGGAGGTTGATGATGCTGTTAACCCGGCCTGCGTAGGGATGGCTCACGCGTCCAAATGCGACCTGCCTTGGCGGCTTTGATGAAAGTACTCACGGCCTTGTCATCCGGTAGCGGGACGAGGCCCGCGTCTGGCTTGAAACCAGCGCGATCCAACAGCACCTGCGCGCCGCTCGTGTGGCCTAGCACTTTCAAATGCGCATTGGCATCGCTCACCCAATCGACTGCGGCAGCCTGCGTGGCAAGGTCTTCGGCTCCTGCTTCTGAAGCGAGGATGACGACGACATCAAAGAAGATCGAAGGCGCTGCTGAGAGCGGGAAATCCGCCTCAACCAACTCACCAGCGCTGTCCTTCACTCCGCCGACTTTCGGCGCGATGATCGCTAGTGCCGACTTCTCCGCTTTCGCGCTGGCGCGCAGTTTGGTGAGCAGGCTCGCATCGAATCCATCCGTGAGCAGCACGCCGATCTTGCGGCCATGCAGCGTGGGCTTCGCCTTCGTCAGGATGCTCAGCGTCGGCGAGGGTGGCAGATCGCGCGGAGCGACTGCTGGCTGCACTTCTTCAGCCGCTTCCTTCATACCCAGCGCCTCCGCCACGCCTGTGTGGAGCGTAGCATCGACATTCGCAAGATGCCCAAGCATCCGAACGCGGATCGCCTTGGTCTCCACCTTTGCCAGCTCAAAGGCGAACGCGCTGATGATGTGCTGCTGTTCCGGCTCTGTCTGCGAGCGGAAGAAGAGCCGCGCCTGCGAATAATGATCAGCAAAGGTTTCCGAGCGCTTGCGCAATTTCTCTCCGCTCATTTCCTCCAGCACCGAGCTAAAACCGAGCGTCGGATTCTCGCGCGGTCCTGTGCCGCCATCGAGTGAGTTTGGCTCATACGCCACACGACCTTTAGGCACCTGCATTTGGTGGATTCCATCGCGCTGGAAATTGTTGCCGAAGCCCATCGGGCAGCCTTTTGGCGCATTGACGGGAAGCTGGTGGAAATTTGGACCACCAAGCCGCGAGAGCTGCGTGTCCTGATATGAAAACAGGCGACCTTGCAGCAGCGGATCATTGGAGAAGTCGATGCCTGGAACGAGATTGGTCGGCAGAAATGCCACTTGCTCCGTTTCGGCGAAGAAATTATCCGGGTTGCGATTCAGCACCAGCTTGCCGACCATCTGCAGCGGCACGATTTCTTCTGGGATTAGCTTCGTCGCGTCGAGAATATCAAAGTCGAGCGTCGCCGCCGTCGCCTCGTCAATCACTTGCAGGCCCAGTTCCCATTCCGGGAAGTTCCCGCTCTCTATCGCCTCCCAGAGGTCGCGACGATGAAAGTCGGGGTCTTTGCCATTGATCTTGGTCGCTTCGTCCCAGACCACCGATTGCATCCCGAGTTTTGGCCGCCAGTGAAACTTTACGAAGCGCGTCTCGCCCTTGGCATTGACGAGTCGGAATGTATGCACGCCAAAGCCCTCCATCATCCGATACGAACGCGGGATCGCACGGTCGCTCATCACCCATTGGAGCATGTGATTGATCTCGGGCGTGAGTGAAGCGAAGTCCCAAAACGTATCGTGAGCGGAAGCCGCCTGGGGCATTCCGTTGTGCGGCTCGGGCTTCACCGAATGGACGAGATCGGGAAACTTCATCGCATCTTGAATGAAGAAGACGGGCATGTTGTTGCCGACGAGATCGTAGTTACCCTCGGTCGTGTAAAACTTCACCGCAAAACCGCGCACATCGCGCGCTAGATCCGCCGAGCCGCGCTCGCCGGCCACCGTGGAAAAGCGGACAAACACTTCGGTCTTCACCGCCGGGTCTTGGAGAAAGGCGGCCTTTGTGATGTCCTTCTGCGATTCATAGACCTGAAAGTAACCATGCGCTGCCGAGCCACGCGCATGAACGATGCGCTCCGGGATGCGTTCATGATCGAAGTGGGTGATCTTCTCCCGCAGAACAAAGTCCTCAAGCAAGGTCGGCCCGCGCACACCCGCCTTCAGTGAGTTCTGATTATCCGAGATAGGCAGACCATGATTCGTGGTGAGCGTCTGCTTCGGATCGTCTGTGGTCTGATGTAATTCAGCCGTGGAGGCGGTGGTTTTTGGTGCGGATTTTTTAGGCATGGGGGTGGCTTGTTTTTGATTGTTCGCATCGGTGCCCTGTCAGACTGGCCATGTTAGAAAAGCAGCGATCTTGCAGCGAGGATTCCGAGTGCGTGAGTTTTCACGGTGAGTTGTTATGCTGATGTGAAGGAAGCCCTCTAGCATCCGAACCCGATCTCTTGCCATGGGGTCTAACCCTATGATGACAAGGCCGCGCGTGTTAGAGCCTTTGGCTCCGTAAAGGCGTTGCGCAGCGTCCTTCCCGGACGAGATCCAGCGCCTCGGAGTAGATCAGATCAAGATCACACCCACGCATACGACGCGAATGTCATGAGCACATGGAACCGCAAGCACGATGCCAGACACAGCACGCATCAGAGTGCTGCGATGGCTTGCAGCCGGACCGGTTGCACCACCTTACGGCAGCGGAAACCGCCGGTTCAACTCCACCACCTCGGCGCGGATTTTCTCCAGCGTGGCTGCATCGTCTCGGCCTTCGAGCGCGCGGTGGATGAAGGAGGCGATCTGTTTCATCTCGGCCTCTTTCATTCCGCGAGTGGTGACGGCGGGTGTGCCGACACGGATGCCGCCGCCAAGTGTGATCTTCTCGGTGTCGAAGGGGATGCCGTTTTTGTTCACGGTGATGGCTGCTTTGTCGAGCGTCTCGCTGGCGATTTTGCCATTGAGTCCGCGCGGGCGAAGATCGACGAGCATCAAATGATTGTCCGTGCCGCCGCTGACGATTCGGTAACCTTGCGCGGTGAGCGCGGAGGCGAGCGCTTGCGCATTCGTCACGACCTGCCGCTGGTAGTCGCGGAACTCGGGGCGCAACGCCTCGCCGAAGCACACCGCCTTGGCGGCGATGACATGCATGAGCGGGCCGCCTTGGATGCCGGGGAAGACCTGGCTGTTGATCTTTTTGGCGAGGTCCTCGTGGTTGGTGAGGATCATGCCGCCGCGTGGACCGCGCAGGCTTTTGTGCGTGGTGGTGGTGATGAAATCGGCGTGCTCCATCGGCGAGGGATGCACGCCGCCGGCTACAAGACCGGCGATGTGCGCCATATCGACGAAGAGATAGGCGCCGACGCTTTTCGCGATCTCGCTCATGCGTTTGAAGTCGATGATGCGCGGATAGGCGCTGGCTCCGGCGGTGATCATTTTTGGACGCTCGCGCAGCGCGACATCAGCGAGTTCGTCGTAATCGATGCGTTCGTCGGTCTGGCTGACGCCGTACTGGCAGAACTGATAGAAGCGGCCGGAGAAGTTGGCGGGATTGCCGTGCGTGAGATGGCCGCCGTGCGCGAGATTCATGCCGAGCACTTTGTCGCCGGGTTGTAGCACGCTGAAATATACCGCCGCGTTTGCCTGCGAGCCGGAATGCGGCTGCACGTTGGCGAATTTCGCGCCGAAGAGCTGGCAGGCGCGATCAATGGCGAGCTGCTCGGCCTTATCGACCTCCTCGCAGCCGCCGTACCAGCGCTTGCCGGGGTAACCCTCGGCATACTTGTTCGTGAGGCACGAGCCTTGCGCGGCCATGACTGCGCGGCTGGTGAAGTTCTCGGAGGCGATCAGCTCGATGTGCTCTTGCTGCCGTTTCTCTTCGCCGCGCACGATTTCAGCGATGGCGGGATCGGTGGCTTCGAGGATGTCGAGCGGACCGCCGTGGACATTCATCTTGTTCACCCGGCGCCCGTGGCGGCCACCTGCGAATGGCGTCTGCAAAAACGCGTCGGCGATTCTTTTTGCCTCTTCGGCGGAGGTCTGCTTGCCAGAGAGGCAGAGGACGTTTGCGTCATTGTGCTCACGCGTGACGCGCGCGGTGTCGGCGTCAAAGACGAGTGCGGCCTGAATGCCAGCGTGGCGGTTTGCGGCCATCGCCATGCCGATGCCGGTGGTGCAGACGAGAATGCCCGTGTCCGCCGTGTGCGCGAGTACGCGATCCGTGACCCCGTCGGCAAAGTCGGGGTAATCGACCGAGTCATTGCTGTTCGTGCCGAGATCAGCCACGTCATGGCCCTGCGCCTTGAGATGCTTCACGAGCGCGTCTTTGAGTTCCACGCCGCCATGATCCGCGCCGATGGCGATGCGCTGGGCGGCAGCGGCGGCGCGTGGTTGCGTTGCGGGTTTGTCGAGGGTTGTGGAGCTCATGAATTTGGTTTGGGGAATGTTTGGTCAATAAAAGCCAGCACGCTTGGCAGCATCTTGGAGAGCAGGTCGTGCGTCTCGTCATACTCCGCACGCGGGCCGCCGAAGGGATCGTTCACATCTGAGTTCCGCAGCGCATCATCGGAGCAGAACTCGCTGACGAGATACGTCTTGTCCGCTGCCTCGGGGAAATCCATCTCGATGGCCTCGATGTGGTGCCGTGCCATCGCAAAAATGTGCGTGGCCTTGTCCATCAGCTCATGCGTGAGCGACCGGCTGCGGAAAGCAGTGAACTCGATGCCTTTCTCGCGCAGGATGTCGGCGGTATGGCGGCTCGCGGGCTGGCCCTTCATCGCGCTCACGCCTGCGGAGCCGACGGTGTAGTCGCCGCGCTCCCGCGTCATTTCACGAAAAAGCGCCTCAGCCATCGGGCTGCGGCAAATGTTTCCTGTGCAGACAAAAAGGACGTTTTTCACCATCGTAGCGATGCGCGGATTATTCCGGCTTCGAGGGCCGCCAGAATGCCGCTGGGGGGATCATTGTCAAAGCAAAGAACCTGTCCGCGCGCGCGACATCTGGAACGGTTTTTGCTCATGGGCGAGGTTCTTTACCGTGACTCAAGAATTGCTCTTTAGATCGAGCCGCGTTTCTGCCAGAATCGTATCGTTAATTCACCGATAAATCAGCCATGAGAGAATTTGCTTACATCACGGACGAAGGCCAGGCGCAGGCGACTCTGCGCGCCGTGCCCAGTCTCAGCGCTTTCACCGACGAGCAGCTCGAAGATGTGCTGAACTCCAGCAGCCTCATCCAGCTCGATGCGGGCGACACCATCATCAAAGAGGGCACGCACGGCTCCCGCATCTACATCCTGCTCAGTGGCGCGCTCGACGTGTGCGTGGGTGGCAAAAAAGTCGCCGTTATCAACCGCCCCGGCGAGGTCTTCGGCGAGCTGGCGCTGGTGAACCAGGACAAACGCCTCGCTTCCGTCATCGCCGCCGTGGATGCAGGTTGCCTGGCCATCGACCAGAAGTTCCTCCAGGACATCCACCCGCGCGAGGAGGATCCCGCGTTCCATGCGGCCCTGTACGAATTCGTCGCTCGCGTGATCGCCAGAAAACTGTCGCTGACCTCAAAGCGGCTCGCAGAGGTGGAAAAAGAGCTGTTGCAAGTGCGGGGCGCGAAGGCCCCCGTCGCCAAATCAAAGCCGAAGCTTCCCGCCAAACGACCCGTGCCAAAGGTGAAACGCAGAGTGGTGCTCAAGCGGCGCTAAGCCGGGACGCGAAGGCTGGCAGAAGCTCATTCATTCGCCTGCCTGATGTGCTACCGTGCGCGCCATGTCCGACGCGCCGCAAAAACAACCGCTCCTCAGCATCACGCCTGACGAACTCGCAGCCACGCTCAAAGAAGCGGGCGAGCCGGTGTATCGTGCAAAGCAGATTTTGGATTGGGTTTTCCCGCGCCGTGCCACCGCGTTTGACACGATGACGAATCTCAGCCGCGCGCTGCGCGCCATGCTCGAGGAGCGTTTCATTTTGCGCACCATGACCATCGCCAAGGTCACGGGATCAAAGGACACCACGCAGAAATTTCTCCTGCGCCTGCGCGATGGACGCTTCATCGAGACTGTGCTCATCCCCGCGTCGCCCGCGCTCTACGGCACACCGGCGGACCGGCGCACGCTTTGCGTCTCCAGCCAGGTGGGCTGCGCTTACGATTGCAAATTCTGCGCGAGCGGTCTTGCCGGCTTCACGCGCAATCTCAGCGCCGCCGAAATCATCGAGCAGATCGTTCAAGTCGAGGCACACTGCGGCGAGCGCGTCGATAACATCGTCTTCATGGGCATGGGCGAGCCGCTGGCAAATTTCTCCAACCTCACTCACGCCATCGAGGTGCTGAACGCCGAATGGGGCATCGGCATCGGCGCGCGGCACATGACCGTGAGCACCAGCGGACTCGCGCCGCAGATCGAAAAGCTCGCGGATTTTCCGCTGCAAATCCGTCTCGCCATTTCTCTCCACGGCGCGAGCGACGAAGTGCGCGATCTTATCATGCCCGTGAATCGCAAGTATCCGCTCGCCGATCTCTTCGCAGCGCTCGAACAATGGCACGCAAAACGCAAACAACATCTCACCTTCGAGTTCATCCTCATCGAAGGCGTGAACGACTCGCTCGAGCAAGCCAGGCTCCTCGCCCAGCGCGCCCGACCGCTCGATGCGAAGGTGAATCTCATTCCCTACAACACCGTCGATGGCCTCCCTTGGGCGCGTCCGAGCGAGGCGCAGCAGGAAGCCTTTCTCTCCGTGCTCACGCGCGCCGGAGTGAAAGCCACGCTCAGGCGCGAGAAAGGCCACGACATCGCCGCAGCGTGTGGACAGCTTCGTCTTCAAACTGAAACCGAGCTTGGCATCATCGAAAGCCCGGTGCCGGAGAAACGCATCACGATCGGAGCGGGTGTATTGTAGGCTGTGTCTCTGAGACGGCCGAGCTTCTCACAGAGACGCGCTACAAAACTTGAACAACCCCGCTCTTCCGGTACACAATGCGGCCATGTTAAGCCTCACGATCCTCGGCAGCGGCAGCTCGGGTAATTGCGCCTTGTTGCGTTCCGACAACGCGACTCTGCTCATCGACGCGGGACTCAGCGCGCGGCAGATCGTGCTGCGGCTCGATGCTGCGGGTGTGTCGCCAGACTCGCTCAATGGCGTGCTGCTCACCCATGAGCACTGCGATCACACGCGCGGGCTTGAGATTCTTTGTCGCACGCGCCACATCCCGCTTTTTTGCACACCGCTCACGCAGGAGTCTCTAGCAGGCAGCCTCGGGTTCAAATCACCGCCGCGCTGGCGTTTGATGCAAACCGGCGCCGCTTTCGAGTTCCGTGATCTGCGCATCGAGAGCTTCACCGTGCCGCATGATGCCGTCGATCCCGTCGGCTTTGTAATAGAAGATCATGAGTCGCGCCTCGGCGTGCTCAGCGATGTGGGCTACGTCACGAATCTCATCAAAGACCGGCTCCGCGCCGCGCACTCCCTTTTCATCGAAGCGAACTACGACGCGCGTCTCCTCGAAGCAGACACCAAGCGCCCCTGGGCCACAAAGCAGCGCATCAGCTCGCGCCACGGCCATCTCTCGAATGATCAAGTCGCCGATCTAATTGCGGACATCGCGCACGACGAGCTGCACCACATCGTGCTCGGCCATCTGAGCGAGGACTGCAACGACCCCGACATCGCCGCGCGCCGCGTGATGCAGGCGCTGCACAGCAAGAACATCGACGGCGTGAATGTGTGGTGCGCTGACAGGCATCAGCCGAGTCGCGCCTTCGAGGTCGCGGACAGATCAAAGGCTGGTCGGTATCGCGTAGTGCCTGCCCACATCGAGGAAAAGCAGCTTGTCTTACTGTAGAGACTCGCGATTCAATTGCGGTGGATGGTCTTTAATATACCCAATCGCTTTTGAATGTTCGTTAAGTTTGCCCGCACACCGATCCCGCTAGAATACCAAAGCACACCCTCTTCTCTTATGAACGACACTCCTACTTTCTCCATCTTCAATAACGAACCCGATGTTCGCACCTTCTCGGCGGGCCAGGTGATCTTCGGTGAAGGACAAGCTGGCGACGGCCTGATGTATGCCGTCCTGGAGGGCGAAGTGGAGATCGTGCGGCAAGAGCGCGTGCTGGATACCGTCAAGCCCGGCGGAGTGTTTGGCGAGATGGCGTTGCTAGATCAACTGCCACGCAGCGCATCAGCGATCGCCAGGACGGAATGCCGCGTTGCGGCGATTACCGAGCAACGCTTCACCCGGGTGATTTCCCAGAATCCGCACTTCGCATTGAATCTGATGCGACTGCTCACGGAACGCGTCCGTCGCAACCTGATAAGCTAGCCGTCAGGGCCAGCAGTTGTTCGCATTCATCCATGAAAGCACGTCGCCTCATCACCATCGCGCTCGGCCTCGCCGCACTCGTCTTCATCGGCTGGCTGGTGTGGTTTCTGTTTCTGCAATCTCCCGCCGATGAAATGGCGCGGGCGCAGGACAAGCTGTTGCGCGCGGTGGAGCAGCGCGATTGGGATGAGATCAAGGCGATGCTCACCGATGATTACATGGACGACTTCGGCCACGACCGCGACACTGCCATCGAAACGGGCAAGCAGCTTCTCTCCGGTTTCTTCGCCATCACGCTCGACACTGAGACGACCTGGTGCAAGGGCACGGATGAAGTCGGCGTGGTGAAAATGAAAATCCGCATGAGCGGCACGGGCGCTGGATTCAGCCAGGAAGTGATGTCGCGCGTCAATCGTGTGAAGGAGCCGTGGGTTTTCCACTGGCATCACAAAGGCAACTGGCCCTGGGACTGGAAGGTCGTGCAGATTCAGCAGGAGGATCTGCCGTGAGCCTTATCGACTAATCATGGGCGCGATCTGGAGCGAGCGCCAGGTCTGGCCTTCGACCCAACCGCCAGGACGCTGCACGACGCCACGCAAATGTGTGGGCGGCTTCTTGCCAAGGTAAACATCGCTGCGCTGGAGCGTGATGATGAGTGTGCCGTCAGCGTTGACGACAACGGCCTGCGGCTTGTCGCTGTCGATCCAACCGTCGTCGGTGAAGAAAATGATTTTTGCGGTGTCGTCCTGCTCCATGAGCTCTCGCGCGGTATCGTCGGATGGCGTGAGCTTGAGCGACACGACCGGCCCTTTCTCAACGACTGCGGCAGTCCATGCCTCGCTGGATTGAGGTTGAAGGGCGCGCTCCTTGTTAAATAGCGGCTGCCATTTCTCGTCGGGCTTGGGCGGTTCGGCGGTGACAGGCAGGTCGATGCTCACATCAGTAAAGCCGGGATGACAGGTGCGCGCGCATGCCATCCATGATGCTCTGCCTTCGAGGCGGATCGTCTGACCGGGTTTCAAATCGGCTGGAGGTGTGATCTTCACCGGCAGCAGCACATCGCGCTCGAAGCCTTGCGCTTTAATCTGAAACATCAGCACCTGCTCTGGCTCGGGCCATTCGATGTCGCCTGCGGTAAATCCGGGCGGCAATTTCCACGCAATGCTGGTGGGCACACCGACGATGCCGGCGAAGCGCCAGTAGCTGTGATAGTGCGGCCCGTGATGAAGATGCAGGCCGACGTGGAAGGGTTTGCCGGGCTGGATGCTTTGAACTTCGGAGACTAGCTTTACTTCGAGTGGCTGCTCCGCGAAGGAGGAAGAAGTGCTCAGTGCGAAGTGCGAAGTGCCCAGTAAAATGAGCAGTCGCATCATTCTGAGGACTGAGAACTGAGCACTGAGCACTTGATTGCTTTGCATGGGAGTGATGGATTAAAAATCAGCATGCCCCGGCGTCCGCGCGAAGGGAATCACATCGCGGATATTGTGAACGCCTGTGACGAACATGAGCAGGCGCTCGAAGCCCATGCCGTATCCGGCGTGCGGCACGGTGCCGAAGCGGCGGAGATCGAGATACCAGGAATAGGCCTCCTCGCTGAGACCGTGATGACGCATGGCGGCCTGGAGATGATCCAGCCGCTCCTCGCGCTGGCTGCCACCGATGATCTCGCCGATGCCGGGAACGAGCACGTCCATCGCCGCGACGGTTTTGCCGTCGTCGTTCTGGCGCATGTAGAAGGGTTTGATGGATTTCGGGTAATTGAAAATCGTGACAGGCCCCTGGATGTGTTCCTCGGCGATGAAGCGTTCATGCTCCGTTTGCAGCGCCTCGCCCCACTCGACGGGATACTCAAAGCTGCGGCCTGATTTTTTCAGAAGTTCCACGGCGTCAGTGTAGCTGATGCGCTCGAAGGGTTTGTCCAGCGTCTGGCGCAGCCGCGCGGCGAGGTTCTTGTCCACAAACTTGGAGAAGAACTCCAGTTCATCCGCGCACTCGTCGAACATCGTCTTCACGAGATGCTGCACATTCTCCTCAGCCAGCGTCATGTCGGCGGCGAGATCGTGAAAGGCCATCTCAGGCTCGATCATCCAAAACTCCGCTGCATGACGCGCCGTGTTGCTGTTCTCAGCACGGAAGGTCGGGCCGAAGGTGTAAACATTGCCCAACGCGCAGGCAAAGGTCTCCGCCTGGAGCTGGCCGCTCACCGTCAGAAAGGTGGGCTTGGCAAAGAAATCATCCTCCGGCTTCGCGCTGCCGCCTGGCTTTTGCGTGGTGACGCGAAACATCTCGCCCGCGCCCTCGCAATCGCTCGCGGTGATGATGGGGGTGTGGACATAAAAGAAACCGCGCTCATTGAAGAAACGATGAATCGCAAACGCCATCCGGCTGCGGACGCGGAACACGCTGCCGAAGAGATTCGTGCGCGGACGCAGATGCGCGATGGTGCGGAGGAACTCGGGCGTGTGGCCTTTCTTTTGCAGCGGGTACGTCCCGTCGGCCTCGCCCAGCACGATGACATCGCGCGCCTGGATTTCCCAGCGCTGGCCCGCGGCGGGCGATGCGATGAGATCACCCGTCACCTCGACCGACGCGCCCGTGAGAAGGTGCTGGATTTTTTCCGCGCACGGCAGGGCCGCGTCGATCACCGCCTGGATGCCCTTGAAGCTGGAGCCGTCGCTGATCTCGATGAAGGAGCACACCTTCGAGTCGCGCCGCGTGCGCACCCAGCCGCGCGCGGTGATGTTTTGCTGAGGCGAATCGGAATCGAGGAGCTGGCGGACGGTCGTGGGCATCGCGAATGTTAGCGGGAGGATGAAAAAAGAAAAGCCGGGCAGTTTGGGAATGTTTGTTTAGCTCGTCCTTTCCATTCTTCATTTTATCCTCATGCAACGCACCATCGTCGCCATCGGCGCACATTACGACGACTGCCCGTTCGGCATCCCGGGCATTCTTTTGCAGGCGATTAAAAAGCACCAGCGCGTCGTCATTCTCAGTCTCATCGGCGACTACACGAACTGGCCGCCGGTCAAAGGCCGCGCGCAGCAGCTCCTCGATTTCAGCGTGGAGCTGGCCAAGGAGCGCGGCATCGAGATGCGCTTCCTCAAATTCGCCAGCATGGGCTTTGAGCCGACGCTCGAAGCCAAACGTGCCGTCGCCGAGGTCGTGGCCGATGTGCAGCCCGACACCGCTTTCATGCTCTGGAGCCGCGACCGCCATCCCGATCACGAGGCCGCGTCCGCCATCTGCCATGCCGCGCTCCACCAGCCCGCGCGATTGCTCGGCGGCGGCGACATCAAAACGCCATCGCGAGTTTTTTGGTTCGACAACGGCCCCGGCCACACCATCGGATTCGAGCCGGACACCTTCGTCGATGTCACCCCCGAATGGCCCGCCGCGACCGACTGGCTCGGCAGGCTCATGGCCTTCGTGAAAAACGAACCCTTCGATCAAGCTAGGGCAGACGCCGCGCTCGACACGAAAACCGTGCTCGCCCGGTATCGCGGACTCACCTGCGGCGCGCGCTACTGCGAAGCCGTGCGCGGGATGAAGGCTTATCCACGCGAGATTTGATTCAATGAAGCAGTTTCGCACTGCTCCGACCCCGTTTTTTCGTTCTTTTCCGTCGGCCAAGACGGGGCACTACCAATCTAAACAAGGAAGCCCGATCTTGGCTGTCGGGGCTGGAGGGATGGTGTGGCGATGGGAATGGCCTCATGTCTTGGCTCGGAAAAATCTGGGTCGCGTGAAGCGTAGGTTTCACCGTTCTCAATCACCTCATGCTCACGATCTCAGGCAAAACTCATGGCAAACTTTGTGACGGCGTTTCGCGTCGCGATTTCCTCCGCATTGGCGGGCTGGCGATGGGCGGGCTTTCTTTGCCGGAGCTTTTGAAGGCTGAGGCGGAGGCGCGCGCGGGGCGTTCGTTCAAGTCCGTGATCATGATCTACCTCTGCGGTGCGCCGCCGCATCAGGACATGTGGGATTTGAAGATGGACGCGCCGCTCGAGATTCGCGGGCCATACAAACCGATCAAGACTGCCGTGCCGGGCATCCACATCTCCGAGCACGCGCCGCGTCTCGCGCGGATCATGGACAAACTGGTGCCCATCCGCAGCATGTATGGATCACCCAATGGGGCGCATGATTCCTTCATCTGCTACACGGGCAAGCCGCCGCCTCCGAATGGTGGCAACAGGCCGACGGGGATGCCATCCGATCCGCCATCGTTCGGCTCCGTCGTCTCGCGATTGAAGGGCCAGGCTGATCCGGCCATCCCGGCGTTTGTCGGGCTGGCACCGAGCGCCGGGCATCCTCCGTATGGATCACCGGGTCATCCCGGTTACGTGGGCAATGCGCACTCCGCCTTCCGTCCCAATGGCGCGAGCATGGACGATCTGAAGCTCAACGGCATCACGCTGGACCGTCTCGAAGACCGCCGCGCGCTGCTCACGGGCTTCGACAAATTCCGCCGCGAGATCGACTGCAACGGACTGGTGGGCAGCATGGATGCCTTCAACCAGCAGGCGCTCAATGTGCTGACCTCGAGCCGGCTGCTCGAAGCGCTCGATTTGAACAAGGAATCCACCGCCACCCGCGAGCGCTACGGCAAAGGCGAGACGAAAAACTACGGCGACGGCGCGCCGCTGAATCTCGAGCACTTCCTCCTCGCGCGTCGTCTCGTGGAGGCCGGAGCGCGCGTGGTCACGCTGAATTTTGGCCGCTGGGATTTCCACGACAGAAACTACCCGCAGCTCCTCCGCCATCTGCCGCTCTTTGATCAAGGCATGAGCGCGCTCGTCGAGGACTTGCACGAGCGCGGACTAGACAAAGACGTTGCCGTCATCGCCTGGGGCGAGTTTGGCCGCACGCCCGTTGTCAATAAAGACGGCGGTCGTGATCACTGGCCCCGCGTCGGTGGCGCATTGCTCGCGGGTGGCGGATTTAAAACCGGCCAGGTCATTGGCGACACGGACAAGCTCGGCGGCGAGCCCACCGAGCGTCCCGTGCATTTCGGCGAGGTTTTCGCATCGCTCTACCAGTTTATGGGCATAGACATCGCGAAGACCACGCTCAATGATCTCTCGGGCAGGCCGCAGTATCTCATCGACTCATGGCAACCGATGCGTGAGCTGGTGTAGCGCTTTGACGCGTGGCCGGGCGAGTCGAAATTATCGCTGTCGCGAGCCAAAAAGCTGGTCGCCGCCGGTCCGCTGCCGGTGGCTTGAGCCGAGGGGCAGCCGATCTGAGATCAGCCGGAAGCGGAATGAGATCATTTATTTCGCTGAGTATTGGTGATGATCGCAGAAGGCCGGTCTGGTGCTGCTCCTGACAAACGATCCAGCGCGTCCGCTGCTACTTTCTGAAGGCGCGCGCGAGGTGGTTGAACTCTTCTCTGATCTCATCCTCATCGCGGATCGTCTGGGATATCTCGGTTTTCACCGCCTCGCGGTATTCTTCGAGCATGCGGGTCAGCGCGACCCGCAGATAGACGGGCTTCATGCCGAGCGATGAAGCGAGGGCGTCCGAGTCCTCGCCCACCAGGCTGCCGCCCGCGATCAGGACGGGGCAGAGCGCGTCGAAGATCACGCTATTGCCCCTGTCGGAATAAAACGTCCGCAGCCTCCCCAGCGCCCGCCCGAGCATCTGACGCGCCCACATGCGCTCGTAAATCCTGTCGGGCGAATCCTCGTGAGTGAAGCGCTCTTTCTGATAGCGCTGCTCGCTCACGATGAGCAAAGACTCGATGCTCAGCTCCTGGTCGAGGTGCCGCTGGTCGCGCCGCCAGTTTTTGAGAAACTTCTGCAACGCGGTGACCAGAAAACTTCGCAGCCGGCCTTTCTCGGAGTCCACCGCGCCGAAGGAATCGTTGCGCAGAAGCTTGGCGAGGAACTCGTGAAGGGCGTCCTGCGCGTTGTGATAGTCGAGGCCCCATCTCCGGATGTAGCAGTAAAGTGGGTAGTGATACTGCATGCACAGCTCGTCGAGCGCGCGTCGCCGGTGCTGCGCGTCGCCGCTGTGCAGGCGTGCGATGAGCGTCCAGCGCGTGTCGGGCAGGTCGCCATCAATGGGACGATTTGATAGTGGCAGGCGGTCGCTCATTTCACGGTGACGGGCAGGGCGCTTCAGGGCTTTGCTTTTAACACAGGCACGCCAAGAAGCTCAAGCAGCGATGCGCGCGTCACAAAAAAAACATCCGGTCCGTCGTTCACCATGCCGTAGAGGACGGCGGTTTTCGCGCCGGCCTGAGTGGGAGCAAAGCGGACGATGAGCGGACGCGCGGGCGCGGTGAGGTCGATCTGCACGGTGATCTCGGGGACCTTGAGCGCCTGGAGCGCCTCGGCGCGGTCTTGCGCCCAGTCCTGCACGGTGAGCCTGGAGAGTCCGTCGGCGAGGCGGTCAGCCATCACGCGGTCGATCATCGGCGTGATGTCGCGGCCAGCGAGCACGCCGCTCCACTGCGCGGTGTCCGTGTTGTAATCGAGCACCAGCGGCGGCGCGGTGCCGAGCGCGGTGGTGATGCGGCGAAGCGAGAAAATGCTGAAGCTCACCGGACGCAGGCCCTTCCACTTCACAGGATCAGCGGGAAACGCGGCGATCACATTGGCGGCGACGCGATAGACGAAAGGCTCGTTCTCATGCTTGGCAGAGACGTTCTGCTGCGCGTCCACGCCGAAGGACATGCGCGAGGTTTTGCGATCTGTCGTGACCCATGTCAAAGAGAGGAAGGGCTTTTGCAATCCATAAGCCTCGAGGTTTGAGGCGGAATCCGAGGTGAACTCCCGGATGCGATGCTGCGTCAGGGCCTCCAGCAAAATAGTGGCGCGCTCGGTGTTGGCAGGCTCGGCTTTGCCATGGCGCTGGAGGTACCACGCGCCTTCTTTTTTTTCCAAGATCACCGGGGAATGCGTGATGCTCTCGATGCGAATCTCCTGCACCGCGTCGATGTCGATGCTGGCGAGGCGGTCGTTGCGCAGGTCGTTGGGCTGCACCCAGAGCGTGTCCAGCGCGTCAGACGACGCGGTGAAGGCAGCCTTGCGGTTCGACACCGTGGCCTCCGTGCCGGCGTTTTTTTCGACGGGTTTTTTCAGACGCGCGACCAGCGGCGCAGCGGCTCCGGCGATCTCGAGCGTGATCTCCATCTCCTCGCCCGGCGCGGCGGGGATGGCGGCGGTTTTGTCAGGTGTGCCTGCGGAGACGGCGACCTTGATGTTGAGCAACGTCGCCAGCAGCGCCTCGATGTGTGTGTTGTGACCGCGCGTCTGCAGCGGCTTCACCAGCATCCATGGCGCCTTCGGGTCTTTGCGCGCCACCTCGATCTGGCCGCTGCCGTTCGCGAGCACGATGCGCGTGACTCTGTCCGGCGGAAAGCGCAACAGACGCGGATCGCGCCAGTCCTCGGCGGGTCGTTTAAAAAACGCGCTCACCTCTGTGTGCGCGAGCCGCTCGGTGCGCGGCACTTCGGGCGTTTGTACCGCGGCATACACCATGCCTTCGAGTGCCGCCGCGTTTCCAAACCACGCCTCGCCGATCACCTCGCCCGAGCCGCCGAGCTTCACATGCGCGGATGGCTCCGCCAGGCCGCTGCGCTCCCACGTTTTCCCTTCCAGCTCGTCTTTGCCCAGCGGCGCGGCCCAGCCGATGTCCTTGAGCGCGACGAGCAGTTTCGTGATCAGCTCCGCGTCGGCCAGATCTTCAAAAGGTTCCAGACTGCGCCAGAGGCCGTCTTGTCTGGCAAGCATGACGCGGCTTTCTTTGAGCGTGATCTCGATGCGGTCAACCTGCGCGGGTTTGAACTCCAGCGGCGTGCGCGACATCTTCTCCGCGTCGGCTGTCGATGGGAAAAAGTAATCCACGCCGATGATGGCCGCCGCCAGCAGCAGCACGGCTGCGATCATGGTGATGGTGGTGCCGAGTCGCATGACGGATTCTGAATGTCGAGTGTCAGGACGAGCGGCGCGCGGCCCAGACGAAGAAGCCGAGACCGAGCACGGTCGCGGGGGCGAGGAAGGCGGTGATCCAGAAAAGCAGGTTGTGCTGATGCTGCGGGAGCTGGATGCGGTAGCTGCTCTTGATCTTCGGCGTCACGCCGATGAGCCTCTCGCGGTTGAGCATCCAATTCAGGCTCGCGGCGATGAAATCGCGGTTCACGGCGAGGATGGTTTTCTTGTCGAGCAGCGACGCATTGCCCACGACGACCATGCGCGAGCTGTCAGCGCGCACACGCTGGTCGGGCGCGGCGCCGCGCTCGACGGCGGCGGCCAGCCACACGGGCGGCAGCGTGTCGTCTCCATTCGCGATGGGGAGCGCATCTGTGTACTGCGTCTCGCCCCAGAAGCGCTCCGCGGCCTTGATGAGCGGTGTGATGACGATGGACTGCTCCGCGAGCTTCTTGTCGTCCACACGGATGTTGAGCGACTGCGACTGGCCTGAAAATGTGGCGACGGTATCGACGAGCGGCTTCGTGATGACCGTGTCGGTGGAGAAAATGCCCTCGGCCTCGAAGCGCTTCTGCGGCCCCGCGCTCGTGCTCTCCGCGAGCAGCACGCGATCTTTTCGCGGCTTCACGCCGCATGTGTCGAGGAACGCGTCGAGCTTCATCGTCTCCCCGGCCGGATCGAGCATCACGAGGATCGCGCCGCGTTTGGCGCTCCAATATTTGCGCAGCAGCTCGATCTCGCGTTCGGACAAATCGTAGCGCGCGCCCACGAGGATCAGGCCGCTCGCGTCCTCGGGAATGGCGGCGGACACCTCAGCGAGATTGAGCGGATGCACCTCGAAGTTCTGCGCCGCGCCGATGTCCTTAAGCGCGGTGAATGCCTCTTCGCTCGTCGTCTCGTTCTTCGCGCCCTTGCCCACGATGAAATAAAACTTGTGCGTCTTTCCCTCGATCAGGCTGATGATGGCCGAGGTGATCGCGTCCTCGCCGCGGAAAAACTGCACCGCATTCTGCGCGTCGGAGCCTTGCACCTTGAGATGGATTTCCTCCTCGCTGATGAACCTGCTGCGCTTGTTTGCCTGCACGAGCACGCCGGCTTGCGCCAGCTTGATGCCGGTCTCCACCTTCAGCTTTTCCGCGCGCTCGATGTCGCGCACCGGGTCGATGAACTCGGTTCTGATGAGCTTCTTGCCGAGGCGCTTGTATTCGTCAGCGAGCGCGCGCATGTCATCGGCAATCTTCGAGTCGCGCGGCAGCACCACGGTGATATCGACATCCTTGTTGAGCTTTTTCAAATAGCCCGTCGTTGCGGAGCTGAGCGAGTAATCCTGCTTCGGGCTGAGGTCCCAGCGCCAGTAGTTGCGGTAGCCGAGGAAATTTATGCCCGCGAAGAGCAGCACCGCGAGCACGAGCTGCAGCAGCACATTGATCGTGATGCCGATGCGCTTCGGCACCGGACGCAGTTCGGGAGATTCCTTGCTCATGGCTTCCACCTCCTGAACTCAACCACCTGATGCGTGAAGCCGAGGAACAACAGGGACAGGCTAAGGTAATAAACAATCTGCCGCGTGTCGATTAGCCCCGCGCCGAAGGTGCGGATATGCTGGATGGTGGCGAAGTAATCCACCATCTCCACGAACGGCTCCGGCACTTTGCGTCCCACATAGAGAATGAAGAAACCGAGCAGGAAGTGCATGATGCTGATGGTGAAGGACACCACCGCCGCCACGATTTGATTCGACGTCAGCGCCGAGGCAAGGCAGCCGACTGCGAGATTAAACAGTCCCATCACAAACAGAATCGTGTAGCTGCCCGCGAGCTGTCCCATGGGGATTTCCACGATGCCGCCGCTGATTTCCTTCACCAGCCAGAAATAGCCCAAGCTCGGCAGCCAGAGCACGCCGTAAAAAATCACCGCCGCCATGTACTTTGAAAACACCACCTGCCACGCGCGCACCGGCGCGGTGAAGAGTGTCTCCAGTGTGCCCATTTTCTTCTCCTCCGCGAAGAGCCGCATCGTGAGCAGCGGGAAGACGAAGAAGTACGCCAGCCAGAACCAGTGCGAGTAAAACGTCCATGTCACGATGCTGCCGTCGCTCGGCCCCGTTTCCAGGATCGACAGCGCCGCGCGGAATGAGAACCCGCTCTGCACCATCACCAGCGCCAGCACGATGTACGCTACCGGGGAGACGAAGAAACTCCGCAGCTCTTTTTTCAGCAGCACCCAGAATGTTCGCATGATCAGTTTGTGGTTGCGGGCGAGTCCGACGCGGCCAGTTCGACGAACACATCCTCCAGGGTGGGCAGTTGCTGGTGCAGCTCGCGGATCTGCCATTGCTGTTTCATGGCCACCTCGCAAATGGCCTCGCGGATGTCGTTCTGTGATTCGACGCGGATGGAGAGCCGCCGCCAGTCGCCGTCCGGTTTGCGCTCCGTGACCTTGCGCACACCGGGGAGTTTTTCGAGCAGTTGCACCACGGCGCCGTTGCCTTTCAGCTCGAGGTTCACTGTCGTCGCCGCGCGCAGGCCGCGCGTGAGGTTCCTCGGCGTGTCGCAGGCCTTGATCCGGCCGTGATGCAGCATGATGACGCGGTCGCACATCAGCTCCACCTCGCTGAGGATGTGCGTGGAGAGCATGATCGTATGCTGGTCGCGCAGGCCGCGCAGCATCTCGCGCACGGCGCGTATTTGCGTGGGATCGAGGCCGTTCGTCGGCTCGTCGAGGATGAGCAGCCTGGGGCGGTGGATGAGCGCGTCGGCGAGCGCCACGCGCTGGCGATAGCCTTTCGAGAGATTGCCGATGAGCCGCCGCCGCATGTCAGTCACGCCGCACATGTCCATCACCTCGCCGGTGCGCGCGCGCAGATCGCGGCCGCGCAGCCCTTTCAGCTCGCCGCGAAAGAAGAGGTACTCTTTGACCCGCATATCCGCGTAAAGCGGCGCGTTCTCCGGCATGTAGCCGATATTCCGCCGCACATCGAGCGACTGGCGGAAGATGTCATAGCCCGCGACCAGCGCGCTGCCGGAGGTGGGCGGCAGATAGCCCGTGAGCATTTTCATCGTGGTGGATTTTCCCGCGCCATTCGGCCCGAGAAAGCCGACGATCTCGCCCTCGCCGACAAAAAATGAAATGGCATCCACCGCGGTGCGGCCCGCATACTGTTTGGTGAGATCCTGCGCTTCGATCATGTGGTCGGGTGAGAACCGGCGCGCGTTTTGCCAGGCGACGGGCTGTGAAATAAGCCCGCTTTGCTGAAATGACAAGAAGGCAAAGCTGGACTGCACCATCAAACTCCCGTCTCGACAAATCAGCCCGCTCCCGCTTCAATGCGCGCTCATGTCTCCCTGGCTGCAAAATTACGACCCGCTGCAAAACGCCGCCCTCTCCACACTCGTCGCGGCCATTCCCGTGGTCGCGCTCCTCGGCCTCATCGCATGGGGGCGGATGCCGATCCACAAGGCGGCGGTCGCCTCGCTCATCCTCGCGCTCGGCGTCGCCATCTTCGCGTACGGGATGCCGGTGAAGTCGGCGGCGATGTCGGCGGTGAATGGCGCCTGCTACGGCCTCATGCCCATCGGGTGGATGATCCTGAACATCATCTTCCTCTACAAGCTCACCGTCGAGAAAGGCTGGTTCGAGGTGCTCAAGGGGCAGATGACGCGCCTCGCGCCTGATCCCTGCACGCAGGTGATCCTCATCGCGTTCTGCTTCGGCGCGTTCTTTGAGGGCACCGCCGGCTTTGGATCGCCCGTGGCCATCACCGCCGCGCTGATGATCCAGCTCGGCTTCAAA
>JANPIW010000050.1:0-5096 GCA_031425215.1 Verrucomicrobiaceae bacterium
TGATTAGCCGGTTGAGGTGGGGAGGCAAGGGGTTTTGTGAAATTTTTCACAAAGTCGGCGGCGCGAAGAGCGTTTTCCCTTCGATGTGTGAAGAAAGGGGGGCGCAAAAGTTGATGCGAAGGATGGGCTTTTTGGCCCGTCGATGGGACCGGGCTTTCAGTCTAACGAGGGATGATCAAGGCTGGAAGCCCCGAGCCGTTGACAGGCCAGAGGCCTATCCTCCGAGGACCTCGACGGCGATCTCGTCCCAGAGCGCGTCGATGTCACTCATGCGTCGTGAGGGTTTGCCGGCCATGGAGAACCAGTAGTTGGCATTGCCTTGATCACCCTCAATGACATGGAGCAGGGCGTGAATCCAGGAGCCGAGCGGTGTGTGGATATCCTGCGCGATGTTGTGCGCGGCTTCCCATTCGCTACGTTTGCAGTGCCAGAGCGCGCGGGCTTCAGGTGAGAGCGCCGCGGGGTCGGTGGTGGTTGCGAGGTCTGCGGGTGTCATGGCGCGGACGGATTAGGACGGATGTCGCGCATCAGTCTTCGGGCATCGGGCGACCTTTGGTTTCCGGGAGGAACAAGAGGGCGATGAGGCCGAGAATGAAGATGAGGCTCATCCAAGTGCCGGCGTTGCGGAAGGCGGCCAGCTCGGCAGCGGCCTCGGCGACTTTGCGCGCCGCCTCGTCGGGGATGGCAGGCAGCGCGGCCTTGGCTTCCTTCGCGAGATTGGAGGCCAGCACACCCAGCGTGATGGGTCCGCTGGCAGCGATGAAGCGCCCCACGTTGTAGCAAAAGCTGGTGCCGGTGCTGCGCAGCCGCGTGGGGAAAAGCTCGGGCAGATAAATTGCAAACCCAGCAAAGATCGAGAGCTGGCAGAAGCCCATGACGAAGCTCATCCAGATGTCCGTCGTGGTCTTGAAACACTGGTAAAAGAAAACTGTGGAAGCCATCGCGGCGAGATAGGCGACGACAAAGACTGGCTTGCGTCCGAAGCGCGAGGCCGCCTTGCTGAAGGCGATCATGCCGCAGAAGGCGCCGAGATTCATCACGATCAGATTCGCGGCGGCCCACCACTGCTTGCCGGCGATGACTTTTTCCGGCGAGAGCTTCTGCTCCGCGAGTGCGGCGGCGATGGCGGGAGCGACGAGTTTGTTGCTGAAGAAGCCGATGCCCCAGAGGCCGATCACAGCGGAGACGCAGAGCATCATGCCAAAGAGCGCCGGTGTGCGCCAGCGGGCGTCACCGAAGAGGCTGAGATAGGATCCCATCGCCTTCGATTTATCCGTCCGGCTCGCGGCCTTTGCGGCCAGCCATTTTTCAGGCTCCTTGAGGCGGACCATGATGAAGATGCAAAGGAAGGCTGGAGCGGAGCCGATCCAGAAGAGATATTTCCACGAGACGTTCGGGTCCATCTCGGAGACAGCCATCGCGCAGAGGCCCGCAGTGACATTGCCCACGGCGGAAAGCGCCTGGAGCGTGCCCAGCGCCTTTGCGCGCGCTGTATCTGGCAGCGAGTCAGCCACCAGCGCCACCGCGAGGCCGAACACACCACCGACACCCAGGCCGGTGAGCGCGCGGTAGATCATGAACTGGTCGGTGTTTGCCGCGAAGGATGAGAGGCCGGTGAACACGGAATAAATGAGCACCGTCAGCGCCAGAGTCTTTGCACGACCGATGCGGTCGCCCACCGCGCCAAAGATGAGGCCGCCCGTGGCCCAGCCGGCGATGAAGACGCTCATCGCCATGCCGCTGAGCTTTGCCTGGTCGCCGGTCGGGTCGAGCGCCTTGAGCGCGTTGTCGCGCGCGAGGATGAAGAGTTGCTGGTCGAGGCAGTCAAAGCACCACGCGGCGGTGGCGACAAAGAAGACGAACCAGTGGTAGCTGTTGAGTTGTTTGTACCAGGGGGCGTTGGGATCGACGGGGAGTGCGTTGGGCTGGCTCATGGGCGGCTAGAGTTATCGAGTGGGTTGGAAATGACAATCGCTAATACGCGAAGCAGGCCCATTCATTCCCGGTCATTTTTGAGAGCGACAAGCCTGAACCTTGCGCCACTATCGGGCCGCATGAGCGTCTCTGATAAAACCCTCGTCGCCCGCGACGTGCATCGTCATTACCATCTCTCGGGGCACGACCTGCATGTGTTGCGCGGTGTGAATCTCGAGGTGGAGGCGGGGCAGCGCGTGTTTCTTTGCGGCGCCTCGGGCGCGGGGAAGACCACACTCTTATATGTACTCGGCGGTCTGGAGCGACCCGACGCGGGCGATGTGCAGGTGCTGGGCCGCTCGCTCTACCACGACACGCCGAAGCAGCGCGCGCTCACGCGCAATCGCACGATGGGCTTCGTCTTCCAGCATTACTTTCTTTTGCCCGAGCTGACCGCGCTGGAAAATGTGCGGCTGCCCGCGATGATCGGCGGCTCGTCCGGTGACAAACGCGCGCGCGAGCTGCTGGATCGCGTGGGGCTGAGCGACAGGCTCGATCACCTGCCCACGGAGCTGTCCGGCGGCGAGCAACAGCGCGTGGCCATCGCACGGGCGCTCATCAATGATCCCGCCATCATCTTCGCCGACGAGCCGACGGGAAATCTCGACGCTAAAACCGGCGCGGGCGTGATCGAGATGCTCATGGGTGTGGTGAGCGAGGCGAGGAAGACGCTCATCGTGGTGACGCATGATCAGACGCTCGCAGCGACCGGAGACCGGAAGCTCGTCATCAAAGACGGCGCGCTGGTGGAGTGAGGCGGGCCGCCTGTTCTCCCGGCGGCGTTTTCCGCTTCCGTTTCCCCTCCCGCTCCGGCACAGGAACGGCGGCTTCTACAATGACCTCCGTCTCCTCGTCGGCGAGCGGGAAGCGTCGATGACACGACAGATGCCATTCGAGCCGTTGCCTGCATCCGTTTTGTTCGCCCTATTTCGTCGTTGATAATGGGTTCTCATTCTGATGGCTGGAGGTCGGGCAGGCGCTCGTAGTAGTCCCAATCTGGGCTTTTGTGAATGTCTCCACCGTTGCTGTAAAGTGTGTTGTAGCTAATCGCACGACTCCGACTCAAATCAATGAACTCGTCTATCGAAGCTAAGTTCCTGATTTCAGTGGTTTTAGGACCGAACTGGAAATCAGTGAGGAACAACACATGTTTGGTGGGAGACTGATCCATCATGATGCTCAGTAGCTCTCGAAGCTCGTCCTCAGCGTCGAGGGTGTAGCCTATGTGATTGGCGTCCTCATCATCCCCGTATTCAATGCAGTGGCCGCAAAACCAGTGTGGCTCATCTGGATGGTCGTCATGATCTCCTAGATGGATCATTGTCCCAATCAAACGATCAAGGATGGGTTGAAATAGACCACGATCTGTCTTGAGGGAACTGTCACAACGCTGTGCAAACACTGCCTTCCGGCGGGTGAATGGGCCGCTGCCCGCTCCAACGGACACAATCTCAGTGATGGGCATGTTTGAGTGACGTGTTAGTTGGGCGATCGTCCCGGATCAGGCGACGGCGAGCGGAAAGCGTCGGTGACACGACAGATGCCATGCCAGCCGTGGCCTGCATCCGTTTCCGGGTGTTGGTGCAAATCGTTCACTTCTTGTTCTTCTGGTAGTCGATGAAGACACTCGGAAATACATAGGTCTGTCCGTCCTTCAGCGTTTGGAGGAATTGCACCACCTCCCGCTTGGCTGCCGGACTGCCAATGCTGAACTGTTTACCGTCGTCGGTTCTGAAAATTGAGTAACATGAGTGATGTTCCTCAACAGTGGCTTTGCATGGAGACATCGCCTTGATTTGTTGGGCGGTTTCATAGCTGGGGGGCACTATCTCGGCGGATTTCTTCGCGTCGGCTGGCGCATTGCCAGCGGGCTTCTCGGCCGCGTGAGTGAATGGAGCTGCAAGGATGCAGGCAAGGGCGATGAGGCGTGGGAGTGGTTTCATGGTCTTAGTATGACGGGCCGCGTGGCGGAGTTCTTAGAATTAGGCGGTTTTGGCTTTGCTCTCACGGGACGCGAGAAACGCCTAACGATCAAGGATCAGGCGACGGCGAGCGGGAAGCGTCGGTGACACGACAGATGCCATACGAGCCGTTGCCTGCATCCGTTAAACCGCGTCACGTTGGTCGAAATGTAAATCTCCCTGACGCAACCAAGCTCCTCGCGCATGGAGCGCGGCAGCGCCCGGCAGAATCCAAGGCCCTGGCGTGCCTGTCTCTCGGCAAACCGAACGAGAGCCGAGCCGTCGGAGGTAGCGTCGCACCTGCTGGAACGCCGAAGCGAATGCTGAAGGGCGGTCGAATGTCTCGAACTGTCCTTTGCGACAATAGTAGTAGGGGTAGTCCGAGAACCAGCCGGGAACAATGGCGCGCTCTCCCTCACAGCGTGCAACGTGAAAATCAAACGCAGGGCCGCCCTGTCGCTGGTCAATGGAGAAGAAATGCCGTCCGTCATTGGTGTAAATTTCGGTGGCCGACAGCGGGAACTGCTGCCACTGCGATGAAATGACAAAGAACCGTGGACTGAATGGGTCGCGTGCAATTGTGCCGTCCACTTCATCCAATGACCGATACACGGGCGGCTGTGGTGTGGGGCACTGGTCAAGCGCGAACTCTGCGGCGAACTGCTCGATAAGGAACGCCACGAAACTCCGTGTATCAGTGCGGTCCATGAAGAATAAGACTTGTGACATGGCATTGCGTGCGATGCGGCCTAACGCTTCGGATCAGGCGACGGCGAGCGCGAAGCGTCGATGACACGACAGATGCCATACGAGCCGTTGCCTGCATCCGTTTTGTTCGCCCAGTTTGTGTCGTGAAGGGTGGTCATACATGTGCCTCCTTCAACGTGCCGTCGCTGTTGATCAGGAAACTCCGGAAGCAATAGCGTGGGGAAGTGGGGTGCACATGGAATGATGTTGTTCTGTCGGTGACGGCTATCACGAGGACACTTGTCGTGGGCCACCATGACGGATAGTCAAGGCCATCAATATGTCGTCTGCTTCCACGTGTCTGTGCCGTCGCGTGCGCAATCTGATCTGTCGCCTCGGCTATCAAATCGCGTGCCGTGATCTCGAAGCGACAAAGCAGATAGGCCGAACTCTCCGACTGATCCCGACCGGTCA
>JANPIW010000051.1:0-6382 GCA_031425215.1 Verrucomicrobiaceae bacterium
GCGGGCCGCGCCGAGGCGCGGCGATGAGGAAACCCTGCGGGCTGGAAGCGTCGCAGGAGACAAGGTCGGTCAGCAGGCTGCAAACGCGCATCTTTTCCTCGATCTCAAGGGGGTGAACCTCAGTGCAGTGACTTTGATCAACTACGCGCCGAGTGTAGGGGCGGCCCGCGTGAGGGTCAATCGGTCTTTCCCGGAAGTTTCAGACGACGAGTTCGCGGACACCAGGTCACGTCATGATTTCATCCACCATGAATTTGCCCCTCGTTTTGATGATCGAAAGGCTCTCGACGTCCGTCTCGCAACTCCACGGCTCTGCCGCCGACAATCCATTTGACGAATCAGACCGCGCTCCTACTATGGCCGCCCGTTTTCCAAACCCACCCACGCCACAATGCCCGAAGTCTCAGTCAGAAAAGGTGAACCCGTCGATCGCGCCCTCAAGCGCCTCAAGACCAAACTCGAAATGGAGGGCATCCTAGAGGAAGTCCGCCGCCTCCGCGCTCATGAAACGCCCGTGCAGCGCACCAAGCGCAAAGCCCGCGCCAATGCCAAGCGCGGCAAAATCCGTTTTCGTTTCTCCCTCGCCAAACCCGGCGAGAAAGGCGAGCTGATACCCGCCGACGCGGTGTAAAGCTATCAGCCAAGCTCGCAGTTGTGCTGTCGCATGGCGCGGTTAAACTCCGCGCCATGTTTTGTTTCCGCCGCCTCACACAACTGTGCCTCGCCCTCGCGCTTGGCTGCACTTTCACCGAAACTCTCCGCGCTCAGCAGCTAGGCGAGCGCATCGACGAAAAGGAGCTGCGCCTCTGGGCTGACCGAGGCGAGGCCGATTCGCAGTTCGATCTCGGCATCCGCCTCATCACAGGCGAAGGCGTGAGGAAAAATGAAAAGGAAGGCGTCGAGTGGGTCACCAAAGCCGCAAACCAGGATCACCTCCGCGCCCAGCATGTGCTCGGCTCACTTTATGAAGAAGGCGTCGGCGTGAAGAAAGACGACGCCAAGGCGCTGGAATGGTACCGCAAGGCTGGCAACAACGGCTTCCCCATGGCGCAGCACAGCCTCGGCATCAGCTACGACACCGGCAAAGGCGTGACCAAGGACGAAAAAGAATCCGCGCAATGGTTCCGCAAAGCCGCGAATCAAGACTACCCGCCATCCATTGCCGCCTACGCATCCAAGCTCGAACGCGGCAGCGGAGTGGAAAAGAACACAACCAAAGCTGCGGAGTACTATCTCCGCTCCGCGCAAGCCGGCTTCATTCCTGCCATGACACACCTCGCCTATCTCTACTACACGGGCGTCGGCGTTCCGCTCGATTACCGCCGTGCCGGAGCATGGTATCGACGCGCCGCTCGCAGTGGCGAGCCTTGGGCCACGAATGATCTCGCATGGTTCCTCTCCACCTGCCCCGACGAAAATTTTCACGACGCTGAAACCGCGCTCGACCTCGCCAAGGCTGCCGTCAAACTCATCGCCGAGGAATCCGGCGAGCAACGCCACGAGATGGTGGACACACTCGCCGCCGCTCTCGCTCGCACGGGCGACTACGCTGGAGCCGCGCTCTGGCAGAAAAAAGCCATCGCCCTCTGCGCTGAGGACAAGGATCTCAAACCCGAGGACCGCGCGAAGCTCGACAAAGAATTCGCCGACCGCCTCAAGCTCTACGAAAGCAAAGCGCCTTACAGCGAGAAAGAACCCAAAGCCGAGGAAGGCGTGAAGCCACTCACCGGCGACACCATCCTGCAAGACGAACGTCAGCCCGACAAAAAATCCAAGCCGCAGAAAAAGCCCGGCGACAAAGGCGACGGAACCGTGGTGATGGCGCGATAGAGCGCGGCTGAAATTCCCAAGGCCAAACTCATCATGCGCCGGATAATCCTGCTCGTTCTCACTCTGCTCGTCACGACAATCGCCTCCGCGCAAAATAAACGCGGCATGATCGGTGCATCGTTGCTCACGCTGCAAAACCCGTTCTTCAAAGTCATCGGCGACAGCCTCACTGCCGAGGCCGCGAAGAGTGGCTACGAAACGCTCGTCGTCAGCGCCGACAACGACGTCGCGCGCCAGAGCAATCAGGTGAAGGATTTCATTGTAAAGAAGTGCGTCGCCATCGTGCTCAGCCCCGCTGACTCACGCGCCATCGTCCCCGTCATCCAGGAGGCAAACGCGGCAGGCATCCCCGTCTTCACCGTCGATATTCCCTGCGACGATCCGCGCGTGAAGATCGCCACCCAGATCACCACCGACAACCTTGGCGGCGGACGCGAGGCCGGCCACGCCATGATCGAAGCCCTCGGCGCGCAAGGCGGCAAAGTCGGCATTCTCGATCTCAAGCAAGTCGAGTCCTGCATCCTCCGCGTCAAAGGCTTCAAAGAAATCATCGACGCCCACAACAAAACCGCCGCCGCAAAGATCGAGATCGTCAGCGAACTCGACGGAGGCGGTGCCAAAGACAAAGGCTACGCCGCAGCCGAGGACATGCTCCAGGCCCAGCCCGAGATGCGCGGCATCTTCGCCATCAACGATCCCTCCGCACTCGGCGCCCGCGCCGCGCTGGAAAAAGCAGGCCGTGCAGACCGCGTCATCCTCATCGGCTTCGACGGCCAGCCCGAAGGCAAGCGCGCCATCCGCGACGGCAAAATCTACGCCGACCCCATCCAGTTCCCCGACAAAATGGGCATCGAGATCACCCGCGCCATCATCGCCTATTCCAAAGGCGACGACCTCCCGCCCCGCACACTCATCCCCACCAAGCTCTACAAGAAAGCCGACGCTGAGAAAGACCCCGAGCTGGGCAAGGAGTAACACCACCACCGGATAAGCCGGGATAAAGCTTCCCATCGCAGCGACGGTCTAATTGCATGAAGGCATGAGTGATGAACAGCAGGCGAAGAAAGGTCGATGCAAGCAATTGATCTGGACGACGGCCATCGTCGCTTTGGCGCTTTTCGCAGGAGCAATTGCACTGGTCTACGCTGAATTGGAAAAGAAGGCGAGATACCAACAAAGTTTGTCGCACTGCCGCCAGCTCGTCGCCGCGCTCAGGCTTTACGCGGGAGATCACAACGGAGCCTATCCCGATGCCGACGCCTCCCAGCCAAAGACCGCCAATCGAGCATTCCGTCTGTTGATCCGAGAAGGCATGCTCGATGACGAGCGAATCTTCGGCGCGAAGAATTCTCCCTTTTATCCAGATGGCGACGTCGGCGATCCACCCCATTATTTGAAAGCTCTCGAGCCCGGCGAAAATCACTGGGCGATGACCAAGAGCGCGCCTGAAGAGAGCACGCTGCCGTTTCCTCTCGTCTTCGAGAACGCCGTCACCAACACCTGGCCGCCACATTGGAACACTGACACGGTCGGCAAGAAGGAACCAGGCCGCACATGGAGAGGCGGCAAGATTCTCGTCGGCTTCAGTGACTCCAGCGTGCAAGCCATCCAACTCGAAAGCACCCACGGCACATCCGTCCCGCCAAAACGCGATGCCGACGGCAAAGATGTCTTCACGCGAGCCGCCGAGAAAATGGAAATCCTCGACATCGAGCGGTGATGCTCAGCCCGTAGGACGGGTTTGTTCGGCGCGAGTGGTGATCACAAACACAAACCATGCCGCCGCCGAATAACCCGTCTGGTTGCCCGCACGATTGCCGGGAGGGTTCCACCGCATCAGGAGCGCGGAGCGCCTTGTACTGCGCGCAGCCTGCTGCCGCTTTCTCCAGGCAGCCCTGCTGCCGTCGAATCTGTGAAAGCATCAACTTCAAGGTGAGCCACCGCACAAACAATGGAAGCCCAGGGCAGTTCGGTGCCAGCAGGCTGGTTCGGAAAAGCGGTAGCAGGCTGCCGCAGTCCAAGGCGCTCCGCGCTCGAATCAGCAGCCGCTGAACACAACACCTCCTGTTTTCAGGGCAAGTCATTCATCTTTCACTCGTTCTCTCCACCATGAAACGCCGCCATTTCTTCAGCACCTCCGTCGTCGCAGCCAGCGGCAGCGCCATCTCTGTTGCCGCAGCACCCGAGACAAAACCCGGTGTGCTCATCGAGCCGGAGCGCGAGACACCTATTGTCGATGAGGTCGATGTCATCGTATGCGGCGCGGGTCCGGCGGGAGTTTCAGCCGCCATCGCCGCTGCACGCAGCGGCGCGCGTGTGCGGCTCTTTGAATGGCGAGGCTGTCTCGGCGGCGTGTGGACGGCGGGTTTGCTGGGATACTTGCTCGACTTCGACAAACCCGGCTTCGCCAAGGAACTCACGCGTCGTCTCGACGAACGCGGGGCGCGGCGCGGCACCAGCGCTAAGAGCATCTGCTACGAGCCGGAGGGCATGAAGCTCTTGCTCGAGGATATGTGCGTGGAGGCAGGCGTGAAGTTTCAATTTCACACCCGCGTCGCCGCCGCGTATCGCGAAGGACGCAGGCTCACCACCATCGTCACGGAATCCAAGTCAGGCCGCCAGGCATGGCGCGCGCCCGTGTTCATCGACACCACGGGCGATGGCGATCTCGGCGCGCTCGCCGGCTGCGCGTTTGAGATTGGCGAGTCCGCAGACTGTCCGTGCCAGCCCATGTCGCTCAACGCCTTGCTCGTCGTCAAAGACGCGGCGGCGCTCGTTGATTTCATCCACGCCTCCGATCCGAGTGCGAAGGACAACATCGCCAAGGATGCCTTTCGCAAAGAGATCGAGCGCACAGGTCACTTCCCTTCCTACTCCAAGCCCACGCTCTGGCAGGTGCGCGACAATTTGATGCTCGTCATGATGAACCACGAATACGGCATCAAGCCTTTTGACGCCGCGCAAGTGACCGAGGCCACCGTCCGCGCGCGCGGCGAGCTGAACAAAATCGTCAACGGCCTGCGCAAACTCGGTGGTCCGTGGGAGGGCATCCAGATCGCCGCCACCGCCGAGCAGATCGGCGTGCGAGACGGCCGCCGCATCCTTGGTCGTTACACCGTGAAGAAGGAGGACGTCATCGCCGGGATCGTCCATGAGGACGCCGTGGTGAAGCCCACCTTCCCCGTGGACATCCACGCGCTCACAGGCGAGCACAACAAAAAGGCCGCCTACACCAATGCCGGCATCAAAGTGAAGCCCTACGACATCCCGCTGCGCGCCCTCATCGCCAAAGACGTGGACGGCCTGATGATGGCCGGGCGCTGCATCAGCGGAGACTTCATCGCGCACGCCAGCTACCGCGTCACCGGCAATGCCGTGTCGATGGGCGAGGCCGCAGGTGCCGTGGCCGCCATCGCCGCGAAATCGAAGCGCCTCCCGCACGAGGTGAAATGGAGTGAAGGAGCGGCGATGATCGCAAAGATCACACAGGCATGAGTGAACAGCGCGCAAGCGCGCGCCCCGTAACTGAACCGCGTGAGCGTTCAGTCAGTGGGAGAAGGCGTTCCCTTGCATCATCCCCGAACGACTGAACGCTCACGCGGTTCAGCTACACAACTGCGGCAACCCTGATCTCCTCCAGCTCGGACCAACGCGTGATTTTTCCCTCAAGCTCGGCGCGTTTCGTGTCGAGCTTCGCGAGAAAATCTTGTGTGCCCGCGCCGAGCTTTACGAAGAGCGCGGGATCGTTCAGCTCCGCCTCCATCGCGGCGATGTCGCTCTCGAGCGCGGCGATTTCTCCTTCGATGGTGGACAGCTCTCGTTGCTCTTTCAGTGAGAACTTGCTGCGTGTCTGCGTGCCGGTGATCTGCGGTTTGGATTTTTTCACCGGCGCGTTCACCAGCGCCATCTCGGCGGCGGCCTGGGCGGCGCGTTTCTCGTGGTAGTAGCTGTAGTTCCCGGCGCAGAGATGGATGCGGCCATGTCCTTCAAAGGCGATGACGCGATCGCACACGCGATCCAGAAAGTAGCGATCATGGCTCACGACGAGCACGCAACCCTTGAAGGCGAGGATCGCCTCCTCCAGCACGCGCATGGTTTGCAGGTCGAGGTCGTTCGTGGGTTCGTCGAGGATGAGAAAGTTCCCGCCGCGTCGCAGAATCTTCGCCAGCAACACGCGGCTCTGCTCGCCGCCGCTGAGTTCCTTCACGCGCATCGTCACGCGCTCGTCGGTGAAGAGAAAGCGGCGCAGATAAGTTCGGACGTGCATTTTCTCGTCGCCAAAGGTCACGAACTCCGAGTTGCCCGCGACTTCCTCCATGACGGACTTTTCTTTATCGAGCATCAGACGCTGCTGATCGACGTAGTTGAAGATCGTGCGCTTGCCGATCTGCACGACGCCCTCGTCGGGCTGCTGCTGTCCCATGAGCATGCGCAACAGCGTGGTTTTTCCCAGGCCATTGCGACCGATGACGCCGGTGCAGGTGCCTGCTTCAAACGAGAGGTCGAGCTGGCTGAACAACCAGCGGTCCGCGATGCGCGAGCTGATCTGTTT
>JANPIW010000052.1:0-8574 GCA_031425215.1 Verrucomicrobiaceae bacterium
CGCGGGCTTCGTCGTGCGCGTGATCTTCCCGCCGATCTCGCCCGCCACCTTGCCCGCGAACTGCGTCGCACTGTAACCAAAATCCTGCTTCACCACCGGCGGTGCTTTCAACTCGACGCGGTTGCCATGCCCCTCCCAGCCTGGATCTTGATCGAAAGTCACAGTTTTGAGTGACTCGGCTGCGGCGATTTGAGCGAGAGACAAGATAGCAAAGGGTAGGAGAGTCTGTTTCATGCTTCTAAGAACGGCGGAGCTACCCAGGCTGTTGCCCGCTTTCATTACCGACCATGAAGCTCATTCTCCTTATCTGCCTGTCACTTCCGCTCGCCGCACTGGCACAGCAGGCCAGTCCGCTGCATCGCCTCACTCCACAGACGCCGCAGGATCTGCAAACGCTGCTGCAATACAGCCCGAAGCCTTCACCTCTCGTCAGCGCCCATCGCGGCGGACCTGCCAAAGGCTTTCCCGAAAACTGCCTCGCCACCTTTGAGCACACGCTTCAGCACACCTATGCCATGTTGGAGATCGATCCGCGCCGAACAAAAGATGGTAGCATCGTCTTGCATCATGATGCCACGCTGGAGCGAACCACGACCGGCATGGGCAAAGTGACAGACCACACGCTCGCGGAGCTGAAGCAACTGCGTTTGAAGGACACTGCGGGCAGCGTCACATCCTTTCAGATGCCGACACTTGATGAAGCCATCGAATGGGCTCGTGGGAGAACGGTGCTCGTGCTGGATCAGAAGGACGTGACGGCCATCGAACGCGCCGAGATCGTCACGCGCCACAAGGCGGAGGCGTTTGTGATGCTCATTGTCTCCAGCTTCAAGGAGGTCGCTGCGGTTCATCAGTTGAATCCCAACATTTCCATGGAAGTGATGATCCCCACTCTCGCGAAAGCGGAGGAGTTTGATCGCCTCTGCGTGCCGTGGCACAACGTCGTGGCATTCGTCGGTCACACACCGCCGGAGGACCGGGCGCTCTATGATTACATCCATAGCAAAGGCGCCTGCTGCATGATCGGCACCTCGCGCAATCTCGACCGCAAAGTCATTCAAGGCGAGGTGGCCGAAATTAAGCAGCTCGAACCCGACTATCGCACCTTTCTGAATCGCGGTGCTGACATCATCGAGACGGACATCCCTTTGCCGCTCGGCCCCATGCTCTACGGCAACGTGCCCGCTCCGAAGGCGAAGAGGCTATTCTTTGAGCAGCGGTGAAGTGCATTCCAGCCACGGTCCGATGTCGTCCTCCACGTCGAATCAATCGTGTTTTGAAACAGCATCTCGATGAGCAGCGAGCCGTCCGGTGCCATGCAGGCCGCCTTGCCGTATTCCTGCCCTGCCAGGGCTAGCTGAAATGGAATGGGTTCGGGGCATGTGCGTCGCTGGCGAGGCAAGCAATGACGGAGATGAGGTAGCGGAGCATGTAAGTCCAAACACGCGGCCCGCTGAAACGTGACACATTTTTCTGCCCTCTATTCGTCCTCGGACTGCTTCCAAACGCAACACGCCCCAGCCTCTCATCGTATTCCGGTTCACGAACCTGCTGCTTCGCGATGCTGCACAGGCACTACCGGGCGCTGCGGACGACTTTCATCCTATTCCTGTTCACGAACCTGCTGCTTGACAGCCCTTTCACGATACGCTCGACCTGTGCCCGGTGAATGCCCATGTGCCCGGCTGCCATCGTCTGCCAGCCGCCACCATCGAGCTGCCCAAACCACGGATGTACGTAGCTCCCGCTCGTGTCCAAGCGGGGCGCTGCCGCCACCGCCGCGAGCAGGTCATCACATGATCGTTCATACGTAGCATCCACCTCTGCTCGAACGTGTTCGTCGGGCTTAACTGCTGCAGTGCTCGCCTGACCCGGTGGAGTGATCCCCTTCGAAAGAGAACCGATGACCTGGGCGATCTGGCCATTCACGATGCGCAGATGGTCGAGTGTCATCCACACCGACCAATACCTGCTGCTGTCCTCCAACCCTCGCAGTCTGGGGATTAGCACACGCGCTCCGCGCCGGGTCAGATTAACGCTATCCACCAGGGAACGAATGCCTTCGCGATGTGTTTGAAAGTCAGCGGTGATCGATTCCTTCGTCCCTCGCCATCGTTTGAGTCGAAACACCAGACTACCGATGAAACGCTCAATGGCGGGAATGCCCGCACCGGGAGCCGCGAGTTGGGTAATTGATTGTGAGTCCATGCGTCGTCACCGTTGCCTTCACACTTGCATAATGCAAGTGTTAATACTTGTGGATTGCAAGTATGATCAATGACATCATGCAATCGTGCCAAAACCCAAGTCTGTCATCCCCGGCAACAACCGTCGCTCTCGCTGTCCCGTGGCCTGCACTCTCGACATTGTGGGCGACCGGTGGACACTCCTTGTTGTTCGTGACCTCATGCTCGGACGCTCTCGCTTCAAGGAATTCATCGCCTCACCCGAAACCATTCCCACGAACATTCTCAGCGACCGCCTGGAAAAGCTCATCACCTACGGCATCGCCGAGCAACAAGCTTCCGCCGACGGAAGCCGCCACCTCGCCTACACGCTCACGAAGAAAGGCAAAGCCTTGCGCACGGTCATGCGTGCGGTCCGCGACTGGGGACTCGCCTGGGAGCCCGGAACCGAGGCGCATCTCACCGGGCAATAGCCAGCCTCATCGTGGCTGAGGCTGAGCCGTGGTTTGATGCGGTTCGTTCGTGGTCGAAATGACGGCGGGTGCTGTGCTCACTCGACTGGGAAACCGGCGCTTCCGCGCCTCACGCAGTTCGTCTTTCGTCACCCGACCATCCTTGTAGGTATCGGCTTGCGTGAGGTGATCGCGAAGCTGGGGATTGAGTTCGTCGGCGGGGAGGACAAGGGAGGGACACTTGGAACTGGCGCTATTTTCCACTCAGTGCCTGCACCTGCACGTCCTCAATAACCGCCGTCGCCAGCTTGGACTCGCTGCCTGAGTTCAGGAACATGCCGAAGTGCATCACGTCATCGAGCGTGGAGTTGGACTTGTAGTCGCCACCTTCTTTGGTGGTGTTGTTCTGGTAGAAGTCCACGCTGACAAGTTCCGTCCAGTCTGATTCCGGTGATGGGTTTTCTACAGTGGATTTGAATGCTTTGAATACTGAGCCGGTGCGGCTCAGGCGCAGCCAGACGGGGAGGGACGTTGCGCTAGCCTTGGCATACTCATCGGCTGTGCGGCTGTTCTCGGTTTGATAGCTCGTGCTGAGGACGCGGCCATCGGCGGTGATGGAGATGAACTCGGTGATGGGTGCTTCATCGTCGGCGATCATGATGCCGACCTGCTTGGCGTCGCTGGTGCTCATGAGACGGGCGCGGATCTCGCCATCGCCATGCAGCGTTTGATGCACGGTGCGGCGACCACTGCGGGCGAGGGTGCTGTCGTAAGTGAATGTTTCCAGGCCCGCGCCTTTCAGGGTCCAGGTGCCGTTCGCGGTAGTCACAGAGCCGGGCGTAGTAGTGCGCCCAATGTCCGCGCTGCGCCAGCCATCAGGCAGACCGCTGGCGACGGTCGAAAACTTGCCGGAGCCGAAGTCCGCTGGTCCCGCACCCGTGCCCCTCAAGATGATTTGCTCGGTATCGCTGAGAAGCGTTTCTGCACTCGCGGTGAGTGTGGCGATCTTTTCTCCACCGACCTCCCCCGCCTTAAAGGTGAACTCAACGCTCGAAGTGTTCGCCGGAATCATGATCTTCGATGGCACGATGAGGGCATCAGTGTCCGAGGTGAGCTTTACTTCAAGCGCACTTGTCGTGTCTGCCTTCACTCGGACGAGTTTAACCTGCGTTGTGTCGCCGGTCTTCCCGAGTGTCTTGCGTTCCATCATGATGAGCAGCCGTGCCTTCGCCGCGTTGGCCTTTTGCCAATGGAAGATCGAATCAGCCTCGGGGTTGGGATCAACCGGCGCTTCATCGGCAGGATGAAACCGATTGTAGGTCTCAAGCGCCAGCATGCCATCCCCAGCCCACACACTGCGATTGCTGCCGTGGATGTGATTGTCCCTCACCTCCCAACCAGTGCAGGTGGTGTCTTCGAGAATGAGGAACGGGTTACTGGGAGAGACTTGAAAGGTATTGCCAACGATGATCGCGTCGAAGGTGCGATCGGAAGCCCAGATGCCGGGCATCACTTGAGAGTCCTCGCTCCGCAGAATCTTGTTGTAGGCGATGATGGGATTCTCCTGCGCACCGCCGAAACGGATGTAACCCGCACCCGACTTCACGATGTTATGATAGAAGACATTGCGCGGACCATTGGGACCATGACGAAGCGTGTTCGTGGGATCAGTGGCCCAGGCGGTCTGGCCCTTGCCATTTGGGCAATCAAAGGTGCATTGCTCGACTAAGTTCTCCGTCGGGAAACGGCCATGAAGCTGCGGCGACTGCACGGTGTTTCCCGTGAACACGCAGTCACGCACCACACAACGCATGGACTGCTGGAAGACCGGCATGTGGCGCATGTCATTGGCCCGACAGTGCTCCATGAGCATATCCATGGTTCCCACCGCGAGATAGGATCGCGAACCACTGCCGATCGGCGCCCACGTGCCATCGAAATGACAGTCGCGAAACTCCACGCGCGCAACGCTGGACAATTGATAAGGCCAGTTGCCCGGCTTGAGAAAATGAACGTTGCGCACCCAGCTCTCGGCGACTTGTGTCAGCGAGAGAGGGTCCATCGCCACTTCGGCAGAAATGGCTTCGATCGTCAGATCTTCCACGCCGCAATGCTCCAGCATCCGCCCCTTTCTCATCTGCGGCACTTCATCGACAAAGTAATCATGGGGAAAGGTGCGATCAAAGCTCACCGTGCGGGCGCTGCTGTCGATGGCGATGATTCGAGCAATGAAGACACGACCGAAATGCCCCGACGGTTCGGTATAATCAACATGGTTCTCCGGCTTGCTGAATCGCGTGCGCATGATCGAACCCGGATCGGCCTTCATCGGTTGAATGCGAATCCAGTCGCCCACGGCATAGCCCTCGGCCCCCGCATCTTGATCAAAGGTGGCGATGTTCGTGCCGCGCACGAGGTTCTTAGTGGCAGCGAGGTATTGCCCTCCCCAGGGCGTGAAGTCAGTCGCCGTGCCATCCTCCGGCGTGAAGGTGAACAAAGCTGATCCCGCCTTTCCACCCGGGCCGATTCGCAGAATAGTTTTTCCTTTGCCCGCTCCCTGAACCACCAAGTGGCTCTTGTTGATGATGTGCGGCGCACTGAGGTGAAAAGAGCCCGCTGGAAAAAGCAGGATGCTTTTTCCTCCTTTGGCTGCATTCAACAGCGCGTCAGCCAGCGCCTTTGCCACCGACGCATCATCACTCTTGTCGTCATTAGCAACCGCACCGTAAGCACTTGCCGTCACATCAAAGACGCGAGCGGAGCCCTCGCTGACGTGAGGAATGCCGCCCGATACGCCAGCACCCGTGAAATCGGGATAAACGATCCCGTCCGGCCCCACCACATCCCCCGCCGTCAGTCGATCCGTCTCCCAAGGTTTGATCTTGTATTGCGAAGGCCAAGTTGTGGCTGCCATGAGCGGCAGTGCTGTGAGAATGAGAAGAACCAATGGGAGATGGGAATGCATCGGGAATATTCGCTGGAACGGTTGATGCCTGAGGTAAGTTATCGCTAGCGCTGAAGGTAGGCGATGTAGCGATAATTGAAGCGCGCATTTGGCGCTGCATCGCCTTGATCGAGAAAGTCCATGCCATCGGCATTGGCGGGCACGTTGTCGGTCCATTTGAAATCGAAGCGCAGGAGTTGATCTTGAGCAATGCCGAGTGCTGTGCGCTCCACCGCAAGATGCAGTTTGTTCGTCCCCACTTGCAGCTTCGCGGTGCCGGTGGGCTCCCAGGCTTTGCCATTCCAGTGCTCGATGCTGGCGATGTCGGGAGCGCTGCGCGTGTGATTGAGGCGGTAGTCGTAACCGAGATGGCCGGTCTTCGCGTCTTGATCGGTGTCGAGCAGCAGGACCATCCAATCGGCGTCGGTGGCGGGGGTGACTGGCTCGCGCGTGCGGACGTGGAAGAACAGATGCGTGGCATCATGAGCGACGTGCATCGTGTCGAGATCGTTGCGGCCGGTTTTGTTCGTATAGCGGCCTGCGCTGGGGACGCCTTCGTGATCGCGGTTCGTGGTGTCGTGAACGTCGTCGAGATAGACGGGCTTTACGTCGCCCCACTGCGCGAAATCTCCTGGGATGGCGATCATCTTCGCCGGCGACGCGATCGGCAGTGGACGCGCGCCTTTGTAGCGGCGGATGTTAGCGATCATCTGCCAGTAATAGTTGTCGCCGAAACCGCCACGCATGGGTTCGATGTCGCGGCTGAACTCCTGATCGTAGAGGTCCACAAAGAAGGTCTCGCCTGCGGGCAGCACGCGGCCTTGGAAAGTCATCGTGCCATCGGAGAGGAAGCGCTGGGCCACCCATTCATTCCAGCCGGTGATGAAGATGAACTCGGGATCGTGCGGCAGGGCGTGTTTCCACTGCTCGTCAAAGTAGAGCCCTTCGCCCGAGTGACACTCCGCAGGTGGCGGCTGTCGGCTGCCGTGAAAGCTGCGCCCGATGTTGTTGGTGACGTGCTGGCTCACGCCGACGGGAACGCACTCGGCTTTGTTCGGCACTTCATGCCAGCCGGGCACTTGCGGGGCAAAGTCGAGCCACGGCCACTTGTCCTTGCCATCGCCGAACCACGCATGACCGCGCGTCCAGGCCCATGAGGTGCGGATGGTGAAGAAGGCTTTCACTTCCTCGCTGAGTCCTTCCGGCGGCGTGAGCAGGAGCGGCTTGCCTTTCCACTGAAACCACAGGTCGCGATGTTTGCCCGGTTTGTAGAACGTCTCCCACAAATGCAGCACGACCGGGTTGTGCTGCGCATAGAGAAACATGGCGATCTGCGGCACACGATGGCCCTCCGTCTTCATTTGCTCCAGCACCACGCATAGCGCCTCGCGTTCAGCGTCATAAGTCAGAGCGTTCGTGGCATCGAGAATCAGCACATCCACGCCCGCATCGGTGAGCATCTGGACATGCTTGCGGGTCACCCACGGATCATCGGGCCGATAGTAGCCGAAGCGCGGCTCGCTCCAGTAATGCGGAGCCTGCACCGGTCCCCACGGAGGGGCGGCGGGATTCGCGGCGAGGATCTTCGCGATGTCATGGACATCCTTGTTTCCAAAGGCGGCATGCCAGTTGAAGTAGAAGATGCCCACCGTGCGACTCGCTTTCGCCGCGCCGACCTCCGCACTCATCGGCAACACCCGCCCGAGCGCATCCATGGCAGCCCAGGTGTCGGGCATCGTATCGCGTTCTTCGGCGATCGCGGGAGGGAGACAGAGCAACACTGCACTCAATACGAGGCCGAGTTGATTGTTAGAGTTGATCTTGTTCACGCCAAGACCTCCTTGATGACATGCCCATGCACATCGGTGAGGCGCATGTCGCGGCCGCCGTGGCGGAAGGTGAGGCGGGTGTGGTCGAGGCCCATTTGGTGGAGGATGGTGGCGTGGATGTCGTGGACGCTGACGGGATTCACCACGGCGTTGGCACCGAACTCGTCGGTTTCGCCATAAGCGGTGCCGCCTTTGAATCCGCCGCCAGCCATGAAGAGGCTGTAGCCGCTGACGTGGTGGTCGCGTCCGGCGGTGGCGGTGACTCCGGGTGTGTGGGGGGTGCGGCCCATTTCTCCCGCCCAGAGGACGATGGTTTCCTCCAGCAGGCCGCGCTGATGGAGATCGGTGATGAGTGCGGCGACGGATTGCTCGGTGATGCGGGCGTTCTTTTCGTGGTTGGCTTTGAGCTGCACGTGCTGGTCCCACGGCGAGTTGTTGCCGTCGAAGCTGGGGCAGGTGATTTCCACAAAACGCACCCCGGCCTCGACGAGTCGGCGGGCGCGGAGGGCCTGCGTGGCGTAGAGACGCTGGTGTTCGTCGGTGGAGTCGTGGCCGTAGAGTTTGCGGTTGTGATCAGGCTCGTGGCCGATGTCGGCGATGTCGGGCACGGTGCTCTGCATGAGGAACGCGGTCTCGTAGTTGGCGATGGCGGCTTCGATGCCTTGCGCGTCGGAGCTTTGCGCGACGAAGGCAGTGTTTTGTCCGGCGAGCAGCGCGAGTTTGCGGCGCTGGGTCGCGGCGGCGTCACCCGGCGCGATGTTGTCCACGGGCGTGCCTTTCGCCCGCATCGTGGTGGCCTGATGACTCGCGGGCAGGAAGGAGCTGCCGAAGTTTTCCAGCCCGCCATTGGGCACCCAGTCGTTGTTCAGCAGCACGTAGCTGGGCAGGTTTTTGTTCTCTGTGCCGAGGCCGTAGGACAGCCATGCGCCGAGGCTCGGGGCCTGTCCGCCGATGCGTCCGGTGTGAAGCAAAAGATTCGACTGACCGTGCAGCGGAATCTCGCCGACCATCGAGCGCACCACGCACAGATGGTCCGCCACGTCCGCGAGGCGCGGGAACAAATCGCTCACCCACAGTCCGCTTTGCCCGCGCTGTTTGAACTCCCACGGACTGCCCAGCCACACGCGGCCCGCATTGGAATCCGAGCGCTTCGAGGTCCAGCT
>JANPIW010000053.1:0-10781 GCA_031425215.1 Verrucomicrobiaceae bacterium
CCGGCGAACATCATGTTGCCGACGAACGCGAAGATGACCGCGTTCGTGTGCAGCGGACGCAGTCGGCCAAAGGTGAGGAAGGATGTCTCGAAATTCAGCACATGATAATTCATCTGCGCCGCGATGAGCACGCCGACGAGCATGCCAACGATGCCCCAGATGATGGAGGCGAGCATGAACTGGCGGACGACGGTGTCGTTGAACTCGATTCGGATTTTGGAGCTGGTGTCAGTGGTCATGGGAGAGCGAAGAGCGAAGAGTTGGAGAGTGCTGCGGTGCGGCGGGGTGCGTGATGAGTGCTGTGGCTCGCCGCAATTCTTCGCTCACCGCCCTTCGCTCTCCGCTTTTCTCCCCGTCATCCAGAGGCAGCAGGGCGATCTGCTCGATGCCCCGCCTGTTTCGCTGCGAGCGTTCCGCGAAGAAAAGAGCGGCAAACAGGATGCCCAGCAGCAGGCTGACAAAGATGGTGACGGCGAAAACTTCCATGGCGCATTGATTGCGCCGGGTGAATGAAACCAGCGCGACGAGATTATGCCTGCCGGTTCGTCGCGCCGCTCTCCGCGACTTGTTTTAGCATGGGCTGATTTTGTGGAGCCGATGGGTTGTGCATTGATTGGAAAATCCGCTTCCAAAGTAATTCACATGGGTTAACTAATCCGACACCGTCCCCGGAATGTCGAAGTACAATCACCGACTCAGCTACAAGAAACGCCGCGCGCGCACCATCGAGCGCAGCAAGCCGCCGGTTCTTCGTCGTGACGACATGCGTCGCGAGCGTTCGCTAAAAAATGCCAAGCGATGGTTTGCGGCCATCGTGCTGCTGCCCGTGGCCGCGATCTCGCTGCTCACGGTCGTCGAGATGGCCTTCCGCGCCTCGCACGCCGGTGGATTCTGGCGCAGCGATGAGTTTTTCTTTTTCGTTCTCGGCAGCCTCGCGTGGGGATCGGTGTACTGGATGGGCTGGAGGCCGGTTCGCAGCTATGTCTTTGCTCACGAATTCACCCACCTGCTGGTGGCGCGGCTGTTCGGAGGAAAAATTTACGATTGGAAAGTCTCAGCCGAGGGCGGTTACGTCGAGACGAACAAGTCAAACATTTGGATCACTCTCGGGCCTTACCTGGTGCCGTTCTATACACTCGCCGTGCTGGCCGCTTTCGGCATCGCATCGCTTTGGATGGACCTCGCGCGGTGGCATCCTGTGTCGCTCGTCGGAGTGACCGCCGGCTTTCGCTTTCTTTGGCTGCTGTATGCGCTGGTCGGGTTCACCTGGTGGTTTCATCTCACGTTCACGGTGAAGACTGTCCGCGCCGAGCAGGGCGATCTCACGCGCAACGGTGAGTTCTTCTCGCTCATGCTCATCTTCATCGCGAATCTCGCGCTCATTGTCGCGCTCTTCATCGCCGCGTCACCCGGCGCGAGCTTTGCCGATGTGGGATCGGCATGGATCAGCGCGGCGCGTGGCTGCTGGAGTTTTGCGACGAGCTTGTTTGGATGACGCCGGTTCTCATTCCGGCACATCCTCGCCCAGGTAAACGGCGAGGTGCTTTCGCAGCTCGGTGCGGGCGCGGAAAAGCAGGCTCTTCACCGCGGGGAGCGACATGTTGAGCACGGCGCAGATGTCCTCGTACGGAGCATCCTCGTAGCGGCGCATCACGACGGCGAGGCGTTGCTTCTCGGGCAACTTGGCGATGGCATCGTCGAGCGCTCTCTCCAGCTCCGCCTGCTGCGTGAGCGTGTCGGCGCCAGGTGCCATCGGGTGCGCAAACTGCTTCGGCGCGTCATCCTCGTGCTCCGGTTCCATCGACACTTCTTTGCGGCGCGAGCGTTTTCTCATCTCATTGAAAACAAGATTGCGCGTGATGGTAAACATCCAGGTGGTGAACTTCGCCGTGGCCTCGTAACGCGGGGCGCTCCGCCAGATGCGCACGAAGACCTGCTGCGCCACGTCATGCGCGTCATCGACGTTGCCGAGCATCCGCGCCACCGTGCCGATGATGGTGCGTTGGTGTAGCTCGACGAGCTTTTCAAACGCCTTCACGTCCCCGTCGCGCACCAGCAGCATGAGCCGCACGCTCTCCTCGTCAGGCACTCCCTCCTCCGCCCCGCCCTGCGGTGCGGGTGGTGCGATGGGTGCTGCGGGCCATTCCGAATCCGGCATGAGTGGAAGAAAAGTTGGGAGAATCGGCGGCCATGCTAGCCGCGCCCGCTTGCGGTGTAAACTGGATGAAACGCGAAGCACGAGATGAGGGTAACAAGCAATCCAGCGTACTAGCTGCGACTCATTGGAATGAGAGCACGGAGTGGAAAAACCAAAATAAAGTTTGCCGTTTAAACGGATGTGTGATTTTATTTAACAACTCCGAATATTTAAGGCCAACCCATGAAACCTTCCGCCCGCCTCCTCGCTCTCTTTGGTCTCACCGTCGCCTCATCGGCCTTGGCTCAGTATGGATACACGCCCCCTGTCGCGCCCACTCCACCTCAGCCGCCGACGATGCCTGCCGCGCCCGCCTACCCTTCGTATCCCTCGTACCCATCGACTGCGCCGGCCACACCTCCTGCCGGGATGGGCGTGGACACGGGTTACGGCTACGGCACGCCGAGCTACGGATCGCCGACATACGGCTCTCCCACCTCGGGCTATGCTCCGCAGCCGATGCCCGGCCCGGCCGTTGCTGGTTTTGGCGCGACGGGTGACATGCTCTCTTACGGCTACCTCGAGGGCTTTTACCAGTACACTGATTTCAAAGACGATTTGCTTGAAGGCGCGAGTGGCGTGGGGCTCTCGTTGAGCGCGGAGCTTTTCAAGCCGCTGTTCATCAAAGGCGGCTTTAACTGGGGCACGGCAGGCGGCGGAACGGACGAGAAAGACGGCTATGATTTCAATTCCGTCTCGATCGGCGTGGGCGCGTATGTGCCCATCACACAGCGCTTTCATCTCCTCTTCGATGTGGGTGGCGCGTACTACAAGCTCGACGCCGACAAGGAGAGCGTGGCGTTCAGCGACGGAGCCATCTATGTGCATCCCGCCATCAGGATCGCCGCCACAGAGTCGTTGGAGCTTGGCGCGGGCCTCACTTTCTCCAGTTCGGACGACTACGGTACGATGCTCTTCGACGTGGGCGCTTATTGGAAAATGTTCTCTGCGCTCGATCTCAAACTGGGCGCGGACTTTGGCGAGGAGCACAGTGCGTACAAAGCTGGTCTGAGGCTCAGATGGTGATAGCCGAAATCTTTTTGTTGGTGTGGTGACCTGCAAATGAGTGAGGGCGCCCCGGTGAAAGCCGGGGCGCCTTTTCTTTTCGATGACGAGGGGCGAAGAGAATGCCTTGCGCGCCGCGTGTGCCTCATGCTTTGATGAAGCCATGCCCGCCCTGCCACAGCCTGCGCTTCATGGAGTGCTGCCAGTTTTCCAAACACCGTATCACCCCGATGAAAGCATCGACTTTGACACGCTGGCGCGTGAACTGGACTGGCTCTTCGTGAACGGCGCGGATGGCGTGGTGATGGCGATGGTGTCGGAGACGCTACGGCTTTCCACCGAGGAGCGGCGCGAGATGGCGGCTTTTGTTTGTCGCGCCGCGGACGGGCGGGGCACGAGCGTGATCAGCGTGGGCGCGGAGTCCAGCAAGGTGGCCTGCGATCTTGCGCGTCACGCTGAGGAGTGTGGTGCGACGGCGCTGATGGCGATTCCTCCGGTGGCTACGCAAGCGGGCGAGGATAGTTTGCGGGAATATTACGCGCGGATAATCCGCAGTGTTGGCATTCCAGTGGTCGTGCAGGATGCGAGCAACTATGTGGGCAGGCCGATGAGCATCGAACTGCAGGCCGGGCTGCTGCGCGAGTTCGGAGCAGACCGGGTGTTTTACAAACCGGAGGCGACTCCAGTCGTAGAGCGGCTGGTCGCATTGCGCGCGGCGACAAATGGCGCGGCGGTTGTGTTTGAAGGTCAGGGTGGCATCGCACTGATTGACACTTTCAAACACGGCATCGCTGGCACGATGCCTGGAGCGGACTTGATCAAGGCGATCGTCGCGCTCTGGTCTGCTTTGAAACGAAGTGATGGTGAGCTGGCCTCACTCATCCATCAGGCGTTGGTAAGATTGATCGCGCTACAACCCTCGCTGGACACTTATCTTCAGGTTGAGAAGAGGTTGCTCGTGCGTCAGAGCGTTTTTTCATCTCCGCTCGTGCGTGGTCCCATGCGCGGAAAGATGCCGGATCATCTGCTCAAGCAGGCGGATGACCGTTTTGATGAACTCATGGCCGCCATCGAATCATGATCATCGACGTTCACTCCCACTGCTGGAACTTCCCCGGTGACTTCAGCGCGGACTTCATCCGTCAGGCGCGGCGCGCGCGGGCGGGTCTGGAGGTTGATCTCACGGTCACGCATGAGGCGTATCGTGCGACGTTGCCCGAGGGTGAGGAGGTGCGCACGATTGTGTTCGGAGGGAAGGCGAGGCTGAGCGGATTGTGGGTCGATGACAGAATGGTGGCTGCGCATGTGGCGCATGATCCAACGAGGTTGGTCGGTTTTCTGTCAGTCGATCCGACCCAGGATGGCTGGGAGCGGGACATGCGCACGGGACACGAGGAGCTGGGTCTGCGTGGGATCAAGCTGCTGCCGATGTATGCGGGGTTCAGTCCTGATGATGAGCGGCTGGAGCCGTTGTGGTCGTATGCCGAGAAGCGCGCGTTGCCTGTCCTGCTGCACATGGGCACGACATTCATCGCGCAGGCGCCGCTGGCTTTCACGCTGCCGCGATTGATCGAGCCGGTGGCGGTGAGGCATCCAGGTGTGAAGATCATCCTCGCGCATCTCGGTCATCCGTATGAGGGCGAGTGCATCGCGGTGATCCGCAAGCACGAAAATGTCTTCGCCGACATCAGCGCGCTGCATTACCGGCCGTGGCAGCTCTACAACAGCCTCATGCTCGCGCAGGAATACGGCGTGTGGCGCAAGCTGCTCTTCGGCACGGATTTTCCATTCACGAATGTGAACGCGACGATCAGCGGACTGCGCGCGCTCAACCACATGACGACGGGCACGGGCCTGCTTCGGCTCGATGAGGATGAGATCGAGGCGTTGATCCACCGCGATAGCTTGAGGCTGCTCGGGATCAAATGATCACGGCGCGCGGCGGCCGAATTTCCGCTCCAGTTCGGGATAGGAAATCTGGATGAGCGTGGGTCGTCCATGCGGGCAGCACCAGGGCATCTCGCAGGTGAAGAGATCGGCCAGCAGCGCGCGCAGCTCAGGGATGGAGAGCGGATCATTGGCCTTCACCGCGTGACGACACACGGTCGTGGCGATCATGTCCTCACCGAGGCGCAGCGCGGATGATTTGCTGCTGAGGCCGGAAAGCTCCTCCAGTATTTTGTCGATCCACGCGAGCGGATCGTCGGTCTTGAGGAAGGCGGGAAGCGTTTCGATTTTGAATGTATTCGGACCAAACGCATCAGCCTCGATGCCGAGCTTGGCGAGGGATTCGAGATTGCGCGTGAGCAGATCGGCATCGCGCGGGCTGACTTGAAGAGTGAGCGGCATGAGCAGTCGCTGCGTGGGCACACCTTGCTGCTCCATAGCTGCGCGCATTCTCTCAAACATCACGCGCTCGTGCGCGGCGTGCTGGTCCATGAGCACGAGACCTTCCGCGCCTTCCATGAGGACGTAGAGTTTATTCAGCACGCCGATGATGCGGTAGGAGTCGGAGCTGGTCGTGGCGGTTTGTTTTTCGGCGGGAGCTTCCGCGTCTGACTTGTCGGACATGTCTGACTTGTCCGACGGTCTTTCCAGAGGTGCCGCCCAGTCTTTGCGCAGCGCGGTTTGCTGTTGCGTCGGTATCGGCAGAAAAGTCTGCGCCGGTGCTGGTGCGGGCGGTTGTGTGAGTGGTGTGGTCTCGACGCTCGGCTCGGGTCGCGCTGAGGGATGTCCTTCAGGAAGTTTGCGCGCGTTGGCCAGCGTGTTGCTGACAGCGAGTGCCACGACCTCGCGCACGGCGAAGCCGTCGTGAAAGCGCACCTCCTTCTTCGCGGGATGCACGTTGACGTCGAAAGCGTGCGGCTCCATCTCGATAAAAAGGAAGGTCACGGGATATTGCCCCTTCATCAGCGCGGTGTGGTAGCCTTCGCGCAGTCCATAAAAAATGCTGCTGCTCTCGATGGGCCGACCATTGAGAAACGTGAGCTGCATTTGTTTCCCCGAGCGGCTCATGCCGGCGCCGCCAATGAAGCCGCTCACAGTGATGCCGCGTCTTTCAGCGCGCGGCACCTCGATGAGCCGCGATGCCAGCTCGTCGCCTGCGAGGCCCGCTATGCGCTCGATCATACTCTGCGTGGCGGGCAGGTGAAACACGACCGCGCCATCACGGGTGAGTGTGAATGCCACGCCGGGATTCGCAATGGCGTGCAGGCGGAACTGCTGCTCGAGATGCGCCCACTCCGTGTTCTCGGTGCGAAGAAATTTTCTGCGCGCCGGCACATTGAAAAACAACGAGCGCACCTCGATCACCGTGCCGTGCGCGCCGCCGTAATCGCGCACGGCGGACATCCTGCCCCCGTTCACCTCGATCTCGGTGCCCGAGAGCGCGTTCGCCTCACGCGTGGCGAGGCGGAAGCGGCACACGCTCGCGATGCTGGGCAGCGCCTCGCCGCGAAAACCGAATGTGCAGATCGCCGCGAGATCATCCTTCGTGCGGATCTTGCTCGTCGCGTGGCGCTCGAGGCAAAGCATCGCGTCCTCGCGGTCCATGCCCGCGCCATTGTCCACGATGCGGATGAGCGCCGTGCCGCCGCGCTGCGCATGCACCTCCACATGCGTGGCCCCGGCATCGAGGCTGTTCTCCACCAGCTCTCGCACCACAGACGCGGGCCGCTCGACGACTTCTCCCGCGGCCACCTGGCTCGCGAGCGCGTCTGGGAGTATGCGTATTTTGGACATCAGTTGAGCGAAGTGTGGGGAATCTGGCACTGACGTGGTTAATCGTCATGGCCGCGCGCGTATATTTAAACAGCGGGTGTGGCAAAGAACGTGCTTGAACCTGCCTGACACCGCGCGACAGCATCACCCCCATTTTTCTCCGACCATGATTACCCTCACCCCCAGTGCCGTCAATCACCTCAAATCTCTGTTAGCGGACAAGCACGCCGCCCCTGGCTCCGGATTGCGGCTCCAGGTCGAGAAAGGCGGCTGCGCCGGAATGCAATACACCATGCGCGTCGATGCCGCCGCGACGGCGGACAGGGTGTTCACCACGGATGGCGTCTCGATCATCGTGGATGACGAAAGCCTCACTTTCCTGGATGAGTGCCAGGTCGATTACGTCGATGCTTTGAACGATTCCGGCTTCAAAATCGAGAATCCGAATGCGACCCGCAGTTGCGGCTGTGGAACATCATTTGAACCGCGCCAAACAGTTGCAAACACCTAAGCATTATTTTTTGACGGTTTTTTCACAGAAAAGTCTTTTCAAGAATCTCTGGATGAGTTAAAACCCTCTGTAACAAGGCGTTTTGCCAATTTTGAAAATCCTCCCGCCCCCCGCGACATGCACGTTAAATTTCTGAGTGATGGAACTGAGTACCGATCTTTTGGCGGAGGCAACTTCGCGAGGAACAAACCTGGTTCAGGGTTGTTTTGGTGGACCATTTTGATCACCCTTTTGATGGGGCTGGCCACTTTTTGCTGGTTCTTTAGCATCTTCGTATTCTCGCATCCCGAGAAGCCCTTCAGCTACCGCCTTTTGGGCAAGCTCAACAAGCTGGAGCCGATCCGCAAATTCAGCCCGCTGCTTGTTCCGCAGGGCAAATTCATGAGCGCGCGCGCCATGCTCGGCGAGTACTACAGCTACGAGTCCGACCAGCTCGCTGTGGCAAACGACGTGCTCAAGCGTGCCTACATCAAGAATTACAAGGAGCTCGCTCCGAAGTACCTGGTCGGTGATTTCACAGTCATCGCGTCTCGGCCGCTTGCTAAGTCCGACGTGTTTGCAGCAGGCTGGATCGTGCGCGCACGCTCGAACGAGATGGAGGATGTGGAGATCGAGTATGTTTTTCCAGGCTCGTCCATTACCAGAGTGCCTTTCACGATGGGAGAGAAGATTTCGCTGCGTGAGCGCGAATCGAAGGATGGACAGAAGCCCACCTTCGCCAGTGCGATCAATGTGCAGAAGCTACCCGAGGATCGCATCTGTGTGACGGTGGTGCCGCTGACTTACGAAGGTGCCACGGCCACGGGTGAGACGCTCGCGCTCGAAGCGCCCGCGATGCTCAACATGGACGCAAGCTGGCCTGTCGCTGTCGATCTCGAAGGACAGGAGATGATTCAGCCCGGCGAGGCTTTGCCTGCGCCCGGACAGAAAGTCGCTGCCAAGACGGAGAGCTGAAGCATCCCCTCCCGAGATGAAGCGCTGCAGCCGCAGTTGCGATGTCTCAACTCCCCGCCTGCTCAACGCGGAAGAGGTGCATGAAAGCGCCAGCGGGGTTCAGGGAGACGAAATTTGTGGGACCGCTCCATTTGTACTCGGAACCGTGCAGCAGATCGCGGACGGTGAAGGAGCGGCTTGAGTCGATCCCGAGAGCGCCGAGGTCGAGATGCACGTTGGACGAGGCGGTGTGTTTCGCGTCGAGGTTGATGATGCAGAGAACGCGATTGTCGAAATCCTCGGTGCATTTGCTGAACGCGATGAGCTGCTCGTGATCAGCGTCGTGAAAACGGAGATTGTCGTAGAGCTGAAGGGCGCGGTTCTCACGTCTCGCGCGATTCAGCTCGCGGATGAAGGGCTTCAAGTTTCCCGGCGCGTTCCAGTTGCGTCTCACGAGCTGGTACTTCTCGGAATGATTGTACTCTTCCTTGCCGGGATAAGGGTCGTTCTCGCAGAACTCGAGGCCGGAGTACATGCCCCAGCATGATGAGAGCATGGCCGCCAGAGCGGTGCGGATGCGGAAGCTCTGCGGGCCGGCGTTCTGCAAATGACCAGGAAGGATGTCTGGCGTGTTGGGCCAGAAGTTGGCGCGGTAATAGAGACGCATGTCGCCGCGCGTGAGCTCCTCGCAGTACTCGCGCAGCTCTTTGCCGCTCTCGCGCCAAGTGAAGTAAGTGTAGCTCTGCGTGAATCCGATTTTCCCAAGCGCCTGCATCATTTTCGGCTTCGTGAATGCCTCGGCGAGAAAAAGCACATCCGGATCTTTGCGATGCACGTCCGCGATGAGAGCCTCCCAGAATGACACGGGTTTGGTGTGCGGATTATCGACGCGGAAAATCTTCACGCCCTTGTCCACCCAGAAGAGGACCACATCGATCAGCTCGCGCCATAGGTTGCGCCAGTCAGCGCAGTGGAAGTTGAGCGGATAGATGTCCTGGTACTTCTTCGGCGGATTCTCGGCGTAGCGGATGGAGCCGTCTGGCCGCTGGTAAAACCAGTCAGGATGCGTCTTCACATACGGATGATCGGGAGAGCAGTTGAGCGCGAAATCGAGCGCGATCTCCATGCCGCGTGCGCGCGCCTCGCCGACGAGCCAGACAAAATCATCCGTGGTGCCGAGCGCAGGCTCGATCTCGCGATGTCCGCCCGCTGGTCCGCCGATGGCCCACGGGCTGCCGACATCGCCGTGCAGCGCGGTGAGCGTGTTGTTTTTTCCTTTGCGGTTGGTGACGCCGATGGGGTGGATGGGCGGGAAGTAGATGACATCAAAGCCCATGTCGCGCGCGTCTTCGAGACGGCCGATGCAATCGCGGAAGGTGGAGTGCTTGTCGTCGCGACCCTCGGCGCTGCGCGGGAAGAATTCGTACCAGGCCGAGAAGCGCGCCCGCTCTCGCTCAACGATCACGGGATGCGTGGTGCTCACCGTCGAAAGCGCGCGGTCGGGGTAGCGGTCGATGAGGACTTGCAGCTCGTCGGAGAGAAGGATTTCGAGCAGCTCGTCCGGCGGCAGGCGCGAGAGCAGGTCCGCGCAGTCCGCGAGATGCGCGGCAGCATCATGCGCGCCTGCGCTGAGAGCGCGCTTGGCGGCATCACGCAGAAGGCGCGCGCCGTCGAGGGCCTCGATGGGCACGTCGGGGTCGTGCGCCTGGCAGCGTATGGCGAAGGCTTTTTTCCACGAGCGATAAGTGTCGCCCCATGCCTCGATGGCAAACTCCCATCTGCCGCTGGCCGGAAACGAGCACACGCCGCTCCAGCGGTCGTTATCGACGTGACACATCGCGCTCTCAAACCAGCGCTGCGATCCGGCCACGCGCCATTTCAGCGCGGCGGACATCACATCGTGCCCGTCTTTGAAGATGTCTGCGTGAACGACCAGCTCCTCGTCGATGACTCGCTTCACGAGATGGCGTCCGCCTTCAATGGACGGGTGGATGTTTTCGATGACAACTGACGGGGCATGGGCGGCGGGAGCGGGCATGAGACCGTGAAGATGCCGGGAGTGACGCGGGATGCAAGGAGGGCGCCGACAGGATTTGTGGCGGCCGGACTGCAGAAGGTGGAGAAGATTCCGGGAAGGGAATCCCCCCTTGCACTCAGCCGCCGTGCAGATGCTCCACGCAAATGCGCGACCACGTCTCCAGGGTATCGCGTTCGTCATGCAGCTCTTCCAGCGTAGCAAAGCGGATGTCCTGGATCGCATCCTCGTTCGATCTCACATCGTCGCTGTCGAGATCAAACAAATGCACCACGCCGAGATGCACGCTGCCCACCTCGTTGGAGTCGTCATTGATCAGTCCGATCACCCGCTGCGTGTGAGTGCCGCCGATGATCAGCTCCTCCTCCAGCTCGCGCTCG
>JANPIW010000054.1:0-20973 GCA_031425215.1 Verrucomicrobiaceae bacterium
CGGACATCGGCGGCCCGACGAACAACGCGCCGCCGAACAACTGGGTGCGTCTCGTGCGCGCGGGGGACACGATCTCGGGCTACGCGTCGGCGAATGGGACGACGTGGACGCTGGTTCACACGGCGACTTACACGACGCTGCCTGCGACATTGAACTTCGGCCTCTGTGTGACGGGCGTGAACAACGTGCTCGGTACCGCGACCTTTGACAACGTGGTCATCACCGGCGGCACGCAGGCACAACCGCCCGCTGCGCCGACGGCGCTCGGTGCTGTGGCGCAAAACAGCACAGCGATCCGCGTGACGTGGACGGATGTGGCGACGAATGAGACGGGCTACCGCGTCGAGCGTGCGACGGGAGCGGGCGCGTTCTCAGTCGTGGCGACGCTGGCGGCGGATGTGACGAGCTTCAGTGACAGCGGACTCGCGGCATCGACGCTGTACCATTACAAGGTCAGCGCGTTCAACGCGACGGGCGCAGGAACGGCGGGACCAGTGAGCGCTACGACGCTGGCGGCTGGTAGCACGACACTGGTCGGCGCGGACATCGGCGCGGTGGGCATCGCAGGCAGCACGAGCGCGAGTGGTGGCGGTTACACCGTGCGCGGCTCTGGCGCGGACATTTATTACAACGCGGACAGCTTTCATTTCGCGAGCACGAGCATCACAGGCGATGGCGAGATCAAGGCGCGCGTCACCTCGCAATCGAACACGGCTGCATGGGCGAAGGCCGGTGTGATGATCCGCGAGAGACGCGCCGTGGGATCACGCCACGCGATCATGTACGTCACGCCGTATGAGCGGCTGAACGGCTTCGAATTCATGTCCCGCACCACGACAAACGGCTCTACGCTCGATGTCGGCGGCCCGGGCAACAATCCGCCGCCGGATAACTGGGTGCGCCTCGTGCGCGCGGGCAACACGATCACGGGTTACGCATCGGCAAACGGAACGACATGGACGCTGGTCAGCTCCGCGACGTTCGCGAGCCTGCCTGCCAATGTGATGTTCGGCCTCTGCGTGACGAGCGCGAGCAACACGGTGCTGGGCACGGCGACGTTTGATAATGTGTCGGTGACAGGCAGCCCGGGCACGCCGCTGGGATCAAGCACTACGCGCACGCTGGCATCATTGACGGATGTGACCGTGCCGGAGCTGATCACCACGGGCGCGGTGTCATTTACGCGGCAGTCGGGAAGCACTGCGAGATATGAGCTGCAACTGCTTGATGATCTCGCGCACTCGCCCGCAGGCTGGCGTGCTGCCACCGCGTTGCCGCGCATCGTTTCAAACGGCGACGGCACCGAGAGCGTGTCGTATCCCGATGTCACCGCGCAGTTTGCGAACGCGGATCGTGGCTTTGCGAGACTGCATGTGGAGCTGGACACGAACGGCGACGGCTTTGCTGACGTGGAAAAAAATGGTGAGGTGTCTGGCTTCACGCGCACGGCGTATGCGGTGGGGACCGCGACTGCTGGCAACCCTTTTGCAGCACCGGCTCTCGGATCATCTGCGGTCGTTTCGCTCAGCTCGAGCTCGGTCACACTCAATGGAGCGATCCCGTCGTTCGGCGGCGCGAGTTGTTATTTGGAGGTGAGGCGCGGAACGAATGAAGGGCTGCGTTTTGAGATCGACGAGAGCGCCAGCAGCGGCAGCACCATCGTGATCGCGGCTGGCACGGCGCTGCCTGCATCACTGGTGGGCGACAGCGTGGTGGTGCGCGCGCATCGCACGGTGAGCGAGCTGTTCTCCGAAACGACGCTCACCGGAGCGTCGAGCAAAAGCGGCGCGGACAGGCTGATGTTTTTCAACGGCACCGCATTCGAGACGCTCTGGCTGTGGAAGCGCGCGGATGGCTACCAGCAATGGGTGCGCGATGGAGATGCCGCTTTGGCGAACGCCGGAGCACGCGTCATCGATGTGACCGAGGGCGTGCTGGTGCAGACGCGGCGTGCGGTGACGCTGACGATCAGCGGCGTGGTGCGCGAGAATGCCGTGGCCTTGCCTCTGAAGGCCGGGACGAAGCTCGTGGCGAATGTGTGGCCTGCCGCGATGTCGCCGAACACGCTGGGCATGACGAGCGCGAACGGCTTCATCGGCGCGAGAAGCGCGACGAGCGCGGATCAGATCCAGCTCTGGCTCGGTGATGCGAACGCTGGAGCCAGCGGCTACGCAAGCCAATTCCTGCTGAGCGCCCTCGCGCTGCCGCAATGGACGGCTGCGGGTGACGCGGCACTGACGAATTTGAACGACGCGCCGCTCTTCGGCGCTGCGCGCGCGGTGTTTGTGAAATGCGTGAGCGACAAAGCTTCATTTAGCGTGCCGCTGGCGTGGAGGCCGTGAGGTTGCAGCGCCGGGCTGGTTGCGCGGACTTCGTGAGCCGATCCTCCGCAGGAATACGGGCGGGCTGTCGCCACGCCCGTCCTACGAACTGAGACACACGCTGCTAAATCTCCGAAAACGAACTTCACGACTCCGGCACCTCCTTCGCATCCAACCCTTTCACGCCCTTGCCTCCCGGACCCGGCTTTAGTCCTACTGCTTTGAACTCCTCGTCATTCATCATTTCCGATTTTCACCACACTCTCGATCTGCCCTGAGTGAAACTTTCGATCGCCGATGACCAGCCAGATGCCGCGTTTCTTGGACGCGCAGGCATTTTCCACCTCGCGCAGCAGACCCACCAGCGGCTCGTCCAGCCCGAGCAGCATCACCCGCGCCCGCTGGCCCAGAGGCACGCCCCAGCGCCGCATAAACTCAAATCTCTCTGTCGCCATCTCGGCTCGCCACCGCTCATAACCCGCCGCATCAGCCGCCACCGGGAGTTCCGTCGCACCACTCTCGTGCGCCGCCTTCACAACACCATCCACCTCAGCCCGCCACCGCTCATAGCCAGACTCATCACCCGACGACACACTGAACAAGTCGGGTTCTGGAGTGGAAGAAGAAGGCGTGGATCGCATGGTTTGCACGTTCGCACAGGATTCATCGGTGATCCGTCGTTGAACAGAGGAAATCCCATGTTTTGTCAGGCTTCCGCCCGCAAAGCGCGCATATTGCGCCGCATGTCCCGCGTCACTCGCACTCTCATCGCCATCGCCATCGCAGCCGCGCCCGTTATTTCCCAGGAGAAAAAGCCTGCGGACAACGCGCCCAAACTTGAACTCGCCGATGGCGGCAAGACCGGACTACTGCCACGCGACACCGCGTCACTGGCAAACAAGGCCGCGCAAGCCTTCACCAAACGCGACTGGCCCACCGCGCGCGCGGCGTATCGCGAGATGATCGAGGCGGAGCCGGAGAACGCCCTCGCATGGGCCAATCTCGGCGCCGTGGAGCAGCAGGCGGGCAAGATGGACATCGCCGCCGAGTGCTTTGAGAAGTCCGTGGAGCACAATCCGCAGCTCGTGCAGTCATGGCTCGCGCTTGGATTGATCTACTCAAAAAAAGGCGACAAATATCGTGCGCTGTCCGCTTTCTCCCGCGCCATCCACGAAGACCCGCTCGATCCGCGCGCGCACAATTACCTCTCCATCGAGGCGAAAAACCTCGGCTGGACTGATGCCGCGGAGGCGGAGCTGCAGCGCGCCATCGAGTTGAACCCCGACTACGGCCTCGCGCATTTCAACCTCGCGCTCATGCTCCTGGAACGAAAGCCGCCCGCCATTGAGCTGGCTAGGCGGCACTACAGCACGGCCATCAGGCTGGGCGTGGAGAAAGACGAGATCGTGGAGCGCAAGCTCAAGGAATGAGCTGGGAGATTCAGAGCGAGCTGGAGGCGCTGCGTGATGGCGGACTGCTTCGCGCGTTGCGGACACTGTCTTCTCCGCAGGGCACCGCAGTGACACGCGATGGAGCGGCGCTCGTGAATTTTTCATCGAACGACTATCTCGGCCTTGCCGCATCGGAGGAATTGAAGGCGGCGCTCACGGAAGGTGTTGCGCGTTTTGGCGCGGGAGCGGGCGCTTCGCGGCTTGTGTGCGGATCGCTCGCGCCGCATCACGAGTTGGAGGATGAGATTGCGAATTTCAAAAGCGCGGAGGCTGCTCTGACATTCTCCAGCGGTTACGCTGTGGCGGTGGGAACGATCCCCGCACTCATGGGAAAGGACGACGTCATCATTCTCGACAAACTCTGCCACGCCTCGCTCGTCGATGCAGCGCGGCTCAGTGGCGCGACCGTGCGTGTCTTCCCGCACAATCATCTCGAAAAACTCGCGAGGCTGTTGCAGGGCGCGCGTGAGAGCGGCGCGCGGCGTGTGCTCGTGGTCGCGGAGTCCATCTACAGCATGGACGGCGATGCGGCGCCGCTGCGCGAGATCGTCGAGCTGAAGGACGAACATGGCGCGTGGCTGCTGCTAGATGAGGCCCACGCCATTGGTGTGATCGGCCCGGAAGGACGCGGCTTGGCGGCTGAGTTGGGCGTGGAGCAGCGCGTTGAGTTGCAGATGGGCACGTTGAGCAAGGCGGTGGGATTGAGCGGTGGCTACATTGCCGCGTCGCGCGCGGTGATTGATCTGCTCATCAACAAGGCGCGCAGCTTTATTTATTCCACCGCTCCGCCACCGGCCATCGCGTTTGCAGTGCTCACGGCATTGAAGCTGCTCAAAGAAGAAGGACGCAGAGCGCGGTTGCGGGAAAGTATCCGGCTGTGGGAAAACCGCGCGCCGGAAAACCGCAGCGCAGTTTTTCCTGTGATCATCGGAGATGAAACCAAAGCCGTGGCTCTCAGCCAGCGGATGCTCGGCGAAGGTTTTCTCGTGCCCGCCATCCGCTATCCCACCGTCGCTCGTGGCAGCGCGCGATTGCGGGTGACACTGTCAGCGGCGCATGAAGGCGTCCAGATCGAAGCTTTTGCCGTGAGCCTTCGTCGCGCGATAGCGGAGCTGGCGTGAGAAAAGGCGCGGCAGACGACGGAGATAGCTACCCGTCACGCCAAGCTTTGCATCGAACCGCAAGCCGCCCAACTCGGCAAAGTGCTCCAGCAAAACGCGACCCGTTGTTTCACGCGCAAAATTTTCTCTGGCGTGAGCGAGTGCCGCAACTCCCATGCGCTCGCATTCCACAGGGTCTGACAGCAGCTTTGCGAGGAGCGCCGCAAAGTCCGCAGGCCGCCGTTCATCGCATAGCAGGCCGGTTTTCCCGTCGAGCACCATCTCGGGCACGCCCGCGAGTTTTGTCGAAACGCATGGCAGCGACGCGGCCATCGCCTCCATGATGACCGTTGGCAGGTTGTCTTTGCCACCATCCTTTTCCGTGGCGCAGGCGAGCGCGAAAACTTGTGTTTGTTCCGTGAGCAGCTTCACAATGGCATCCATTCCCAGCGGTCCCGTCAGTTGCACCTCGCGACGCAATTTGAGATTTGAGATTTGAGATTTCAAATCCTCTTCGAGCGGTCCTTCGCCGACGATGCGACAATGAAACGGCATGCCTTTGTCACGCAGGATGCTGCAGGCGGTGATGAGGTCGTCATAGCCTTTCTTTTCGATGAGCCTTCCCACGCTGAGAATGCCACCCGCCGCGCCGCTGCGATCCGCTTTCGCGCGCGCGGCGATGATCGGACCGAGGTCGAGACCATTGTAGATGCGGTGCACCCGGCGAGCCGCGGCGGGATATTGCTCGCGGAGATGGCGCGCGGTGAAATCGCTGACCGTGACGATGAGGCTCGCGTCATCGAAGAGCGATGCGAATGGCGGCTGCTGTTCACCGGGTTTGCAGAAAATGTCATTCGCGTGCGCGGTGAAGCTGGTGCTGATGCCGGTGAATTTACGGAGCCACCAGCAAGTGCGCGCTCCGACGCCTGCAAAATGCGAGTGAGCGTGACGCGGCGCGGCGCGGCCGAGGTCGCCGATGATTTTGGCGATGTAGGCTGCCTCATAGACGCGCGCCTTGTCGGGCCGGTCGCCCCAGTGACGCAGGACGAGCGCGGCGGCGCGGGGCAGCGTGTGCTCGTCCTTCCACTGCTTCACGCGGTCGATCAGCTCATCGCGCTGAGGGAGAAAATGCACGCGGTCGAACAGTTCTTTGGGGAAGTGCCTGATCTCCTCGTCGCGCGTGTCGCGGATGGAGAAGATGAGCGGCCGCACGCCCATGCGCTCGAGCTGCATGACCTCGCGCACGCAGAATGTCTGCGTGAAGGACGGGAAGCGCTCGAAGACGTAGGCGAGATGAAACACGGCGGCTGGGATGGATAACGATCAATACAACACGCGCACCAGATAAAGTCCGTCTGCGGGAGCCATGTGGTGGCTTTTGTCTCCCGACGGATCGGTGATCAATGAGCGGAACCAGTCCACAGTGTCGCGTCCACGCGCGACGTGAATCATGGTGCCGGCCATGATGCGCGCCATTTTATAGAGGAAGCCGCCACCCTCGAACTCGATGATGAGAGCATCGCCTTCACTCGTGACCTCCACGCTGGTCAGGGTGCGCGTGGTGTTTGCTGGATCTTCGCGACGCTCTTCGTCGGTCACGTTGCCGCGATTGGCGGAGAGGCGTGCAAAGTTGTGCGTGCCCGGCAGCATGGCGGCGCATTCGCGCAGCGCTGCGTCATCAACGTCGCCGAAAATATGCCAGGCACGACCGACCTCGAAAGGCGACATCACCAGCGCGCGCCAGATGCGGTAGCGATAGATTTTTCCTTTAGCGTCAAAGCGCGAGTGAAAAGCGGAGGTGACGAACTCCGCGCCCGTCACGCGAATGGTGAGCGGCATCACGGCATTGAGCGCGCCGATCCAGTCCTCTGCGCTCAGCCGCAGCGTCGCGGGCACGTCACAGTGAGCGACCTGGCCCAGCGCGTGGACGCCTTTGTCCGTGCGGCCTGATCCGTGCATGCGCGCGTTCACGCCGGCGATTTTATCCACGGCCTGCTCGATGCGCCCCTGAATCGTGTCGCCGCCTGGCAGCCGCTGCCATCCGCGCCATGCGTGACCGTCGTAGGCGAGCGTGAGCTTCAGCCGCCGCATATTTGATGGTGCCTCTGCGTTCATGTTACCGCTGCCTTCGGCGCCGCTCGGGCGAGGGCCGCTCCCACGAGAGATCGCCGGCGTCATCGGGCAGCAGAAATCCCGCCGGGCCGCGACTGGCGTTCAGGTAGCCCTGAAGAATCACCACGGCGGCGAGCTGATCCACGATTTCGTTGCGCTCTTTTTTATCCGTGATGCCCGCGCGTGAGAGCGATGCCTCCGCCTCCACCGATGAGAGACGCTCATCCACCATCTCGATGGGAATCTCATGCCGCAGGTGCTTGCCAAGGCCGTCCGCGAATTTCTCCACGCGCTCCGCCGCCTCGCCGCGCTCGCCGCCCATCCGCAGCGGCAGGCCGATCACGATGAGAGTCACGCCTTTGTCACGCACCACGCGCGCGATCTCGCGCTCCGGCTCGTTGCGCGCGTGGATGGTTTTGAGAGGACTGGCCACCAGTTCCATCTCATCGCTGATGGCGAGGCCGATGCGCACCGTGCCGTGATCGATGGCGAGTATGCGTGGCATGACCTGAAAAATTACCGCAGCTCCCGCGGCAGACCGTCCACGATTTTTTTGATGCCCTCCGCCTCGCTCCTGTCTGCGATGAGCAGGCCGTCCTTTGCCGCGACAATGATCAAATCCTTCACGCCCAAAAGCGCCACATGCTGGCCGGTTTGTGTGAACACAATGTTGTCCGACGCATTGATCTGCGAGAGCGCGCAATTGCTGCGATTGCCGTCGGCGTCCGCCTTGAGATAGCGCGCGACAGCCGTCCAGTTTCCCACGTCGTCCCAGTCGAATGTGGCCTCCACATTCAGCACACGCGATGCTTTCTCCATCAGCGCGTAGTCGATGGAAAGCTTGGGAAGGTTTCCAAACTGGCTTTTCACCGTGCCGGAGAAATCGCTCGAACGACGCAGTTCGGAAACGAAATCGGCAAGTGCCGGGCAATGTCGTGTGAGTTCAGCGACAACCGCCGGGAGCGTCCAGATGAACATCCCGGCGTTCCACGAGAACGAGCCTTGCGCGAGAAAGTGCTCAGCAAGGGCGGTGTCTGGTTTTTCGCGAAAGCGCGCCACCTGATAGACTGGAATGTCCTGCGCATCCGGCGTCACCACGCGTCGTCCACGCTCGACGTAGCCGTAGCTCGGGCAGGGCCAGGTGGGCTTGATGCCCACTGTGACGAGACCGCCATCGCTTTCCGCAGCGCTCATCGCCGTCAGAAGCACGTTGTGAAATGCGCTGCGATTCTCGATCAAATGATCCGACGGCAGCACCATCATCGTGGCCTCTGGCGCGCGCGCCGCCACCCAGCCGATGCCCAGGGCGATGGCCGGCGCCGTGTCGCGTTTCTCCGGCTCGGCGACGATGTTTTCCGCGGGCAGCATGGGCAGGAGCGCGCGCACGGCCGGTTCCTGAATGGCATTGGTCAGCACCAGGATGTTTTCACGCGGCACCAGTCCATCGAGCCGTTCCACCGTCAGTTCGAGCAGGGTTTTGTCGCCGAACAAACGCAGCAACTGCTTCGGCAGGGCGTCGCGGCTCACAGGCCAGAAGCGCTGGCCGCTGCCGCCGGCGAGGATGAGTGCATAGCGTGGTGGAGTTTGGCTCATGACGGGTCAGTGGGCGCGCATGGTGGGCGCGGAGCCATCGGGCCGCAAGTGATCACGGCGGCAATGATGTGTGAGGGGCGAATCGCGATGCTAAGGCTGATGCGATTACTCAATGATCAGCTTTGCAGGCGGCTTTAGTTTGATGGGCGATGGCTCATCCGTGGCGGCTTCTTGATCGACGATCTCGGGACGCTTGACCGTGGTGCCGTCCGCAGGGACGATTTCTGGCCGCAACACAGGCTGGTGTGACTGATAGGGATCGGTGCCGAGAATGGTCAGGCCCTTCATGCGCACCGGCTCGATGTTGGCGAATTTGACCAAGTTTGGATTCATGCTGCCGGGAAGATCACGGCCCGTGAAGTCATAAGGCTTCGGAGCGCCGGGAGGCAGCCCCTCGCCCGTATGCACGGTACAGTAGCTGTCGAAGTTTCCGCCGGGCCGCAAGTGCTCCTCATAAGTGGAGCGCACGGACCGGATCTCTCCGCTCGCATCCTTGATCTTCTCGTAGCAGAAATCCGTCGCGCGCATTCCGCTGGTGCGGCAAAGCTCGACGCGTTCCGCGCCATCGGGCGGGGTGATCTCTTTGCCGGGATAGTTTTTTTGCGAGGCGTTGATGATGTCGGTCCAGATGGGCAGGGCGATGCGATTGGAAAAGGCGCCGGTGTAAATGGGCTTGGCCTTGTCAAATCCGGCCCACACGCCGCAAGTGACCTGCGAGGTGTAGCCGAGGAACCACAGATCTTTGAATTCGTAATGTGTTCCGGTTTTTCCGGCGGCTGGAAACTGGCCGAGCTTGTAGTCCGTCACCGAGGGGCTGCCAGTGCCGCGGTGCAGCGCCTCGACGAGACACGAGTGCGTCTGGTACGCGGCGAACGGATCCATCGCCTCGACGGAGGTCTGGGTCTCCTCCTCGCTGACTTGGAAAATCACTTTTTCCTCCGCATCAGTCACGCGCTGGATGAGATGCAGGTCCTTCGGACGGCGCCCCTTGTTGGCAAAGGTCGAGTAGGCCAGGCACATCTCGTCGAGCTTGGCCTCGCTCGCGCCCAGGAACATCGCGGGATCTTTTTTCAATGGCGAAGCTATGCCCGCTTTCGCCGCGACATCTGTCACCGCCTGCACGCCGTAGGTCCATTCCTCGAAAGGATTCGATGCGCGCGGGATGCCTCTCTCGTTGCGCACCGACTCGTCGATCTTGTATCCGAGGCGCGCGGTGGCGGAATTGCGCGACATGACCAGCGCCTCACGCGCGCTGATGTCCGCCATTTTGTAGCTCGACTCCAGGCTCTCGCTGCCCCACTCACCCAGGATGCCTTTCGTGGCGCCGATCATCACAAAGGAAACATTCAGGTGAGAATCCGAGAGCGGCGTGCCAGGGTAAAAGTCCGGCCTGCTGAAAGCCGCAGCATGGACAAACGGAGTGAACGCAGTGCCCACGGGACGCGATCCTGCCAGCGCGCGATTGTACTCGCTGTCGCCGAAATCGCGTCCGCCCACCATCGCGAGGATGGAGCCGTCGTGGTTGTCGATCACGAGCGCGGCGCCCTGGAGGTACTCGGGCTTCGGTCTCGGCGTGGCAGGATTGATCGCGCCGCCAGCCACTTTCGCCTCATAGTCCGCCAGCACGGATTTGTACTGCGCGAAGGTCTGGTGCTCAAAGGTAGGCGTCGTTTCCACCTCCGCCAAACGCCTGCGCAAAGACTGCTCGGCCATGCGCTGCAAGTCGGGATCGATGGTCGTGAAAATCTGAAACCCGCCCACTCCCGCGCGATCATCACCCACCAGCTTTACGATCTCCTGGCGTACCTCCTCGAACACATAAGTTCGCTGAGGATCATTCGAGCGCGCCGTGGTGATGAGCGGCTTTAGTTTCAGCTCATCGGCCTCCGCGTCGGTCAGGTGCCCTTCCTCCCGCATGCGATCGAGCACCATGTTGCGCGATCTCACCGACTCTTCGGGATGCTTGATGGGCGAGAGCCTGTTCGGGCTTTTGATCAGGCCGCAGAGCGTCGCGCTCTCTTCGATGGTCAGCCCCTTCACGTCCTTGCCGAAATATCCGTTTGAGGCCGACTGGATGCCGTGGAAGCCCGCGCCGAAGTAGATGCGGTTCAGGTACATTTCCAGAATTTCCGTTTTGGAGTAATGCGCCTCGATGCGCTGCGCCAGGAACACCTCGAGGATCTTTCTGCGGTAGCCGCGCTCTCCGAGATCAAAGCACCCGCGCGAGAGCTGCTGCGTGATCGTGCTCGCGCCCTGCGTGACCTCGCCCTCCTTGAAGTTGAGATAAAACGCGCGCGCCACGCCGAGGTAGTCCACGCCATTGTGCTGGAAATAGCGTGAGTCTTCCTGCGCGGTGAGCGCGTCGATCAAATGCGGCGGCACCTCGCCGATGGACACCGGCTTGCGGTTCTCGATGTAAATTCGCGCCAGCTCCCCGCCATTGCGGTCATAGACGATACTCGCCGCCTCCAGTGTCTTCATCTCCTCGAGGTCAAAGATCTGCGCCTTCTCACGTAGCGGCTGCACCATGAACATGAACACACCGACCGCCGCCACGACCACGAGGATGAACATCACCATGAGCACGCTGAACCAGGTGCGGCGATAAAACGGCACCTTCCAGATGGAAGGTCCGCGCCAGTTGCTTTCGTTGAGTTCGAGTTTATCGCCCCGCATCAGTGATGTGCCCGGGAAAACCGGGCACTGATATTAACTCCATCCCGCCGCCGCGCCAGTTCTGATTCATATCGTGACACAGCCGACTGAGATCGAAGCCATCATCCGCCGCCGCATCGCCTCATCACCTGCGGGCTGGCTGTCTTTTGCCGAGGTCATGGAGCTGGCGCTTTATCATCCCGAACACGGCTACTACGCCGGCAATCCTGTGGGGATCGGGCGGGGTGGGGACTTTTTCACCGCAGTGAGCGTCGGGCCGCTCTACGGGGGGCTGCTTGCCCGCCTGGCGGATCGCGTCTGGAACGCCCTCGGAAAGCCGGAGGATTTTTTTCTCATCGAGCAGGCTGCGCATGACGGCCAGCTCATGGCGGATGTTCTGGCCGGTCTCGGTGAAATACAAAGCGCGCTGCGGGAGCGCTGCCGCGTCATCATCGTCGAGCCGCAGCCCGCGTATCGCGATGCGCAGAAGCAGAGGCTCGGGCCCCTGCTCGGTGACCGCATCTCATGGGTCGGCGCCGTCGATGAACTGCGCGGTCAGCCTCGCACCGCGTTTTTCTTCGCCAATGAACTCCTCGACGCCATGCCTGTTCATCGAGTGCGCTGGAGCGGAGCGTGCTGGATGGAATCCGTCGTCACCCTCGCCGAGGGCCGTGGCGGAGCGTTCGCCTTCCGCGACGTTCCGGTGACCGGAGAGGAACTCATCCGCGCCGCAAACGCACTGCCGTGCGACCTCCCCGCCGGCTTCACCACTGAGATCAACCTCGCCACCCTGCGCTGGGCTGATGCGCTGCGCGCCTCCGCTCTGCACGGCTGTTTTTTCATCGCCGACTACGGCCTCGATCACGATGAATTCTTCATACCTAGCCGCCGCGAGGGCACGCTCCGGCGCTATCACGAGCATCAGATGGACGGCGACGTTCTTTCAGAGCTTGGCCGATGCGACCTCACCGCGCATGTCAATTTCACCCAGCTCATAGCACGGCTCTGTGATTCTGAGATGAAATGCCTCGCCTACTCTGATCAAGGTCGCTTTCTCACCCGGCTGGCCGCACCCTGGCTGCGCTCCCTCGAAGGCCGCGCGCCCGGAGGCGCGACAGCGGCGCTGCTGCGCCAGTTCCAGACGCTGACCCACCCCGCCCACATGGGATCGCGTTTTCGCGTCTGCCTGCTCGGTCGCGGCATGAGCGCGAGCGCGTTCGCTGATCTCATCGGGGAAGAAAAAGATGCCAATTGAAAACCCTGGCACTCATGCACGTATCGGACAGTATTGTCACCGAAGCTGCGCATGAGTTGAGAGGTGCGCCAATTTGCTAGAGGCGAAAACGCCGGGCGGTTGGCGCACCCAAGAGGATTCGAACCTCTAACCTTCTGATCCGTAGTCAGATGCTCTAATCCGTTGAGCTATGGGTGCGTGGCTTGCGGCCTTGGCGCTTCTTCACTTCTGATTCAGCGCGGGTGCGGAGAGTACTCGTGATGGTGTCTTTGTCAATTTGCGCGCTGGTTTTTGTCGAGGTTGCACGTTGCCCTGGCTGATGCGCGCTTCATTCTTTGGGGATGAAGAATGACGAATTGATCTGGCGGAGGCCGGAGGTGATAGCGCGTGTGGAATGCCTGTCGCGCAGTCTGCTGCGCTGGACGGGGCGGGAGTTGATCGCCGGGGTGAGCGATGCGACGGAGCTTTCGCGACGGGTGTTCGAGGCGTCCTTTGTGCTGGTGTCTCACGGGACGGAGGCTGATCCGGTTTTGAATTACGGGAACCGCGCCGCGTTGACGCTGTGGGAGACGACTTGGGAGGTGCTCACCCAGATGCCTTCCCGCCTGACAGCGGAGGCTCCTCTGCGACAGGAGCGCGCGAGGTTGCTGGCGGCGGTGATGGAGCGCGGGTTCATCGACGATTACTCGGGCGTGCGCGTGTCCACGACTGGGCGGCGCTTTCGCATTACGCGGGCGACGGTGTGGAATCTGATGGATGAAAACGATGCCCGATGCGGTCAGGCCGCGATGTTTGATGAGTGGGAGGAGATTCCACCCTGATGCGGAGCAAGGGGGTTTCCCGTCTCGACACTTGCATGGGAAGAGGTAGTCTAGGCCCCTTGTGAACCCAGCAGCCGGGCATCACCTTCAACGCACAGATTACGACCGCAGACGGGGCATGGCCCTCGTGCTGGTGCTCGGGGCGCTTGCGTTGCTTTCGTTTCTCGTGCTGGCTCTGCTCACGCTGACGCGGAACGAAAACCGGTCCGCCAGGTCTTCCGCTGACATTCTCGACGCGCGCACGCTGGCGGACATGCCGGCGCAGCTCGTGATTTCGCAGCTCCGTCGTGCCACGAGCAATCTGGGCGCGGGTTTCACCTGGACCTCCCAGCCAGGTGTGATCCGCGTCTTTGGAAACACCATCGCTGAGAAGCAAACGCGGGCGACTTTGTACGAGGCGTACAAATTGTACTCGTCTGATCGCATGACGGAAACGGGAGGCGGATTTCGCGTCACGCAGGAGCTGGAGCGCCTCGCGGAGTGGGTGTCCGCGCCCGCTGTTTTCACGGATCTAAACTCGCCCATCCCTCTGCGCCCGATCGAGAAGGCCGCGGGGGAAACGAGCGCCGCCGCCTCGGAGCCGCGGCTGGTGTATCCGATCATCGATCCCTCCGCCGAAGGATTGGTGGCCGGGTTTGCCATTGATGAAGAAAACGCACCTGGAGCGACGGACGAGTATCGCGCGCCCATGCCGACGATGTGGCTTTATGTTTTGAAAGATGGCCGCGTGGTGGCGCCCACCGGTGGCGACATCGTGGCGACGCTCGGGACGACCGAGGCATCGGCCACCAATCCGGTCGTCGCGCGCATCGCGTTCTGGACGGATGACGAGAGCTGCAAACTCAACGTGAACACCGCGAGCGAGCCTGCACCGTGGGATGTGCCGCGCGGCAACACAAAAACTGATCACGGTTACGCGGAGCATCAGCCGGCGCGCAATGAGTTCCACCGTCAGCCGGGTCATCCGGCTTACACGGCTGTCAGCCCCGTCACGCGAGCGTTTGGAAAGGAGTCTCAGGACGATGGCGCTGCGAGCAAGGTCACCAACGCATTCCAGCCGGTACCTGATCCCGATGGCGTTTCAACTCCGGGAGAATTTCGCCCGGCGTCGGACAACGATGCGGAGAAATTTCGCGATTACGTCGAGGCGAACCACCGCCTGCTGCCGCGCACGCTCGATCACCGGGACAACACCAATCGCGACAGCAGCTCGAACCACGGCACGCAAACGCCGGAGGAGGAGGTGCGGCTCAAGGGCGAGCGGCTTTTCTCCACCGTGGACGAGCTGCTCTTCGACAGCGACCGCCTCGCGCAGGATGCGAGCGGCGAGGGCTTGCAGGGCGATTTGAAAATCACGCAGGATGATGTGCGACGCGCGCGCTTCTTTCTCACCACGCGCAGCGCTGCGCCGGAGACCAATCTTTTCAACCGGCCGAAAATATCGCTCTGGCCCGCGCAGGACGATCTCGACCTTCGCTCACGGACGGACAAGCGGATGTGCTTCGCCGCCACATACGATGAGCATCCATACTACTTCCAGCGCGCGAGCGTTTGGCAGAGCGACGCGAATCCCGGCGCCGCGCAGAGCCGCTCGGAGGACGGATCACTGCGGCGCAATGCGGAGCTGACCGGATATTTGCAGACGCTCACCGAGGCTGCGGTGCCCGGCTACGGCGGAAGCTTTGAGGAAAAGTACGGGGAGCGAAATTGTGACCAGCTCATCGTCTCCATGTTCGACATGCTGCGCTGGGGTGTGAACGTCGAGAACCAAGACCGTGACGAGGGCGAGGAGTTTCGTTACCTCGCGCCGAGCGTGCAGGGCACAAACATCGGCGAGCACTCGGCCGTGCCGATGCTGCTCTCGGGCAAGTCGGGCGATGTGCGGGGCTTTGGCCGCTTTCCCACCATCACGGAGGTCGCGGTGGTGTTCGTGGCAACGAAAGCGCACGAGGAAAATGGCGCGATCCTCAATGCTGACAGCAAGGCCGAGTACGCAGACAAGGCTGATGAGTTGCGCGCCTTTCTGATCGTCGAGCCATTCCACGCGGTGCCCGGATACCCTGCGGTATCACCGGCGGTGCGCTATCGCATCAAGGGGCTGGAAGAATGGAAGATCAACGTGGATGGCACGGAGATGAAGCTCTTCGACGAAGGCTACGCTAACACGAACCGCTGTGTGTCATCGGGCAAAGGAGACACGCGCGTGGTCGAGGGGATGACTGGATTCAATGGCCTGGCCAGCCAGTTCCTCAACAAGGACGGGCGGCAGAAAAGTCTCGGCGGCGGCGATGAAACGAGCGGGTTTCCTTTTGTCTCGAAAGCTCTCAGCATGGAGAAGGGCCTCGCCGCCACGGGAGAGGGTGGCGCGGTGAAGACGATGACTTTCAAAGCCAAGCCCATCACCATCGAAATCCTCTCGGCCTTAGGCGACGCGGACAAGGCGGATGTCATCCAGACGTTGCGCGTGCCGTTTCCCGAATCGTCGGAGATTCCCGTGCCGTGGTACCCGATGAACGTGCCCGGCAGCTCGCAGGACATCGCCAGTCGCTTCGAGTTGCAGCGGCAAAAGAATGGAGAAGCGCGGCAGAAACTCATCGTCGATGGCGACGTGGTGCGCTCCGTTGAGGCTGAGCCGAATGATCAATGGCGGGGTGATCTGCGGTTGCTCTCCGTGACCGGCCTCGGAAACGCCTCCGCCGATGACGCCGAGCTGGTGGCATACGAGGGCACGGGGGAAGAAGGCGGCACGGACAAAAAGTGGCTCTGGTTTTTTCCGAAGCTGGAGACCGTGAAACAACGCTTTGAGGATGAACGGCGGGCAGTGCATTCACTGCGCAGCGGCGCCTACCTCACGAGCCAGTTCGATGTCTTCGACAAAGATGGCGCGCGCACCACCATGAGCAGCGATGATGTCAGCTCCGAGTTGCTTGCGGGTTTTTCATCGCCACCCGATCTCATGCCCGCGACGCCGCTGGGGATAAACAAAGGCGCGCTCAATCTCGACGCCCGGCCCGGTGACTGGAACAACGGCCCCGGCCTCATCGAGGACGGCCCCTACATTTCCAAGCCCGATCTTGGCAATCTCGACACGGAGCGCCTCGCCACGCTCGCTGGCGGCGCGGGTGGCTACTTTCTGCGCGGTGGTGATTTCTTCTCTGATGAGGAGAGCGTGACGCTCGCGCCGCACCGCCAGATTTCATCGGCCATCGCTTTCGGCTCGCTGCCCACGGGGGTGTTTCCGAAGGGCGAAAAGACGGATCCTCCACGTCCGTGGCAGACGCTGCTGTTCTGCGCGAATCCCCTCTCGCGCTACACGGAGGCGGGCGCTGAGCTTGACCCGAAGGATCATTTCGCGCTCGCCACCGCGCCGCCCGATCACGCGCTGCTGGAAAATTTCTGGATGCCCGTGATGGAGCCGCGGCCGCTGAGCGCGAACTTTGCCACGGAGGGCAAGGTGAATCTCAACCACCAGCTCGTGCCCTTCAGCTACATCCAACGCGCCACGGCGCTGCATGGCGCGCTGCAAGGCGTGCGCATCACGGCTCTGCACAAAACGTCGGAGCGCTCCGCTGATCCGACGAAGGTCAGCGCCTTGCAGCATCGCTACGCGGTGAATGCGACGGAGACGGTCAAGGGCTTCAATGCTCTGCGGTTCAATCTCGGCGATGTGTTCCGCTCTCCGTCTGAAATTTGCGAGATGATGCTCGTGCCCAAGCGCTTCGGCGAGAGCGAGGGAGATGGTGATGCGACGCAGAGCAGCAGTCATGATTACGGCGCGGCCACGCCCACGACGGGCCTGAGCCACGACAAAGTGATCGCGTGGTGGAATGGCAGCGCCGGTGGCATGGATGCATTCGAGGTCACGGGAGACAACACGCGCGAGGCGCCTTACGCGCAGCTCTATCCGCGTCTCTGCACACGCTCGAATGTGTACCAGGTTCATTACCGCGTGCAGGTGCTGCGCAAGTCGCGCTCGACGAAGCCCAATGAGTGGGACGAGATCAAGGACAAGATCGTCTCCGAGCAGCGCGGCTCGGCGGTGATCGAGCGCTACCTCGATCTGAAAGACAGCGAGATTCCAGATTTTGCCACCGTGTCGAACGCAGACAAGGCGCTCGATGATTATTACCGCTACCGCATCGTGAGCCGACAGCCATTCACGCCATGAAGATGATGAAGCATGGAGCATGGAGCATGGAGCACGGAGCGAAGTTCTTTGAACTGCGGCAGACTGCTGCCGCTTTTCCAAGACGCTCCACGCCCCACGCATTCTCCCTGGCGGAGGTGCTCATCGCATTAGCCATCGCCTCGTTCTCGATCCTGATGCTCATCGCGGTGATCCCATCAGGGCTGTCAAATGTGCAGGACGCGCAGCGGCGCGCGGCGGAGGCGCGCATCGTGCAGCATCTGGCGGCGCGCTATCAAATGCTGCCGTGGGAGGAGATCACCTCGATCAGCGGCGGCAACCAGCAGGACTTGCGCTACGACGGCAACGGGAACCCGCTCTCCACGACGGCGTCCGATGATGACACGGTGTATCGCGCGCGTGCCGAGGTGCTGGCGGGCCTGCCACTGCCCAATGAGTTTTCCGCCAGCCCGTTTCTCCGAAGACTGCGCGTGCGTGTCACGACAAAGCGCGCCGGTGGATTTGAAAACAGCGACGACTACACGGAGCGGCACGCCTTGATCGCCAATTTCGACCAGGTGGAGAATGGCGCCACGCTCAACACGCCCGTGGAGACGCCGGGCACGGGAGGCGCGGGGAATCCATGAGCGTGTCATGCAGCAAGAGCCGCCGCGCGGGTTTCACCCTGCTGGAGATGATGGTCGCCATGGTGGTGGTCGTCTTCGCCATGATGATCATCGTGGAGGCGATGAGCAATGTGCAGGGCATCTGGGTGCGCACTCGCTCAAAGGTGCGCGAGTACGAGCAGGGCCGCGCCGCGCTCGACACTCTCGCGCTGCGAGCGAGCCGCGCCACTCTCAACATCCGTACGGAGCTGGAGGAGAAGCTCGACGAGATGGAACTGAACCGGGAGTCTGATCTGCATTTTGTTTCGGGCCCGGCGAGCGAGCTTTTGAAGTCAGGCCAGTTCGTCTCGCACGCGATTTTTTTCCAGGCGCCGATGGGTTACGCCGGCGCGAGCACGGACGAGAGGACGGGCGCGGAGGCGCCTGAGTACGATCTCCTGCCTGATGTGCTCAATGCGTGGGGCTACTTTGTCGAGTTCGACGAGAACCCGGTGAAGACTCCCTCGTTTCTCTCGCAGAACCTTTCCACAAAATCGAAGCGCCACCGCTTCCGGCTCATGGAGTTCCGCCAGCCTGCGCACGAGCTGGACCTCTTTGCCACCGATGGACAGCAACCGCCGCGCACGAAGCTCTCGAAGATGAGCGATCAGGACCAGCTCTATGAATGGTTCACCAAAGCCCTCACTGAGGACGGCGATCTGGCCGCGCGACGTTGCGCGGTGGTGGCGGAGAATGTGCTGGCGATGATCGTGACGGTGCAGTCACCCCAGGAGGCTGACTCGACCATGCGCGGAGGTGCCACGAGCAAGGAGGAAAGCATCGCGCCGGATTATCTCTTCGACTCGCGCCGTCATCAGTGGCAGGGCGACACGCTGGGAGAGCGCACCCGTCACAGGCTGCCGCCGATGCTGCGCTTCACCGCGATCGTGCTCGATGAAATCCAATGGTCGGGCATGACCGACAGCGAGGCGATGAACCAAGGCTCCGCCTTGCGCGGGCGGGTGGGGAGCCTGTTCAGAAGCGCGGCAAGTTTTCAGACTGACATCGCCGTGATAACCGGCGAGCTGAACCGCCGCAAACTGCGCCATCAGGTGGTGACGACCACGGTGGTGCTGCCAGGCGGACGCTGGATGGAGGAGGAGCGCTTCCGATGAGAGTGCGCGCGCCATCGAGACTGCGCGCCTGCGGTTTCAGCCTCGTGGAGATGCTGCTGGTGGTGACGATCGTCACCATGCTGCTTGTGCTCTCCACCTTCGGGCTGCGCAATCCGTGGCGCTCCCAGCAGGTGGCCGCCGCCGCCGCGAGCTTTGTGCAGGCGATGCAGCAGGCGCAGAGCCTCGCCGTCAGAGGCAACATGCCGGTGCAGGTTCGCATTTACAAAACCACGGACCCGGCCCTCGGCACCGACAAGCCGCGCTTCCGCGCTTTTCAGATCACCGGAGTCAGCGCGGGAGTCACGACTGATAAAGACAAGTTCGGCCAGATCGAGGAGCTGCAAAAATTTGAGGGCACCGTGGTGGTTTGCGAGAGCGCGACGTTCTCCAGCCTCATGCGCACGGAGAAGGTGCTCGGCGCGGGGAGCAGCCCGTCATCCTCGGGCGGAGAAAGCTACAGCTACCTGATGCTGGAGTTCCGGCCTGATGGCTCGACGAATCTGGAGCTTGCGCCCGCGCAGCCGTGGACCTTGACATTGGTGAGCGAAATCCATGCCGACAGCCTCGACGAACTGCCGAAGGACGCGCGCACCGTGGTCATCACGCCGGAGAATGGCGCGGCGCTGGTGTATTGAGATGAAAATGCCTGCACCGTGATTTGCGCATGGAGCGCGCGGGGATTCGGGGTTACGTTTTGGCGTGTTTGTGGGATTACCAACGCGCTGATGCACTCACGTCCGAATTTTTTGCTCGTGCTCCTCGTGCTGATGCCGCTCTCGCTGCTGGCGTGGCTGGGCATGCATCTGGCGCGCAGCGCGGCGCAGCGCTCGGCTGAGACGCGCGAGCTGGTGCGGGACGTGCGCTTTGCGCAGATTGACCCTGCATTGATCGGCGCGCTGGAGCGCCAGACAGATGACTCGGAAAAGGCGGCGCTGCTGCCGGCTTTTCTCGCCGTGGCCTCCGGCTGTGTGCTGGTGCTGGGGCTGGGCTGGATGTATTACCGCGAGTCACGCCGCGCGATGAGCGAGGCGCTGCAGCGCGTGACCTTTGTGAACCAGGTCTCCCACGAACTGAAGACTCCGCTGACGAACATCCAGCTCTACGCCGAGATGGCCGCGCACCGCGCGGAGAAGACGGGCGATCAAACGGCGGCGCGCTATCTCGGCGTTGTCGGCGCGGAGACATCGCGGCTCAGCCGGCTCATCAGCAACGTGCTGGCTTACTCGCGCAAGCAGCGCAACAAGCTCACGGTGAATCCCAAGAGCGCAGTGCTCGATGAAGTGGTGGCCGAGGCTGTGACACGCTGGGCGCCGCTCTGGGAGGGCAAGGGCATCGCCATAGAGACGAGTCTTCACGCTCCGGAAACGATGAGGCTCGACGCAGATGTGATCATCCAGATTTTGGGCAACCTGCTCTCAAACGTGGAAAAGTACGCGGCCACTGGCGGCATGGCGCGCATTATCACGACGATGGATGCGCGACAGGCCACGCTCACTGTGGAGGACAAGGGCCCCGGCATCCCTGACAGGATGCACCGCCGTGTGTTCGAGGCCTTTGAGCGCGTGCGCTCCGATCTGAACGAGGGCGCGAGCGGCACCGGCATCGGCCTCACGATCTCGCGCGAGCTGGCGCAGGCACACGGCGGCACGCTCAATGTCGATCCAGCGTATCGCGACGGCGCGCGCTTCGTGCTCACCATTCCCAAAAACTGATCCATGAAAATACTCATCGCTGAAGACGATAAAAACACGCGCGAGGCATTGCGCGAGGTCCTCGGCGC
>JANPIW010000055.1:0-9265 GCA_031425215.1 Verrucomicrobiaceae bacterium
CTGACAATCACCGCCGCCGTGAAGACGCCGAGCACGAGCCAGCCTTTCGCATGACTGGCCTCGCTGTGACGGTGCTGCGTGATGACGACCATCTCGCCCGCCTCCTCGAATGCGCGAAAGCGCTCGGGCGGTCCCTGCAGCAGCAGCAGGTCGCCAGCCTTTAATTTCTGGTCGCCGATGTGATCGACGAGCGAGCGATCACCGCGCATGACGGCGAGCACGGAGAGGCCGGATCGCTGGCGGAATTGCGCCTCCTTCAAGGTGCGTCCCACGAGGCTGGAGCGTGTGGTGAGCACGACCTCGGCGACGTGCGCGTTCTGCATGTCCACGCCGGAGCGGCGCAGGTTCAGGTCCTCCAGGATGTCGATGCCCTCGATTTTTTTGATCTTGATGAGGTTCTCCACCTTGCCGGCGACGAGGACGAGATCGCCCTCCGCAAAGCGCTCGTGCGGGACGGACACCACCTCACGGTAATCTCGCACAATCTTGAGCACCTGAAACTCCAGCACCGAAAAGTCCGAGTTGTAAATCTCCTGGCCGATGAGCGGCGAGTTTTTCAGCACCACGATCTCAGCCAGATACTCGCGGATGGCGATGACCTCGCCGCCCACTCCGCGGTCGCGATCCTTGATAAAACGCGTGCCGATGAAGCTCATGTAGGCGATGCCGACCACGAGCAGAATGATGCCGACATGGGTGAACTCAAACATGCCGATCTCCTCCATCCCGATCTTTTTCAGGTAGCCGCTCACGGCCACGTTTGTCGAGGTGCCTATGAGCGTGCAGGTGCCGCCTAGGATGGATGAAAAGGCCAGCGGCATGAGCAGGCGCGAGGGGGAGATTTTGATCTGGCGCGCGAGTCCCATCACGGGCCCGAGGAAGACGGCGGTGACAGTGGTGTTGTTCATGAAGGCGGAGACGCCGCCCACGGCTGCCATCATCACCGTGGTGAGCCGCCCCGGGCTGCCGCCGAGGCTGCGCGCGAGGACATGGCCCATGAAATCGAGCATCCCTGTCTCGCGCAACGCCGCTCCGATGACAAAGATGGATGCCAGCATGATGATCACATCGCTGCTGAAGCCCGCGAATGCCTCATCGACCTTCAATATGCCGCAGAGCACCAGTACGACGAGCAGCGCCAGCGTCACCACATCCACGGAGAATTTCTCCGTGGAGAAGAGGATGACTGCCAGGACGAGCAGGCCGATGACGAGGTAGGCTTCCATTGCCGTATGACGGGAGTTTTGTTCGGGAGCAGCGCGGATGCCAGCGCGGTTATGTCACGAAAAACAAGCTCCGTTTGCAAGAACCAGACATCACATGGACACAGCATTCCAGTGGCGGGAGAAAGCCCCGTGCAGGCTGGCGAAATCGGTCTGCGCGCGGCGCTCCGGTCACTTCTTCGGCGCGCGTGCGGCGAGGCGGCTCTTGAGGCGTGCCGCAGTGTTGCGGTGCAGCACATTCGTCTTGGCGGCCTTGTCAGCGGCGGAGGAAAACTCGGAAAGGCTGGCGTTCACGGCCTTGGCATCACCACCTTCAATGGCCGCGAGCACCTTCTTGCGCAGGGTGCGGATGCGGCTCTTCACCGTCTGGTTGTGAGCGGTGCGCTTGATTGTTTTGCGGATGTCTTTTTCGCTGGAACGGATGTTTGCCATAAGCTTTTGGGCGTGAGGGGCAGGATGTCTAGCCGCGCGCTCAATGATGTCAACCACTCATCCCGGCCCGGCCGGCCTTGATGCCTCGGCAGGGGATATTCATCTTTGCCCCCTCCTCTTCGTGGGTGATACTGGCTGCCATCCCGCTGCGCGCGGGTGTATCTTTAGCGATGCAGATGGCAAGGTGTGAACGCAGTCGAAACCAGCATCGTGGCGGCCTTCGGGCTTCCGCGATGATCGCTTGTTTGGTCATCGCTGTGCTCACCCCGTGCCCGGCTCAGACACCAGCCGCAGCATGGGACGCGCGCGAGACGCGGCTGGCCAATGAGTACCTCGCGCTCCTCGTCGATGCGCCGGAGCATGGGCGTGTCGTCGATCTGCTGTGGGATCTCTATGAGAAGCACGGCGAGACGAAGCTCCTGCTCGAAAACATCCGCGCGCAGGCCGCAGCGTCGAAGCACCCGTCCGTGCGGCTCGTCGAGGCGCATCTGCTTTGGAAAAGCGGTAATCTCAAATCCGCCGCGTCTTTATATGATGACGTCTTGAAAGCTGAGCCAGGGAATCGTTTCGCGCTCCGCGCCCGCGCTGATCTCGCGATCGAGTCGCGGCAGCCGGAGCAGGCTCTCGCGCTGGTGAAACGTCTCGCTGAATCCCTGCCCGACGGTGACGCGGGAAAAGCTGCGGCCTGGATGGAGTACGGCAATCTCGCTCTCGCCACGAACAAACCTGACGTGGCTGCCGCTGCGTGGGAGTCTGCCGCGAAGCTCAAGCCCGACGATCAAGACCTCGCGCGGCAGGTCGCGCACTCGCTTCTGCGTGCGGGTCTCGCCGAGCGGGCGGGCGCGTTTTTTGAAAAGCTCGCAGACCTTCCCGATCCGCAGAAACGACTCGAAGCGCTGCACGATCTCGCGCGCATCTACGAGCAGGCGGACCAGTTTCCGAAGGCCGATGCGGCGCTCGTCCGCGCATTGGCGCTGCTGCATTTCCGCGATGGACGTTACGGCGAGTTCTTCCGCCAGCGTGTGCGTTTGCACGAGCGCTTCGGAGCGCTCGACGAGCTGCGCGCGCGGCTCGTGACCGAGGGGAAAAAGCAGCCGCCCGTCGAGCAGGCGCTCTCCGATCTCGCGCGCTTTTTCGAGATCACCGTCGATGCCGATGAGCAAATCCAATGGCTGCGCGAGCTGAACAAACTCGCGCCCGACGTGGGCGAGTACCGCTGGCTGCTCGTCCGCGCGCTGCTCGATCACGAAGGCGCGGTGGAAGCTGCGAAGCTTATCGACGAGAAGCTCGCCGGCACTGACAAGGATATGCCGGCGCTCGTCTTGCTGCGGTGCGAGGCTGATCTTCGGTTGGGCAAAGACGCGATGGCCATTGCGCGGCTGAAAGCCTTGCTCGCCGCGCACAGTGGCAGTGTGGAGGTGGAAAAGCAGGTGCTCGCCTTCGCGCAGGAGAAGGCGCTCGACGAGATCATCGAGACGACTCTCCATGCGCGCCTCAAGCGCGCCCAAGACAGCGCGGAGGCTGTGTTCGAGCTGGCCGCGTTTTATCGCGGCCGGCGCCGGGCCGATGAGATGCAGCGGCTGCTCGACCGCTACACGGAGATCAACAGCGGTGGAAAAGTGCGGCAGCAGCGGCTCAATGAAGTCGCCGCCTTTCTCTCGTCCGGCCACGACCTTGACGCCGCGATCATCACCGCGCGCGCCGCCGCCGCTAGTCCGCTCGCGGGACGTGAGGAATTGCTTCGCCTCAGCGAGCTGCTGTCCGATCAAGGCGAGACAGACGAGGCGACGAAGCTGCTCGAGCAAGCGTGGGCGAAGAGTACCACGGGCGATGATCGCAATGACGTGGACGAGCGGCTGCTCTCCATCCTCGTCGGTGAGAAAAAAGAAGTGGCGGTCGTGAAGGATGTGCAAAGCGGATTCCAGCTTCCCACAATCTTCACCGGGGCGGGCTTTGCATCCGATGATGAGGGGACGCGCAAGGACGCCGCACCGAAAGGCGTGACCGAGCATGCGCTAAAGCTCGTCGCCGAAGCCGAGGCCGCGAATAACGATCCGGGGCATCTCCTCGCCATGCGCGCCGCATGGTGGGCATATCGCGCGGACTTGCTCGAAGAGGCATACAAAATGATGCGCCGCGTCGAGTTCGATGCCACCGGGAAAAAGCGCGCCGACCTTCCGCTCGATTATGAGCGCCTGCTGCTCGACATCGCACTTGCTGATGAAAACAAAGCGCTGGTTTTGCGCCAGCTCCACCTGCTCTCCGAGCGCGATCCCACGAACCGCACGCGCTATCAGCTCCGTCTCAGCGAGGCAGTGATGGAAGGCGGTCAGAAAGCGTTTGCCGCAGCTCCTCTGGCCTATGACCGGTTGCTTCGCAACAGCGCTCTCGCTGACGACAGCAACGTGCAGGTGCTTCGGTATCTCGGCGCCATGTCCAACGAGACAACGATGAGGAGTGTGCAAAACCTTCTTTCTGATCTGCCGTTGGCCCACGAAAAATTGTTGCTAAACGATGCCCTTGTTGATGGCAAAGATGCGTCGGCAAAATGGCAGACTCGCTTCTACACCTTAGTGAAGGCTGGTTCGTATGGTGCCGGTGTGCGCCAGCTCGGAGAGCGCCGCTCCGCCGTTGAAGAAGCCGCGCAGATTCTTGAGCGCGCGCACCGGGATGATCCTGACTCCGAACCGCTGCTCTCCGCGCTCACGCAGTGCTACAACGTCATGCGCCAGCCGGAGAAGGCTCTCGCGCTGTGGGAGTCCGCCGCAAAGCGCGCCGAGGGCGCCACCGCCATCCCGCTGCTCGAAAGACAAGCCGAGCTGCTGCTGCGCCTGCAACGTGTGCAGGACTTCATCAACGTGCAGGCTGACATCATTGACCGCGAGACGGATGTGAAGCGCCGCCGCGAAATCTTCAAGCGCTGCGTCGAGCGAATGCTGGCGGGCGACACGCGCGGCGGCGAGCTGGCGGTGTCCGTCGTCCATGACCGCTCGAAAATGATGGAGCAGGTTTTGCAGGAGCGCTCGCGGCGAAATCCTTTCGATGGCTTTTATCACGAGGCTCTCGCGCTCATCCACGAGCGCAACGGCGACGCGCAGAAGGCTTTCGCCTCAATGAAGCAGGCTTACTACACCGCGCCCGATGTGCCGTTCTCGCTCGATCAATTGCGCGCCGCTGCGCTCAAGGTCGGTGATCTGAAGGCGGCGATCTATTTCCAAAAGCAGATCGCCGCCGCCGCACCCGCGAAGGATCAGGCATCGGAGTCGCGCCAGCTCGTGCAATTGCTGGAGCAAACGTTTCAAATCGCCGAGGCGGATCGCGTGCGTCGTCGTTTGGAGAACCGCTACGCGCAGGATGCGAAGGCGCTGGGCGATCTGGCGGATCACTACCGTGCGACGGGCCAGGACGAGGCGGAGCGCCGGGTGTATGAGCAGGTCGTGCGCGTGCGTCCGTGGGATTCGCGCGCGCTGTTGCGGCTCGCGTTGAAATGCCTGGCCGTCGCCGATGACGCCGCTGCGGAGAAATATTTGCGCCAGCTCATCGATAAGAATCCTGCGGGCAAGCCCGCGACGCAGCCCGCCGTGGAGCGCTGGCCTCTGCCGCTCACCGATGCGCGGCGTTCCGGCGCCTCGGATGCGAAACCCGTCACCGACATTCTCGACACGCTCGATCAAGCGACTGGCCTCGAAAAAACCGACGTGGAAAAGCTGCGCGCCTGGCTGAGCATCCCGCGCGCGGAATTTGCCGAGCTGCCCGAAGATGCCGCGCTGGTGCGGTTGCGCGCCATCGAGGAGATGGCGCGGCTCAAACGTGATCGCGGTGGCGACGCGCTCGCCGCGTGGACGCTCGAGTGGGCTGCTGCGAAGGAGCACGGTGCGAACGAGAGAATGTGGGCGCTCTATTATGCGGGTGCTGGAGCGGAGTTCCGCGAGCTGTTGCGCGAGACTTTGAAAACGCGCGACACCGTCGAGGCGCAGTTTGTTCTCGTCTGGCTCACGGTGAAATCACGAGGCATGGCAGACGCGCTGGCCTGGGCGCGCGAGAAAATGCTCACCGACGCAGCGCGCAAGCAACGCGTGAGCCTTTTGACCTCCACCGTGATGATGCTGGCTGATTTCGACTCGTCGCGAAGCGAGCGCTCGCGCCAGTTTCGATTCGCGCCGGAGGAGCTGTCTCTTTTTGGCGACGCGCGGCTTTTGAAAACGCAGGAGTTGCTCGACATCACGCGCAAGCTTGAGGACAGGCAGCATTACGCGGAGGCGCTCGCGCTGGGCGAGTCTTTGCGCGCGCAGTCGGCTGGCTTGCAGGGGGATTACGCATTCTTTCTCTCGCGCATCGCTGAGTCGGCGGAGCGCTGGGATTTGCAGCGCGATTATCTGGAGCGCGCGACCTCCGCGCCGACGAGCGCAAACCGCTACAGCGGAGCCTATGATCCGTTCCTGCTCGGCGTCGGCTCGCTGAATCGCGTGGCGGGATCGAAATCGGAGCGTGATCGTGTTTTGCAAAACGCGTGGGGCAAGCTGCAGACCGCGCCGTCATCGAGCCTGACCTCGGTGCGTCGCGCTGCGGTGCAAGGTCTCGCGGGGGCGGATGGCAAGGCGGCGGATGGCATGGAGAAATACTTGTCGGGCGATTTCATGATCTCGCGGGATCTTGGCGAGCGCACCGGTGATCTGGCGGCGCAGACTGCCTCGCGCAATGAGGAGGCGCTGCATCTGCGCAGCTACTGGGAGGATGCGCGCGAGATTGGCGCGAGCCTGACGATGCAGGGTCTCGGCGATGTGACGGAGCGGATGGAGGACGGCATCCATGAGAAGTGGGGCGGCGTGATGCTTGGTCCGCGCACGGGGTTTGAGTTCAATGAGTGGCGCATCACGCGCTTGGTGCGCAAATTGCGCGAGACAAATTATCCCAACCGCCTGCGGCTGATCCGCGAGCACATCGCGTCCGTCGATATGAGGACGGAGGCGTCCGTGGAGATGCTCGCGGAGCTGGGCGCGCGGCTGGAGGCCAACGGCATGGCACGCGAGTCGCTTGAGCTTTACACACGGCTGCCTCCGCGTGCGCCGACGAACTCGGAGTATGTGAACTGGGTGCTGCGCGCATGCGAGGCCGCGCTGGAGATCGAGCCTGGGGCCGGGTTCTCATTGCAGCTCATTAATGCGGAGCCGCCGCTCAAACCGCCGCAACCCGGTGATGAGACGCTGCGTGAAAAGCACGCGCGGTTTCTCGCGCTGGCATTCGATGTCGAGGCGCTGAGATCATTCGGATTTCTGGATGGCAAATCCAGGATCATGCACGGGCGCACGCCGCCGGAGACGCCGTATCTGCGCGAGCTGGGGCTGCTGCTGGAGCGCAAGGGCGACGATGCCGCCGCGCTGGCGGCGTGGGAGCGGATGCATCAGGCGGTGGTGGACAATGCCGACAAGGGCCTGGAGCCTGACGCGGAAAACTGCCTGCATCGCGCCCGGCTCCTGCGCAAACAAGGCAACCGCGTGAAAGCGCTGGAGGCGCTGCGCCTCGTGTCACTGCGTGATCCGCTTCAAGCTTCTGGAGAGAACGTGCTGATGCTGCGAGCCACGCTGGCGGCCGAGGAGGGGGCGTGGGAGGAGTTTCGCTCGCTGATGGTCATCGCGGTCGGTCGCAAATCGGTGACGGCGGTGCTGTCGCTCGCAGATGATCTGGGCAAACATAACCGCGCGGCGGAGGCGCTGAGTTTTCTCACGCAGGCGGAGCGGACCTTGAAGGAACCGGCGGGACGCTTTCAGCTCCGTCTCAAACAACTCGTCATGCTCGCGGCAGACGCGTCATGGAATCCCGAGCGCGGTCGTCCGCAAATCTCCGCGCTCTTTCGCGCGCCTGCCCGCGAGGTTGTCGCGCTGGAACGAATGCTCGCGTGGCTGGTGGCGGAGGCAAAGGGCGCGAACGCCGCAGGCTGGATGACAGTGCTGCGCGCCGAGGCGCGATCTGGGGCGGATCGTCCGCTGGCGGCGCTGGCATTGTCGGCCTTTGCCACGCAGATGCCCGATGGGGCGACGCCTGAAGAGCTGGCCGCCGCATGGCGCGTGGCGCAGGACGATGATCGCGTCTGCCTCGATCTTGCGGCGAGGACGCTGCTCGATGCAAAGCGCGCGTCGTGGGCCTGGCAGGCTTGCGTGGCTGCGGCGGAGATTCCGTCCACGCATTTGCAGAGCCGCAAGCTGCCCGTGATGGCGCGCGTGGCCGCGGCGCTCGATGATCGCGATGCGCTGATGGATGTGTTCAGCGAGCTGACGCGCATGCCTTTCCCCGGCGGCAGCCAGACGGTGCAGTGGGCCAAAGCACTCGAAGACGCGGACCATCCCGAGCTGGCGCGCGAGCTTCTGGAAGGCGCGCTCGCGCAACTGCGCCGCCAGGGCCGCCAGCAGCCGGAGATATTGAAGGAGTGGATCAGTTTTCTCACCCGCCACAAAGACTTTGCCGCCGCCGAGCTGGCGCTGGTCCGCGAGTCGTATCTTGTGATCAATGATGCGGCGCAGCACGTGTTCGAGCTGTATCGTGACTGGGGAAAGCTGGACACCTTCACCGCCGAGCTGCGGAAGTTTTATTTTCCCGCCGGTGTCGTGCATGAGGCGCGTTTCCTCGCGAGCGGCGGCGCGCAGAAGAAACCCGAGTGACCCACAGCCATGCTTCAAAAACTTTATGCTTCTTTTCTGCTCACGATGCTAGTCGCGTCATGTTCGTCATCATCAACTGAGGAAGACGAGCAGAGTGATGAGGGGACGAGGAAGAGCAAGGTGACGAAGTTCATGGACAGCGGCTTCGACAAAAAGGGAAAAAAGTACGACACGAGCATCCGCAGCAAGTTTGACCAGAAGACTTACAACGCCGACTCGAAGTTCAAGAGCAGTGAGTTCAAGACGAAGGATTACGCAGGCAAGCATGAGTTCCATGGTTCGGACAAGTATAAGACCAGCGAGTTTTCCCAGGTCGGCAAGAGCAGCCGGGAGTCGGACGAGGCATTCAAGGGTGCGACGAAAAGCGCGCGGGAGTCAAACGAGAGCTTTGACACGAGCGCGAGCCGTTATGCCAGCCAGCAATCGCGTGATCGGAGCAAAGTTTTCGGCGACGCGAACGAGGAGTTCGAGACCGGGTCTGTGCGCGACGTGGTGAGATCCCAAAAGAAGAACCAGCGGCCCGAGATCATTCAGAAGTCAGGGGAGCGCGGGAAGACGGCGTACACCGAAGATGATGTGCGGCGGATGGTGAACCGGAACTGAGGGACATTTCGAATTTCAAACGCGAATCTGGCGAGGGGCGATCTGGCTGCGCATTGAGGCCCGCTGAATGTGACCGAGCGCTTGGCACAGAAGATTCTGTCCGCCCGCGAGTGTGAGTCACGCAGGCTCACGGCACCGCGCCTGTCGCCACGAGGCGCTGGATGTTCCGTCGCAGCCGCGAGTCGATTGCAGACATGAGATCATCCAGAGCGACGGGTTTGATGAGATAATCGTCCGCGCCGTGATTCATGCCCTGGCGGATCTGGCGGCCCTCGCTCATGCCGGTCATGAAAATGAAGGGCGTGTTCAGCAGCGACTCGTCGGCGCGGATGGCGGCGAGGACATCGTAGC
>JANPIW010000056.1:0-6545 GCA_031425215.1 Verrucomicrobiaceae bacterium
GCCGCACAGATCGTTAATCACCTCGCCCATGGTGACTTTGCCGACTTCGACCTCGAAGTAGCCGGGATTTTGCACGTCGCCGCTCACGCAGAGGATGCGTGTGCCGGTGTTGTTCGGCGTGCCGAGTTTCGCGTACTCCGCGCCGCCCATCTGGATGATGTGCTTCACATGGCAGAGACTCTCGACGTTGTTCACGATGGTCGGGCTCATGTAGAGGCCGAGCGCGGCGGGGAAATACGGTGGTTTGATGCGCGGATAGGGCCGCTTGCCTTCGAGGCTTTCGATGAGGCCGGTCTCCTCGCCGCAGATGTATGCGCCCGCGCCGCGATGGACGAAAATCTCACAGTCGAACCCGCTACCGAGGATGTTCTTGCCGAGGAAATTTTTCTCGTGCGCCTCGGCGATGGCTTTCTCCAGAATCTTCGCGGCGTGGGGGAACTCCTCGCGGATGTAGATGTAGGCCACGCGCGCGTTCACGGCGAAACACGAGATCACCATGCCCTCGACGAGCTGATGCGGATCTTGGTGCATGATGTAGCGGTCTTTGAAAGTGCCAGGCTCGGATTCGTCGGCATTGCAGATGAGATAGACGGGCTTGGTGTTCGTGGGAGGAATGAAGCCCCACTTCACGCCCGTCGGGAATCCCGCGCCGCCGCGACCGCGCAATCCGCTGGCCTTCACCTCGTTGATGATCGCGCTCTTCTCCATGGTGAGCGCCTTCTTGAGCTGCTCGTAGCCGCAATCGCGCAGGTAGCAGTCCATGGACGGATCAAAGCCCGCGCGATCGACATTGCGGAAGATAAGACGCTTCTCGCGCGGATGAGGTTGCTTGCCTGGGAGGTACTCGACGGGTGAGCTGGACATGGGGCCGGGATTATGGGAGCGGCACAAGCACGGGCAAGGCGGTTTTGGGAAAAGTTTACCTGCGATGCGAGCTTGACGCACACGGGGTCGATGGAGCCATACTCATGCCATGATTCGCATCCGTCTGCTCTACACCCTCGGCACGCTGCTCTGCCTTGTGGCGGTGTGCGCGGGTGTCTTTGTGTGGCTGATTGCCGTGCCAAAAATAAGTGCCTTGGCGCCAGACTATGACGAGAATCGTTCCATCGCTGGCATGTGGAGAGATTGCGAGGCGGGATTACGGCTCGGGATGTGGGGACACGATGATGCTTTCCTGGTCGGACGCTTTGGAGGAAAGGCTTGGGCTGAGCCGCTGGCTGAGTCGGTCATCTCTGGCGAGGGAGTCGGTTGCGCTGGTGGTCACCGAGACAGCAGCCTGGAGTATCTGACGAACCATTCAGCTCCTGACGAAGAAAAACTTGCTGAGTTCTGGTCAGAATGGTGGCGAAAACACAAGGATGAGTCACAAGCTGAGTGGATAAAACAAGGATTCGCCGTACGCGGCATTGTTGTGGCACTTCCGACAAGCGAGGCTAACTGGCCTGACCTTTTGCGAGTGCTCGGAGCCGAACTTGCCGGTCCGACGCAAGCTCGTGAGAGCAAAAACCTTCAGCCGGAGAACATTCGCTACAACGCTTACCGCTGGTTGCGCGACTCTGGTTTTGATCCCGTGAGGTTCATGATTGATCACGATGAAGCAAGGCGTGATCCCGAAATCACCCGCGGTCTTCTCGAATATCGCGAGAAGGAGATATACCTTCGAACAGCTCTCGCGGGCAGGCTCGATTTTGCACCTGATCACGATTGGGGATGGGCTAAGAGTCTGGGCAAACCTCCGATTCTAGAACTGAGGAATCAGGTGATCGCCGCTTTTGTCTTGCTCGCTGTTTTCTCCCTCGGCATCGGCCTGATCACACACTCGCGACGAATGAAAAAGCGTAACACTTCGCCAACCACAGTTACAAACGAACCCACACCTCCACTGCAATGAACAAGCAACTTGTCGCGATCGTCCTCATTCTTTGCGCCATCGGCTCAGCCCCCGCTGCCTCGCCACCGCCACCTGACATTGCTCCTCATTTCACACCGCCAGCCGCGCTCGCTTCTGATCTCGGCGGCTACAAATCCCCGCTGGCCTTTAATGACGGCAGCAAAGCACAAACTGCCGCTGACTGGCAGAAGCGTCGTGCTGAGATTCTCGCTGACTGGCACGGGATCATGGGTGCTTGGTCTGCGGTGATCGAGAGGCCGAAGATCGAAGTGCTCGAATCGAAGCAGCGGGAAAATTTCACGCAGAAGCGCATCCGGCTGGAGATCGCGCGGGGGCAGACGGGTGATGGTTATCTGCTGATCCCCGAGGGCAAAGGCCCGTTCCCTGCAGTCTTTGTCCCGTATTATGATCCCGAAACGAGCGTGGGCCTGACGGACAAGCCGTTGCGTGATTTTGCGTATCAGCTCACGAAGCGCGGTTTTGTGTCGCTGGCGATTGGCTCGCCCGGCGGTGATGCGCGGCTGCCGCTGCTGGCGGCGGAGGCGAAGTGCCAGCCGCTGAGTTATCTCGGTTATGTGTCGGCGAACGCGTGGAGCGCGCTGGCTTCATTGCCCGAAGTGGATGCGAAGCGCATCGGCATCGTGGGTCATTCGTATGGCGGGAAGTGGTCGATGTTTGGCGCGTGTCTCTGGGAGAAATATGCCTGCGGCGCGTGGAGTGATCCGGGCATCGTGTTCGATGAGGCGCGCGGAAGCATCAACTACCAGGAGCCGTGGTACCTCGGCTTCGATCCCGCGCTGACGCGCAAGCCCGGTCTCGTGCGCGCGGACAGCCCGCGCACGGGCGCCTACAAGACGCTCATCGAGCGCGGTCACGATCTGGTGGAATTTCAGGCGCTCATGGCGCCGCGTCCTTTCCTCGTCTCCGGCGGCGCGGAAGATCCGCCGAAGCGTTGGGCCGGGCTCAACCATCTCATCACCGTGAACAAAATCCTCGGCGCCGAGAATCGTGTCGCGATGACGAACCGCGAGAAACACGATCCGAATCCGGAGAGCAATGAGGTGATCTACCGCTTTTTCGAGTGGTGGCTGAAGTAGCCGTCCAACTTACCGCTTGAGCTGCTTGTTAAAGCTGGCCACCTCGCGCGCAGCCTCGCGGTTCTCGGCTTTTGCTTTGAGATCCTGGCGCAGGTCGCCCTTGGTCTTGCCTTTGCCGACGCCGATCTCGGCCTTCACATGCGGGCCTTTCCAATAGAGACGCAGCACGGGGAGGGCGAGGCCTTTGATCTGCGAGTACTCCCAGAGCTTGGCGATCTCGCGGCGGTGGAGCAGGAGCTTGCGGGTGCGGCGCGGCTCGTGCTGCTCGTGGCTGGCTTTGTCGTAGGGCTGGATGTCGCAGTTGTAGAGCCATACCTGGCCTTTATCGAGGCGTGCGAATCCGTCGGCGATGTTGAGTTTGCCCTGGCGGATGGATTTCACCTCGGTGCCGCGCAGCTCGATGCCGGCCTCGAACTTGTCGATGATGGCGTAGTCTCGCGACGCCTTGCGGTTGGTGGCGATCTCGGACACGGCAGGAAGTGATGGTTGAGAGTTGATGGTTGATGGCCTGATTCTCTGAGGAATCGCGCGCCATCAATTCCGAACTCAAGCCACCTCGTCCGTACGCTCGCCGATCTTGATCTTGCCCTGGATGATCTCGAGCAGGGCGAGGTCGGCCTCGCGGAGACCTGGCCGGCGCTCGACGAGCGTGGGGCGGCCCGCGCAGATTTGCTTCACGCGCATGGACACGATGTTGATGAGCATCGGGTAATCGGGGATGACTTGGGCGGCTTGATCGACAAGGTCGGCTCTCATAGGCGTGGGGGCCTTCCGTGGATACAGCACGAGCACGAAGTTGTGCCCGGCGGCGGAAGGGCGGGGATAGTAGTTACGAAGGGAAAACACGCAACCGAAAAGACGGGGCCTCCAGGCCGGAGGAAAATCAGGCGGCTGGGAGCCACCTGGACGGACTGCGGCTGGAAACCACAGCCACGGAGAGGACTGATGAACGAATTGGTTTACAGGGACGAGCAGACTCGGCATGATCGGGCGCATGAACCGCCTGCTGTTACTCCTCGCCATCGTCACCACCGCCGCCTCGCTCCATGCTGAGGACAAAATCAAACTCCAGCGCATCCACGAGAAATTGGAAACGCTGTGGCCCGTCGCCCTGGTCATCCCGCCGGATGGCACGGGACGCGAGTTTCTCGCGTTGCAGCGCGGGCAGATCATCATCCTGCCGAAAAAAGAGGGTGGCGATGCGACGCTCTTCCTCGACATGAGCGGGCGCGGGATGGAGGCGCCGGATGGAAAATTTGAAGAAGGCGTCAACGGCCTGGCTTTTCACCCGAAGTTCAAGGAGAACGGCCTCTTTTATCTCTGCTACACACTGCAAAAGCCAAAGCGCTGGGTGGTCAGCGAGATGAAGGCCGGGGCGGACAAGGCCGATCCCGCCAGCGAGCGCGTGCTGCTTGAGGTGCCGCTGGTGAACTGGAACCATCACGGCGGAAACATCATCTTTGGTCCCGATGGATTTCTTTACGCCGGCCTGGGCGACAACTCGAAGCGCGACGACGCGCTGCGCCTCGCGCAAAACAATGCCACGCTCTACGGAAAGATCCTGCGCATTGACGTGAATTCGCGCGAATACCACAACGCCTATGGCATCCCGAGCGACAATCCGTATGCGAACGGTGTGAACGCGCTGCCGCAGATATACGCCAGCGGCATTCGCAACCCGTGGGGCCTGGCCTTCGACGACAAAGGCCGCTTGTGGTGCGGCGATGTGGGCCAGGATTTGTGGGAGGAGATCAACTGGATCACGAACGGCGGCAACTACGGCTGGAGCTACCGCGAAGGCGCGCGCACGTTTCCGCTTCGCACCGACGCGCCGCCCGAGGGCGCGAAATTCATCGACCCCATCTTCGAGTACAACCACGGCGAAGGTCTGAGCATCACCGGCGGCATCATCTATCGCGGCACCAAGCGGCCCGAGCTGAAGGGCGCGTACATTTACGGCGACTTTGTGATCGGCAAAATCTGGGCGCTCAAAGCCGGCGACGACGGCAAGGTGATCTCCAACGAGATCATCTACACCAGCCCCCAAGAAGCGGCGACGAACCCGAAGAAAAAGGCGACCGTGCTGGTGAAGCCCACGGCTTTCTGCGAGGACGCGAGCGGGGAGCTGATCGTGCTCGACTGGAACGGCGCAGTGTACCGGATGCAGTGAAGACAAGTGCTAAGTGCCCAGTCAGGCCGTGCAGTGTCGCGTGATTCCGAACTGAGCACTTTGCACTGAGCACTTCACTCCGCCCGCAACTCCCACCTCTCTGCACTCGTGCCCAATCCCGTCCTGCTCTCCGACATCGGCAACGTCCTCGTCAGTTTCGATTTCAGCCGCGCTGCAGAGCGTTTTTCAAAGCAGAGCCGCTGCACACGCGATGAAGTGCTGCGCGCCATCGAGCCGCTCAAGGTGCCGCTGGAGTCCGGCCAGATGCCTGGCGCGGAATTTGTCCGGCGTGGCATGGAGCTGATCGGTTTCACCGGCACGACGGACGAGTTCCGAGACATCTGGTGCGACATCTTCGCGCAGAATGAAACGATGGAGCGCACCCTGGCCGCGCTGCCGCCCAAACTGCCGATGCACCTGCTCTCGAACACGAGCGATCTGCACAAAGATTTCCTGCTACACGAGTTTTCCATCTTCCGTCATTTCGACGACGGCGTTTATTCGTACCTCGCGGAGAGCATGAAGCCTGACGAGCGAATCTTCCGCGTCGCCATCGAGCAGCTCGATCTTGATCCCGCGAGCACGTTCTACATCGACGATCTTGCTGACAACATTGCCACCGCGCGCCGTCTCGGTTTTGTATGCCACCACTACGACATGGCGCGGCATGATCTGCTCCAGCGCGATCTCGATGCGTGGCTGCCGGCGCCTTGATTATTTCGCGGGCAGCACCTGCACGGCGTCGATGTGGACATTGCCGCCCGCGCCCTCGGTGCGGAAAACCACGGCGGCTTCCTCGCCGGCGTTGAACTGGAATGCGCCAAGGCTTTGGGCGCCTTTTTCGAGCGCGGCCTTTTTGGTTTGATCGACCGTGACGGTTTTCTCGCCGGTGGCGGAGAGCACAGTGACGGGCGCGGACTTGGCGCGGTTGGCGTGCGGCTGCCAGAAGACGCGCACCTCATACTTGCCGCTCTCGCGCACGGAGAAAGGAAAGCGGGCGGACGCCCCCTTCTCGCCGGTGTATTTATAATGCTTGCCGACGAAGGGCTTGAGTCCCTCACCACTGGCCCACTTGCCGGTGAGATCGGCTTCCTCGTCGTCAATGACGATGCCTTCGAGCTTCTTCGGATCGATGCCGTCCTGCGCGACTTCGGGGAGCTTCTTCGCATTCGCGGGCATGACGAGATCAGCCTCTAGGCTGTCGCGACGCATCGCGCCGGGCCTGCTCATGAGGTCTTTGAGGATGTCGAGGTACTGCTCATAAACGCCGCGCGGCGAGGTGTGATGGCGCACGGCGATCCATGCGGCCTTGCCGACCACCTCTCCCATCATGCCACAGGTGCGCATCACACGCGTGCTGCCCAGCGAGTTGCGGTCAACGCTG
>JANPIW010000057.1:0-5943 GCA_031425215.1 Verrucomicrobiaceae bacterium
CAAAGCCTAGAGTAGCGGACAAGGGATTGAGCTGCAACGGCCGACTTATCGTCACTGAGTTCAACTGCCAAGTTAGTGCCAAGAAAGTCACGAAACCCTGAGGTTCATTCCCTTGTCATTGCATGTTCATTTTATGCGCAATCGAACTGTGCTGACAAGGGGCCAAAAACCGGGTGCAGCAGTTTTATTTAGCGCTCACCACATTTGTAGTTGACGTGTCACTACAAATGTGGTGTAATGCTTTCGAAATGAATCCACCTGATATCTCTGAGTCTGAATGGTCAATTATGGAAGCTCTCTGGGAGCGTGCCCCGCAGACGGCTTCTGAAGTCGCGAAGGCACTGCTGCCCACGATGGGTTGGGCGGATAACACGGTCCGCACGCTGCTGACAAGGCTCGTTGAAAAGGGCGCATTGAAGACCAAAAAGAGCGCCACCGGCCCGCGCACATTTTCGCCCGCTGTGAAGCGCGAGGACTGTGTGCAGGCAGAGAGCTCGTCCTTTATGGAGCGCGTGTTTCGTGGAGCGGCGAAGCCGTTGCTGATTCACTTCGCCTCCAACACCAAGCTCACGCCCGAGGAGGTCCGTGAGCTTAAGAGATTGCTCGATCAAAACACCAAGAAATAATGCTATGAACACACTCCACTCCTTCTTCACCTGGACAATTGATACCAGCCTGCGCGCTTCGTTGCTCGCGGCAGCAGTCATGCTGATTCAGGCCGCATTACGCGGTCACATCTCGGCACGCTGGCGCTATGCGTTGTGGTTACCGGTATTGTTTGTCCTGGTCGCACCCGTGCTGCCGCAGAGCCGTTGGAGTGTGGAGTCAGTCTTCGCGCCCAAGGTGATCTCGCTGCCGCCGATGTCACAGTGGTCGGGTGGCGTTCATCTTCCAGCGCCGACAGACCTGCCTCTTCTCGATCTGAATCTCACCGCCGAGCCTACAGCCAAGACGGAGATGGATTGGACGCAGGTGCTGGTCATTGCGTGGCTCTTGGGCGTGATCGTCTGCATTGTCGGCGGAGCGGGGTATTACTTGGCAACAATGAGTCGATTCCGTCGCACTGCGGTGCCTGTGGACACAGCGTTGCTCAACTTGGTGCAAACATTGAGCGCGGAGATGCTGCTGAGACGTGCTCCGCCCGTGTTGATGTCGCCGCGCATTGATAGCCCGGCCGTGGCAGGTTTGTGGTGGCCTCAGCTGCTTCTGCCCGCAGACTTCTCCACCGCTTTCACAGAGACCGAAGCCACACTCGTGCTGAAGCATGAACTCATGCACCTCAAGCGCTGCGACCTCCCGGTGAACGCGCTGCTCTGCATGCTCCAAGCCCTGCATTGGTTCAACCCGATGCTCTGGTCCGCAGCAGCTCGCGCCCGCCAGGATCGCGAGACCGCCTGCGATGCCATGGTGCTCGCCTCCGCCGTCCGCGATTGTCGCAACGATTATGGTCATGCGCTCCTCAAGGTGCAAAGCGCCTACTGTCCGCGTGGCTTCAGCTTGGGACTGGTCGGCATCCTTGACGGCAGCACCGCTGTGAGAGCGCGCATTACTGCCATCGCGAATCATCGGCGCGTGCATCCGCTGATGGGATGGGTCTCAAGCACCTTGATCGCGGCTCTTGTAATGCTTGGCGCTACGCACGCCGAGCCGCCAGACATCGAAAAGCCAACGCCACGATCCGACAGCACGTCGAATCCGAACAGAGCGCCAGTCGAAAAGGTCGTCGTCCCAGTTCCACCGCGACTTCGAGGAGATTCAGTGGGGAAAGCAAGTGTGCCAGTCAGCGCGGAGCAGCAGCCCGGTCAAGCCCCGGGACTACCTCCACTGATCCTGATCGACCCGGGTCACGGTGGCGTAGATCTAGGCGCAAAGTCCGGGACACTCAACGAAGCCGCACTCGTGCTCGCCCTATCGAATAAGGTTGCAGCGGCATTACGCACCGCTGGGTTGCGGGTGGAAATGACGCGCACGACAGATCAGTTTGTCGCGCTTCTGGATCGCGCTGCGATGGCGAACCAATTGAAGCCCGCTTTGTTCTTGAGTCTGCACATCAATACCAGCAATGCGGCTGCCAGCCATGGCTATGAAGTCTTCGGACCCATGGATACAGGGCTAGGTGCCCTCTTCGCGAAAGCTCTGGGTGATGAGGAGAAGACCACGGTGAAGGCCAAGAAGACCACGAGTATCAAGGTGATCCAGGAATCGACAGTTCCATCTCTATTGTTGGAAGCAGGCTACCTCTCGAATGAAGCCGATGCTCGGCGGGTGAACGATGATGCTGAAAGCTCAGCACTGGCCGGGAGCATCGCTCGCGCGGTGATCACGACGTTGAAGGGATCACCGTAAAACGATGCAGACTCCAAAGGCGCATCCTCGTTCGACCAGGGCGACTTCAAGAAGGCAGCCGCAGAGTTTGAAGCGTTTCTCAAGCACTTCCCGAACCACGCAGACAGCAACGCAGCAAAGCTAGGTCTTAGCCGCTGCTATCTAAAGCTCGGTCGTGAGGAGGAAGGGCTGACGCTGATCAAAGAAGTAGGCGATGCAGACCCATCGCTGCTGGGTCAGGCTACCTTGCTGCGTGCAGAGCACTATCGGGTGAGCGGCAAAGCTGACGAAGCCATGCTGACGTTGAGCCAGCTCCTGAAGACCGGTGTCCACGATGCTGAGCAAGTGCAGGCGGCGCTCATGGCTGCAGACCTTCAGCTCGCGAAGGGGGATACGGTGCAGGCGCTACAGAGCCTCGAATCCGTGAAGGGCAGCGGCTCAAAGCTCGCTTCAGAAGTGGATGCGCAAAGGCGCTCCCTGCTGTTGAAGTTGGGCGACGCACTGCTGAGTCAAAAACGCTTGGCTGAAGCACTCAAAGTCTTGGAATCAGCGCGGGGGGAGACCGATGATCCCGCGCTGCTCTATCGTCAGGGCCGGTGCCTTTATGAGTTGGGGCGCTACGCTGAGGCGATCACCACCTTTGAAACCATCGAGACGAAGTTTACCGACTTCCCCAAGCGCGATAACGTCCTGTATGCGCTCATCGTCGCGAACGTCGCACTCAAGCAACCCGACAAAGCATTGAAACGCTGCGAGCAATTCTCTCGCTCGCATCCTGACAGCGAGAACGCTAGCGCGGTGGCTGAAACGCACGGCATGTTGCTCCATCAAACAGGCGATGCGAAGGGCGCTGCGGACCACTTTGCGAAAGCAATCGCCTCCCCCAAAGCGGATCATGAGCGACTGCGCTTCTTGCGTGGGAACGTCCTATTTGGAGCCGCCCGCCACACCGAGGCCGTAGCTGAGTTCCAAGCGCTGCTGAAAGACTTCCCCAAGAGCACCTACGCAGAGGAGGCAGAATATCGCATCGCTCTTTCCTCCTTTTACCAGAACGACGAGGCCTCGACGGAGAAGACGCTCAAGCACTACATTCAGAGGCATCCCAAAGGGCTATATATCATCGATGCACGGTATCGTTTGGCCTACATCGCCTTCAAGCCCGGAATGACACTTGAAGCCGCACGGGCAGTGGTCGCTGACCTTCAGTAGATCACGAACGACGCGCCCACCGATCCGAACATCGGCCAAGTGCATTGCCTCGCTGGCGATGGCTTTGCCCGGCTCACCAACCTCGAACCAGATAAGGCGACTGAGCACAATCAAGCTGCTAAAGCTGCCTACAACAACGCGATCAAAACCGCCACGAGCGACGATGTGCGGGATTACGCCAGCGGAGCGGTGCGTGACTTGTAAAGAGCCTCTGAAGCCGTTGGTGCCGCACCTGGGAAAATGCGGGCTGCGGCCCACAGCCGCGAAAGGGTGAAGCAGGTGCCTGTAGAGTCGTATGAAACGAACAATCGCATCTATTGCCTAAAGCCCAAGCGTCATGGGGTCAGGAACGGGGTGCGAAATCCTACAAATCGACGTCTTCGCAGCGTGAACGGTGAGGATAGCAATCACACCCGCCTTCGATCATCCGCTGGGATTCGATGCGGCCATGGCAATGACGAAGGAAGATGTGCCGCGTCCAACATCTACTACGAGATCGCCCTCAATCCCGCCGGCAGCGTTCTGGAGATCGACCACGTCAAGGACGGCAAAGGCGTGAAGTGGACCTCCGGCGCGCAGTTCTCCGTGCATCGTGGCGACAAGCAATGGAGCATCGAAATGCGCCTCCCCATCACCGGCGAAGGCTCCCGCATGATCGACCCGCTCAAAGGCATCGACGGCTCCATGCCCAAGGATTTGTTCCCCTGGCACTTCAACGTCTGCCGCCAGCGCGTCCGCGGCACGACCATCGAGCGCACGGCTTTTTCAGCGCCGGGTAAGGACGACTTCTACGTGCCGGAGAAATTCGCGAAGCTGTGGGGGAAGGGGAAGTGAAGTAGAGAAGAGGCATCCGCCATGCAACCCACCCTCACCGTCCTCTCCGCCCTGCTGCTCGCACAATTTACCGCGCACGCGCTGGACTATCCCTACACCACCCCCGAGTCGCAGAAGACCGGCTGGCCGCTGACGGAGGAAGAGAAGGCGTATGTCTTGAAACCCGAGTATGAGCGTCGTCCGGGCGCGGATCAAAAGAAGCATCTGCCGCAACTCTGGCCCGTGGTGCCGTCGGCGGGAAATTTTGGCGGCACGAGCTGGCTGGACCTTCATGCGGCGCATTTGAAGACCGTGGAGGCGAACAAAGGCCCCATCGACGTGCTGCTCGTGGGCGACAGCATCACCATTCAGTGGGGCGAGGCGTGGAAGAAGCACTTCCCCATCCTCAAGACCGTCAACATCGGCATCGGCGGCGACAAGACGCAGAATGTGCTCTGGCGTCTGGATCACGGCGGTGTCGAACGTTTGCAGCCGAAGGCCATCGTGCTCATGATCGGCAACAACAACATGTTCTTCACGCCCGAGACCGGCATCGAAGCGGCCGCCAAGGGCATCGAGATGTGCGTGAAGAACCTGCGCGAGAAGTTCCCCGCTGCCGCGATCATCTTGGCAAAGATCCTGCCCGCTCATGCGCCAGCCCATCGCTTCTACGAAGACATCAAGAAGACCAACGCCGCGCTCGATGCGTTGAAGCTCGACAGCGATCTCAAGGTGAATGTTCTCGACTTGTGGGCCGACTTCACCAATGCGGATGGCACCATCGAGAAGGAATTGTTCATGCCCGACAACATCCATCTCTCGCCCGCAGGCTATGCGGTGTATGCGGAGCGGTTGAAGCCGCTGTTAATCGCTCAGGGCAAGTCCGCCGCAGTGCGGCCAGCCGTGACGCCGAAGCATCTACTCCTGAACTACGTCACGAGCATCGACAAGCCGAAGCAGGCGGAGGAGATGATGCAGTATGTGCATGACACCTTCGGCGCGGCGAATAGTGCCTCTGCTTTGAAAGTAGGCGTGGCGATTCTTTACCTGCCAAAGGATCGTGTGGCCGATCACGTCGCGAGAATGAAGTCGGACCTCGATTTGGCAAAGAAGCTGAACGTCCCCGTGCTCATCCAGGTGGACACGGAGAACTGGCTGCCGGAGTCGCTGCTGAACTGGCATGATCCAAAGAAGCCGGGCTTTGATCCGGCGAAGGTGGCCGATGTGGAATGGTATGGCTGGACGCCGGATACCGCCGTGAAACTCTGCTGGCGCAACTGGGGCACTACGGTGCGCGTGGGGCCGCATCCGAACCTGCTGAGCCCGCGATTTCAGGCCTGGGAGAAAGGCATATATGAGGCGATGGCCCCTGCGGTGACGCAATGGCTCGCCGAACTCACGCTGGAACAGCAGTGGCTGTTTGTCGGCTGGAAGTGCGGCTGGGAGACGACGCCGAACAGCCAGTATGCCTACTTCAAAGACGGCAACAGCTACTACGGCCGCACCGACGATCCCAAGTGGGACAACGCGAACAAGCAATACATCGGCTACAACGCCGCGAAGACCGCTGGCATCCAGACCAGCGGCGTGCTGGAT
>JANPIW010000058.1:0-9269 GCA_031425215.1 Verrucomicrobiaceae bacterium
TCGGCATGAGCGACCGGATACTGATGCTCCACGAAGGTCGCATCGGTGGAGAGTTCACACGCGCCGAGGCTACGCAGGAAAAACTCATGGCAGCCGCGATGGGATCGGCATGAGAGGGCACTGGCGGATTTCAAACCCGAATGATACACTTGGCACCATGAACCTCGACCGCATCACGATTGATCCCAGGCAAATGAACGGCCAGCCCTGTATTCGAGGACTCAGGCTGACCGTGAAGCGTTTGCTGAAACTGCTTTCGCTCTACCCGGATCGCGGAGATCTGCGTCGCGAGTTCCCCGAGGTGGATGATGAAGATATCCGGCAGGCGCTGGCATTTGCCGCAGGAAGCATGGACGATGAAATCCTCGCCTTGTCAGGCCCGCATGAAGTTGCTGCTTGATCAGGGGCTTCCCAGAAGCACGGCCGAACACCTTCGCCAGACTGGCCTGGACGCGCTGCACACTGGAGAGATCGGGATGTCAACTGCCGCAGACGAGAACATCATCGCGAAAGCGGCGAGCGAAGGACGTGTTGTGGTCACGTTGGACGCGGATTTCCATGCCAATCTGGCCTTGTCCGGTGCCGCTGGTCCGTCTGTCATCCGCATTCGCATTGAGGGAGTGAAAGCGCCGGAGTGCGCCAGACTGATCCAATCCGTGCTTGCCCGGTGCGAAGAAAAGCTGAGCGAAGGATGCATGATCAGTGTTGAGGAGGATCGAATTCGGGTGAGAAAACTGCCTTTGCTTCAAAGCGGCAACATGTGAGATGAACCCAACCCCATGAACAGCAAGCTCACCATCCGCGACTTCGCTCTCGTGATCGCACTCGTCGCGATCTGCAGTTTCTTCGCTGTTGCGGAGCCGCAGTTTCTCAGCGCGCGGAATCTGTCGCATCTCGCGACCGAGCTTTCCATCGCGGCGACTTTGGCAATGGGAATGCTACTGATCATCCTTCCGGGGCACATTGATCTGTCTGTCGGCAGCGGCCTCGCATTGCTCAGCGGCATTGCGACGGTACTGGTGACGAATCACGGCGTGCCCGCACCAGTTGGTATTGGCATCGGCTTCATCGCCGGGCTGATGATCTGGCTGATGAAAGGCTGGCTCATCGTGAAGGGACGGATTCCCGCCTTTATAGTGACGCTCGCGGGATTGCTCGTGTATCGCGGACTGTTTTGGCTGGTGATCGACAATCACACCGTGCCCATCGTCGCAGGCGGCCAGTCGAATTTCTACTCGCTCCTCAACGCCTACTACCTGCCGCCCGTCGCTGGTTATGCGTTGGCGGCTGTGATCGTTGCGATAGCGGTGATTGCGAGTCTGCGTTCGAAGCCTGCGGACGGCGAGATGAGTTTCCTGCGGCTCTTCATCGCGACTCAAACGGTGTTTCTCTTCGTCATCGTCACGAACCAATTCCGTGGTGTTCCGCTTCCCGCGTTGATCTTCGGGGCGATTGCGTTCGCGGTTTATCTGCTCACGCAGCACACGGCGTTTGGCAGGCACTTGTATGCCATCGGCGGAAATGCGGAGGCGGCGCTGGTGTCTGGCATTCCGGTGCGGCGCGTGGTCATCACCGCGTTCGCGATCATGGGCGGCATCGTTGCGGTGACGGGATTCTTGCTCACAAGCTACACGGGGAACTCGACGACCGATCTCGGCGAGTGGATGGAGTTGGACGCGGTGGCGGCGTGTGTGATCGGCGGCGTGAGTCTGCGCGGCGGGCGCGGCACGGTGCTGGGCGTTTTGTTTGGCGCGCTGATCATGGCATGTCTGCTCAATGGCATGACGCTGATGGCCGTGACGCCAGAGTTCAAACTCATCGCGCGCGGTCTGGTGCTGCTGGCAGCTGTGTGGGTGGATGTGCGGCTGGGGCGCGGCTGATCCGCATTTACGGTTTGCGCAGCACCGCAGAGAAGAACGTGGGCAATCCGCGATGGCGCGGTGCCAGCGTCATCTCCTCCACGACAAAACCGCGCCGCTCCAGCATCGCGCGCAGCAGGGAGGGGGAATGCCAGCGGATGTTTCCCATCCAGCCCGGCAGCGTGATGCCGATGGTGTTTCTCAGCAGACCGTTCACCATCATGCGCAGCGCAAAGAAACGCCGCTTCAGTCCCGGCCCGCTCTCCAGAAGATGCAGCGGATACCCCGCGCCTTGGGTGCATAGCCGCGCCGTCCCGCCGGGCCGCAGCACGCGCAGCATCTCGCTCACCGCGTCATGCTCCTGCGTGAAAACCAGCACACCATTGCACACGATGCCGTCAGCGCTCGCATCGGGCACGGGCAGCTTTTCGGCGATCGCAATGTCCACGTCAAATCCCAGGCGCTTGCAATACGCGATCCCGTCCGTGTCGATGTCAAAGCCCCGAGCCACGCAGCCGCGCTCGCGCAGTTTCTCCAGATCCATCCCCCAGCCGCAGCCCACGTCGATCACCCGTGCGCCGGCTGGAAAGTCCACGCACGAAAAAGTGCCGAGGTGGCGACGGATCCAGTCATTGGGTGTGCAGTATGCAGGCTTGTCGGTCACGGAGTAGGGAGCTGGATGCTGCCCTCCGTCGCCGCGATTGCAATCACACGCATGGCATTTTTCCTGCGCGATCATGAAGTCGCCGCGCTTTTGTGGGCGCGAAGTTCCTGCTTTGAATGAATCGAGCCGCGTCCCGGTTGCTTCCTCTCCGAGACATCCGCCATCCTGCGCGAGGGGACGGCGTCATCGAAACCCACAGGCCACTGGCGCGCCCTCACATTTGCAATTCGCGTTCCATCACTCCTTCGGCAGCGGGACCTGCGCGGGATGCATGAGGTAGGCGATCAGATCACGCGTCTGTTCCGGCTGCAACGCGAGGAGCATTCCCTCCGGCATCATCGAGATCGGCGCGACATCCTGTTTCACGATGTCCGCGCGAGCGATGACGCTCTCGCCCGTGAGCTGGCGGAGCGTCACGCCACGCGCATCGTGAGCTGCGATGATGCCGCTGAGCACGCGGCCATCTTTGAGCGTGATGATGTTCATCCGTTGATCCGCGCCGATCACCGCGCTCGGGTCGGCGATGTTCTCCAGGAGGTAATCCAGATTCGCACGACCTGATCCTGTGAGGTCAGGGCCGATCCTGCCACCCTCGCCGTAGAGCGTGTGACACGAGGCGCACAACGCGGTGAAGAGCATGCGGCCTTTGCTGAGATCTGCCCGCGCGATCTCGGCGGCGGTGACCTTTTCTTTGAGCGATGCAATGAGCTGCCGCTTGTCGGCGGCGGACTCGCGTGACTGTCCCCACACCTCGACCAGCCGTTGGGTGAGCTTGTCATCGCCCAGCGCGCGAATCTGCCGCGCATGATACGCAGTGAGACTGGCGCGTGGGAGCCTCGCGGCGGCCATCTCATCGAGCAGAGCGCTGGCAAATGATGCGCGCGACACGAGCGTCTCGATCACCACGGCGCGATCCGCGGCTTGAAACCTGCGGTAGCTCCGCGCCAGCGCAACGCCAGCGGCGGGATCATCGAACAACGCCAGCCCGCGCGCGGCGGTGGCGTTCAGTCCGCGCGTTTCGAGCAGGTCCATGCAAAGCTTCTGCAAATCCTCGGGCCGCGCGTCGATCATCGTCTTCAGCGCTGACTGCCGCGCGCCGATGTCCGCCTTCGCATCCAGCACGATCTTCCGCACATCCTCCAGTGCACGTCCGTCACCGAAAAGGATGCTCAGCTCGCGGATGATGGCAGGGAGGTGCTGCGTCGCGTCCGATTTGTCTGCGCTTGCGACCACCCTGTCCCACACCGCCGGCTTGACCGCCTTGCGCCAGCCTTGCGTTGCATCCTGCATCCCGGTCACCACCGCCTCCATCCGCCAGGCTTGCTTGTCATCGAGCACCATCGATAGGAGATCATTCAGCGGCGCTGGATTCTTCTCCATCTGGCCCGTGAGATTGCGCGCGATCCAGCGCAGCGTGTCCGGCCAGGTGCAAGCCTTCGCCACCGGGAGCAATGCCATCGGATCACTCTCAGCCACAGGGATGAGACCAAACCACACCATTGAAGGAAGCTGGGCGTCACTCGCGTCCTCGCTGCGCGAGACGAGCGCTGCTGCGAGCGGTGAGCGCTTCTCAACAGGCAGCCGCTGCAATGTCGATGCGAGCGACAGCCGCACGAGGCCAGAGGCATCTATCTTCGCGAGATTCAACAGCGCAGGCAGTGTCTCTCCATCATCAGCATGTCTCGCATGAGGCAGTGTTCCGACAATGGTGTCGCAGGGCCATGCGTCAGTTAGCAGGCGGATGGCCCACACGCGGGTATGCTCATCCGCATCGTTGAGCAGTTTGGACAGCATCTCGCGATTGGTTCTTCCTTCGCGATAGTCTTTCCACAGCGCGCGCAGCCTCATCACATGTTCGGGCACAATGGATGGCTTCACCTTGTTGCCGTAGCTGATACGAAAAATCCGCCCGCTGTTCCGATGCACCCCTGTGCTCTCGTGGCATTCACCCGTGTCGCTCCAGTCCAGCACATAGGCGCTGCCTTCGGGGCCGGTGCTGATCTCGATGCCGCGAAAGAAGGGATCAGCGCTGAGGAAGAAGTCAGGCTCGTGTTTGCCGATGTAGCCGCTGCCGTGACGCTCCAGCCGCTCCACGTTCGCGCGGCGGCCGTGCATGTTCAGGGTGAAGAGCTTGCCGCGATATTCCTCCGGCCATTGATTGCCCTGGTAGATCATCATGCCGATGTGCGCGTGACCACCTCCAAAGTCATTGGCTTTGCCGTCCTTGGAGTCGCCCCAGCTCTTGTTCGTGTCGAAGTGATAATGATCCGCAATCGTGTCGAGCCGATGGTAGATCGCGGAGTTCGGCGAAGGATTGGAGTCCACCAGATGAGCGCCGTGGATGAGGTGCCAGAGATGACCTGTGACGGTGTTGATGAAAAACATCTCGCCGTTCTCATCCCAGTCATGCCCCCACGGATTCGTCGTGCCGTGCGTCAGCACCTCCACCACTTTGCGCTCGGGATGAAAGCGCCAGATGCCGCCCTTGATCGGCACGCGATCCTCATCCGCCGTGCCCGGCACACCGAGACGGCCCGGGCATGAGTGCCCGCAGCGGCCGTAGAGCCAGCCGTCCGGCCCCCAACGCAGGCCGTTGGCAAAGTTGTGATAGTTGTCCTGCGCGACCGTGAATCCATCCAGCACCACCTGCGGCCGACCATCGGGCACGTCGTCGCCATTCCGGTCCGCGATAAAGAGCACCTGCGGCGGACACATCAGCCACACACCGCCGCGCCCCACCTCCACGCTCGTGAGCATCTGCACCTCATCCGTGAAAACCTTGCGCGACTCCGCCCTGCCATCGCCATCCCTGTCCTCGAGGATCAGCACCCGGTCGTGCAGCGCGAGATCAAAGCGCTTCGTCCGCTCCGCATAAGTGTGATTCTCCGCCACCCACATCCGCCCGCGCGCATCCCACGCCATGGCGATGGGATTGAGCACATCCGGCTCCGCAGCGAAAACCTGCGCGCGAAATCCCGGCGGCAACTTCATCGTCGCCGCAGCCTCAGCCGCAGGCATCGGCGCGGCAGCCTTGTCCGCCTCGCTGTCATAGGGCACGGGAAACTCCGCCCTCGACGAGGCGGCGGCACAGCACACGAGAATGATAAACGCGCGAATCATGGCGCGGAGAGTGGCGACGGATCACCCGCGGGCAAGAGGGAAGGGGGCCGGGGGCCGAAGTGCGAGTGTGTTCCGCGCTGCCTGGCTTTCGCGGGACGACGTGCTCGCAAAGCATCGCGCGCTAAGCGATCAAGGCGAGTGACAGGTTCTTCATTCTCTCGTGATGAACTCGTCCATGTTCAGCACGATGCGCGCCGTGGCGGCCCAGGCGGCGGTTTCTTCGAGGGGAATGTCCTTGAGCGCATATTCGCCGGTCATTTCCTTGGCGGCTTCCGCGCTGGTTTTGTAATAGGCGCGCGAGTCGTCGAGCAGACGGCGCAGCGCGGAGATCTCGCGCGTTGCAGCCGGACGCGCGAGGCAGAGGTGGATGCAGCGGGCGATGCGTTCGTCGTCGTTCTTGAGCGGCTCGGCGAGCAATCGGCGGCTCATGGCTTGCGCGGCTTCGTTGAATGCCTCGGCGTTCAGCGTGGTCAGCGCTTGCAGCGGTGTGTTGCTCACGGTGCGCTTCACGTTTGTCAGATTTGCGTCGGGGCAGTCAAAGGTCGTGAGGTCCGGATGCGGCGCGGTGCGTTTGAAGAAAGTGTACAATCCGCGCCGGTAGCGGTCTTCGCCCTTGCTTGCGGTCCATTTGAAATTCCCCGCGTAGCTCAACGCGGCAATGTCGTCCGGCATCGGAGGAAACACGCTCGGCCCGCCGATCTTCGCCGAGAGCAATCCGCTGGCTGCGAGGCACAAGTCGCGCACGATCTCTCCCTCGACGCGCAGGCGGTTCTGTCGCCAGAGGAGCGTGTTTTTGGGATCCGTTTCAGCGATGCGAGCCATCTCTGAACCTGACCGCGCGCTCGCGCTGCTCTGCTTGTAAGTCTCCGACATCAAAAGGGTCTTGATGATCTTCTTCCGGCTCCACCCGAGGCGCATGAACTCGGATACGAGCCAGTCCAGCAGCTCAGGATGCGTGGGGCGCTCGCCGCGCACGCCGAAGTCTGCGGCGGTGCGCACCAGACCTTCGCCGAAGAGCTTGCCCCAGATCGTGTTCACCGTGACGCGCGGCGTGAGCGGATTGTCTTTGCTCACGAGCCAGCGAGCGAAATCGAGGCGGCTTTGTTCTTTAGTCCCAGCTTTTTCAGCCTTCATACCGGGCAGCACAGCCAGCGTCGCGGGCATCACCTCATCCGCAGGCTGGAGAAAATCTCCACGCAGCAGCAGGTTCGTTTTGCGCGGATTGCTCGCGCGCTGGCCGATCACGCGCACATCCATGAGCGGCGCGGCGGGCAGTTTTGCTTTTGCGGCTTCGAGCGCGCGGTTTGCGGCGACGACCTCGGGGTCGATCTTTTCCATCCAGGTCCACAGCCCTTGGATAACCACGGAGTTCCGGCGCTTCGGCTCCTCATTCAAAATCTTGAGCACATCAGATGGCACGATGGTCGCCTCCGTCTCCTCGCTCGCCGCGAGCACGCGGAAGCGTCCGAGGCTGTGATCTTTCAATTTGTAGTTCTGCCCGATTCCGATCACGAGCTTCGCGCCTGCGCGCGGTGCGATGGGTTCCGAGAGCTGCAGCGTCAGCGTGTGCTGCTCTCCGGTTTTCCCGCCAATGGCCCAGCCCGTCTCGTCTTTGCCATCAAGCACCTCAGCGGCTTTGAAACTTTTTTGATCGTAATCGCTCTTCGCCGAGTGCATCAAAAGTTCCGTGCCATCGAGCCGCGCCGTCACCTCGCCGACGACGAAATTTCCCTTGCCGCTGCGGCCCGGTCCCTTGCCTGGGAGCGATTCGTCAGGCAGCGCCTCGATCCGCAATGCCGTGATCGGCTTGTCCCAGCCCGTGACCTCGACCGTGTAGCTGTCGTTGCCCGCCTGCTTGCTGGTGGCGAGATACGATCCATCGGGCAGCGCTTTGAATGCGACCTGGCCCGCTGACTTGACGCTGGCCATTTTCAACGGAGCAAAAGTTTGCGCGGCCTTCTTTTCGCGCACTGCGGTGAGACGCGCCTGGACCACCTTCTCCCACTCGGGCAGCTTCTCGGGCAGCGCGGCCTTCGCAGCATCCAGCGCCTTTTGCAGCGGCACGAGTTGTTTCGCCAGCGCGCCGTTTTTCTTTTCGTACTGCGACCACGCTTCCGGCGACGTGGGCACTTGTTTGGTCACCTCGTCGCCGTTGTTAAAAAATGCGAACATCTGGAAGTACTCGGTGTGCGTGATCTGGTCGTACTTATGCGTGTGACAGCGCGCGCAGCCGACGGTGAGGCCGAGCCACACGGCGCCGACGGTTTCGATGCGGTCCATGCACGCCTCGATGCGGAACTGCTCCTGATCCGTGCCGCCCTCGGTGTTTGTGAGCGTCTGGCGATTGAAAGCCGTGGCCACGATCTGCTCCGGCGCGGCCTCGGGCAAAAGATCGCCCGCCAGCTGCTCGACGGTGAACTGGTCAAAGGGCATGTCGTCATTGATCGCGCGGATCACCCAGTCGCGGTAACGCCACGCATCGGGACGCGGACGATCCTTCTCGTAGCCATCGCTGTCCGCGAACCGCGCGGCATCCAGCCAATGGCGGCCCCAGCGCTCGCCGAAGCGAGGTGAAGCGAGGAGCGTGTCCACGAGACGCTCGTAGGACTCATTTGAGAGATGGGAGGAAGGGGATTGATGCAGCAGCTTCTCCACCACCTCCGGCTCCGGCGGCAGGCCGATGAGATCATAATAGACACGCTTCACCAAAGTGTGCGCATCCGCCTGCGGCGATGGAGTGATGTTTTTCTCCGCCAGCTTCGCGCGCACAAACTGGTCAATCGGATGCGCGGCATCGGATGTCTGTGGCCTGACCACTGGCTTGTAGGCCCAGTGCAGGTCGTACTTCGCGCCGCCTTTGATCCACTCCGTCAGCAGCGCGATCTCGTGCGGTTTCAGTCGCTTGCCGCCTTTGTGATCGTGCGGCGGCATCTGCTCGTCTTTGTCACTCGCGCTCACGCGCGCGATAAGCTCGCTCGTGAACGGGTCACCCGGCTTCACCGCGACGGAGCCGCTCTTTGCAGGCTTGATCACCGAGTCGCGACTCGTCAGGTTCACCCCGCCTTTCGCCTTGTCCGGCCCGTGACACTCCAGGCAGTGCTCGGCAAAGAGCGGCTGAATGTCGCGGGCGTAATCAGCCGCGCTCGCAAACGGAACTGCGATGCTGAGACTGAGGACGGTGAGAAAAGTGGAGCGCATGATGGGGAAAGAAACGCGCTTCGTCCCCACCTTTTTCGTGGCGTCGCCTCCGGTGTCCATGAAATCAACTCGCTCCGAGGGCGGCAAGGAGATCCAGGACGAGTTGTGCTGGCGGCTTTCGCTACAGCTTCCACGGGCCGCGATACTCGCGGGTGAGGAGCTTGGCGGCTTCGTCGTCGCCGATGATGAGTTCCTTTTCGGGATCCCATTTGATCGGGCGCTTTACCATGAGCGAGATGAGCGCGAGATGGCCCGGCGTGGCGCTGCGGTGCGCAGTCTCGACGGGGGTGATCGTGGGTTTGCGCGATTTTACGCAGTCGAGGAAGTTGCGCTGATGGCCGGGTGATTCGTAGAGGCGTGTCTTGATCACGTCGTCGCCGAGTTTGGCTGGATTGAATGCGTCCACGACATTGTCGCCCTGGCGCTTC
>JANPIW010000059.1:0-2891 GCA_031425215.1 Verrucomicrobiaceae bacterium
GGCGGCATCATGCTCATGGGCAGCTTCTGGCGCTCTTTGATGTCGGCCGTTTTGAAAGTGAACTCCTGCGCGCCGATGTTTCGCAGCTTGACCTCGCTGGATCCCTCCAAGGTGATGAATCCCATCTGCGCGGTGCCATCCTTCATCGTGATCATCTCGCTCGCGAAGCCTTGCGCGATAGTCTTGTTCGGATCCAGGATGTTCTGCGCCAGATCAGGGCGCTTGTAGGTCTGGGCGATGTTGCCGAGGTAGGGGCCTTTCTGCGCTTCGGACTCCTTGGTCGTGTGGCAGGCCACACAGGTGGCTTTCGTGAAAATTTGTTCGCCGAGGGAGATGTCGCCCTTCTCCTTCAAGACGGCGGCGAGCGCTTCTTCGGGCTTCAAGGTCATCAGCTTGGGTGTTTTGTCCTCGACCTTGGTGATGCGCATGGCCTTGGCGGCGCGCTCAGCGGCTCCTTTGACCTCGGTATCAGGATCATCGAGCGCCGCGAGCACCTTGGCGGCGCTGGGCATGTGCTTGGTGGCGCTGATCGCATCAATGATCTGCTTGCGGCGCTTCGGCGCCGCCCAGCCCATGTCCTGGGCTTTTTTGGAAAGCTCGATGGACTCTGGGCTGCCGGTTTTGCGGCTCGCGAGATTCAGCAAGGCCGCATCCGCATACATCGAAACCGGCCACTCCAGCTTCTCCGCGATCTGCTCAACGAGCTGATGATGGTTCTCGAGCTTCGGTGAGTTGAGGAAGGCATTCAGTGCAGCCTCAAAGTCTTTGCCCGACTCCGGCAGCTTCTTGAGCGCATCAAGCGCCGCGAGCGTGGCGCGGACGCCATCAGCGCTGTCGGTTTTCGCAAGGGCCGTGATCGCACCTGCAACCAAAGTAGTGCTGGGCTTCAGCCCGTCACCGGCTGGCGAACTCGGTGCGGGCTGAAGCCCAGCACTACTTTCCAAAGCCTTCACCAGCATCGGCACCGCCTCCGCAGGCACATCATCCGCCACCGCGAGCTGCGCCACAGCATCAGGAATCACCTTCGGATCCTGCTTCGCCAGCTCAAGGATGCGCTTGAGCGCATCATCAGAGCGAATGCGATTCCGATTCATCTCCTTCACCAAAAAAGCAGCCTCTTCCGGCGATGCCTTGGCCAGTGCCTCACGCAGCGTCACATAGATCTTGTCCGTCTCGCTCCAGCCTTCCGGCTGATAATACGGCCCCCGCGTGTCCGGCCGCGTGCCCCACGAATCGCCCTTCCACTCGCCTTCCTTGAAATGCAGGCGGCACAGCGCCGCGAGGATGCCTTGGCGCAACGCTGGATCCGTGGCCTTGCCGAGGCGCTCAATGAGGCCGGTGACGACTTCGGGAGTGTGCATCATGGCGAGGGCGCGAAGAGCATTCTGCCGCGCCAGATGGGCTGCAATATGGGTTTGCTCAGGGTTCATCTTTCCCCGGAACTCTAGTCCTTTGGCCACGCTCATCTTGAATGGATCGTCAACAACCACCAGACATTGCTGCTGGTGCCTGCCCTGGGCCAGCGCATGCACTGCAAGGTGTGCCACCACCAGGTCTTCATCGCATAGGAGGCGTGCCGTGTCTCCGGCTCGCTCCGGCGATGGATTCGCTGAGAGGCTCAAAGCGAATTCTCTCCTGAGGTTTGAGTTCTCCGTCTGCCAGTGACCACTTCCGCCTTGGCCGTGATCACGCATGCTGCGCGAGATCGCGTGAGCCACTGGGTCATTGAAGTTCGTCTCAATCGTCCATGTGGCTGGGAGATCGTCTTTGGAGGTTCTCTGTGCATTGAGGCCATAAGCCGCAGCGACACGCCCACCGGCAACCACTGTGGAATTTGATACTGCTTTAGCCAACAAAGCTGTTATGTCTGCCGTCCGTCCGCGCCGAGAGATTTCCCTCTGCGCCTCCATGCGGCGGCGGTTGCTCGCAGACTCCAGCACCTTCACCAGTTCTTCATCCTTCGCCTTCTTGAAATCCGGCAGCGCTTCCGCCTTGAATCCCTTCGGCTTCACCTGCACGATGTAACCGACATCGGGTCCGGCCCAGCCGAAGGTGGCGCCTTTCCAACTGGCGCAATAGACGCGGCTCAGGCCATCCACATCGGCGTCGGTGGGGCGGGTCATTTTGATGAAGGGCTCGGGCTTGCGGGTTTCTTCAAAGGTGGCGCCTTTGGGCTTTACCTGATGATGCCAGAGAGCGCCGCTGCCCCAGTCGCAGGTGAAGGGAGCGTTGTTCCAGTCGCCGAAGCCGGGTTCGTCGATGTAAACCGCGCCGGTGCCGCTGCCGCCGCCGTAGTCGGCGAGGGGCTGGGTGGCCTCATCGTTGAAGTTTTTGTAGAGACGCGGGTAGCCGTGGTCGTCGAGGCCGGTGAAGTGGTGGAAGCGCACGTTCCAGCCGCCGCCGTCGTTCGTGTTGTCGCGGGCGAACATGTCCATCAGCGGGCTGATGGCGACCTCGAGGATGTTGCGCGTGCCGGTGGAGTAGATTTCGAGGCCGGTGCCGTCGGGCCGCACACGGATGACGCCGCCGCCGCGATGCTGCTGTGTTTTGCCATCGGTGCCGGTGGCCTTCAGGAAACCGAAGTCGCCACCCGCGATGTAAAGCCAGCCGTCGATGCCGAGGCTGTGGCCGTTCGTGGTGTGGTCGGCGGGGCGGTCTTTGAATCCGAAGGCGATGTCTTTAACGAGGATGTTTTGCTTTTCGGCAACGCCGTCGTGATCGGCATCAATGAACTCGCTGAGGTGCGGCGGATGCACAAGGTAGAGCCGGTCATGGTCCCAAACGAGGCCGCGCGGGCTGTCCACCTCGCAGAAGACCTTGGTTTCATCGGCACGGCCATCGCCATCGAGATCGCGCAGGCGGATGATGCGTCCGCGCTTCGGATTGCGGCC
>JANPIW010000060.1:0-1776 GCA_031425215.1 Verrucomicrobiaceae bacterium
CGAAATCTCTGCGTGATCGTAAACCCAGCCGATGCGGGGATCGACCTCGCCCTCGATGGCGATCTCGATCTTGAAGCTGTGCCCGTGCATCTTCGTGCATTTGTGTGTGTCCGGCAGGTTTGGCAACGTCTGCGCGGCCTCGAAGCGGAAGTCTTTAATGATTCGGCAGCGCATCTGGATTTTAGATTTTGGATTTTAGGTTCCTGATTCAAGGCTTCGCTGCTGGCGCGATGATCTCGACGGAGCCGGCGGAGGGTATGAGGGCGGGCGATGGCTGCTGCGCGGGAAAGACAGTCAGCCGCAGCCGGTGGATTGTGCCATCAAAGGGCGTGCTGTTCGGAAACTCCTTTGCGTCAAGAATGCCGAAGCTCTGGCCGACGCGCAAGGCACCCTTTGGCTGCACCGGAAAGGCGGCGGGGAAGGGGGCGGCACTGCTCGTCTCGCTCACGCCATGCACGGCCAGAGAGAGTGTGCCGTCCGTGCCGATCACCGCGCGAATCAAGGCGCGGCCAGGCGGGATGCCGCCAGTGGTGAGCGAGGTTTTCCTGCCATCGAGGAGAACAGTGAGCGTGGGCTTGCCGGCGACAAAGTGCAGCGCCCAGCCGTTCGTCTCATCGCCCTGCGAGACGAGCGTGCTGTCCTGATCGACGGGCGGAAAGAAATCCACCGCAAGGTCGATGTGGATGCCGCGACCGGCGATACGCGGGGCGTCGTCGCCACCGATCTCATCGCCGTTTTGCAGGACATAAAATGACGAGCCTTCGGAGGACTCAGTTGGCGCGATCTCGGCAATGGTGCGTGCGGCAGCGTTCGATTGCTTGGGGAACCATTCAGCCAGTGATTTCTTCAGCGCATCGTGCTCGGATTTGGCAGCGAGGTTGGTCCACTCGTTTGCATCCACGCTGTGATCGTATAGCTCCTCGCTGCCGTCGTTGTATCGAATGTAGCGCCAGCGGTCGCTGCGCGCGGCATGGGCTGCGCTTTTCCCGCCACCGCTCATGCTCACTACCGGTCGCTCGCGCACGACGGCCGGGTCTTTGAGAATGGGCGCAAGCGTTTCGCCATCGAGATGCGCGGGCGCTTTCACGCGCGCGAGATCGCAGAGCGTCGGATAAAGGTCGATGAGGCTCACCGGCTGGTTTGAAACGGAATCCTCGTTCGTCACGCCCGGCGCGAGAATGGTCAGCGGAATGCGCGTGGTCTCCTCCCAGAGCTTGCCTTTGTGCCACATCTGCTTCTCGCCGAGATACCAGCCGTGATCGGAGGTGAACACGACAATGGTGTTCTTCGCATTCGGCCCCGCATTCAGCGCGTCGATCACCTGGCCGAGCATCGCATCGCAAAAGGTGATGTTTGCGAGGTAGGCGCGCACGGCCTCTTTCCACAAATTCTTCGCCACGATCTGCTTGTGGTGGCTGTCGCCCTTGAGATGACTCTTCGCGATCTCAGGCACATCATCGAGATCATCCGCCTTCACCTCGGGCAGGATCACTTGATCGAGTGGTCGCTCGTCAAAGTACTTTTGCGGCGCATACCACGGCGAGTGCGGACGATAGAGGCCGACGGCGAGAAAGAACGGCTTGGCCTGCTGCTGCGCAAGAAATTGCGCGGCCCACGACACGACCTGTCCGTCATCCGTCTGCGCATCAGCGACCTCGATGCCGCCCCAGTCCCAATGCCAGATGTCCATGCCATTGAAATTCCGACCTGTGTGAACCGGCAGATCGGGAATCTGCACGCCCGGCGCGGGAAAGCGCACGGTCCATGCTGTGTCGC
>JANPIW010000061.1:0-6154 GCA_031425215.1 Verrucomicrobiaceae bacterium
TCCGCCCTCAATTTATGACCTTGTGTCGCACGACATTTTTTATTCAAGCCGTGACTAGTCAAGTCGTGACTTGAATACACGCAGCCACTGCTGCCGTCCGTCATTGCTTGTTCATCACCTGCGACAGGATGAAAAAACTGGCCGCGTCAGGAGTCAATCCGGGCAGGCCGCATGGCCGCCGCATCATGCCTCACCTCATGCCAAGTACCTCGGCCAGAAAAGCCCACTCGTCGGCGGTCTTCTCGATGGTCTTTGTCAGCGCGGTGCCGGCGCCGTGGCCGGCGCTGGTCTCGATGCGAATGAGCACGGGCGGGCCGTCCTTGGCCTGGCATTCCTGGAGGCGGGCGGCGAATTTGAAACTGTGCGCGGGCACCACGCGGTCGTCGTGGTCTGCGGTGGTGACGAGCGTGGCGGGGTAGCGGGCGCCGGGCTTGAGTTGGTGCAGCGGGGAGTAAGCGTGAAGCGCGCGAAACTCGGCTGCGTCCTCGCTGCTGCCGTAATCGCTCTTCCACGCCCAGCCGATGGTGAATTTGTGAAAGCGCAGCATGTCCATCACGCCGACGGCGGGCAAGCACGCGCCAAACAACTCGGGCCGCTGCGTCATGCACGCGCCAACGAGCAGGCCGCCATTGCTGCCTCCCTGGATCGCGAGCTTCGCGGGCCGTGTGTACTTTTTCGCAATGAGCCACTCGGCTGCGGCGATGAAATCATCGAACACGTTCTGCTTCCGCAGCTTCGTGCCCGCGAGATGCCACTCCGCGCCGTACTCGCCGCCGCCGCGCAAATTCGCCACGGCGAGGATGCCGCCATTCTCCATCCATACCGCGCGGCTCACGGAGAAACCAGGAGTCTGGCTGATATCGAAGCCGCCGTAGCCGTAAAGCAGGCAGGGGTTCGTGCCGTCGAGCTTCAACCCTTTGCGATGCACGATGAACATGGGCACACGCGTGCCGTCTTTGCTTTTGTAGAAGACTTGCTTCGATTCCATTGCGCTGTCGTCAAAGTCGAGCTTCGGCTTCCGATAAACGGTGCTCGTGCCGCTGGCGATGTCGTAGCGGTAAATCACCGTCGGCGTGGTGAAGCTGGAGTATGCATAGAACGTCTCCTTGTCCTCGCGACGGCCGCCAAAACCACCCGCGCTGCCTATGCCAGGCAGCGCGATCTCGCGCACGAGCTTCCCTTCCCCGTCAAACGCGCGCACTGCTGACTTTGCGTCCTGCAGATACTCGCAGATCAATTGCCCGCCCACAAACGAGACGCCCTCGAGCTTGTGCTCGGACTGCGGGACGATCTCGCGCCAGTTTTCGCGCGCGGGTTTCGTCACGTCGATGGCGATGACGCGATAGCGCGGCGCCTTCAAATCGGTGCGGATGTAAAACGTGGAGCCGATGTTGTCGATGTAACTGTACTCGGCGTCGAAGTTGTTTAGCATTTCCACCACCTTCGCGTCCTTTGCGGTGAGGTCTTGGTAGAATAGTCGGTTCTTCGGATCGGTGCCTTCGCTGATCGAGAGCACGAGGAAGCGTCCGTCATCGGTGACGCTGCCGTAGATGCCCCAGTCCGGCTTGTCGAGCCGCTGATAAACCAGCGCGTCATCCCTCTGAGGCGTGCCGAGTTTGTGAAAGTAAAGGCTGTGATGCTTGTTACGCTCTGTGAGCGCCGCGCCTTTTTTCGGCGCGGGATAGCGCGAGTAATAGAAGCCGCTGCCATCCTTCGCCCACGACGCGCCGCTGAACTTGACCCATTCGATCACATCCGGCAGGTCCTTGCCCGTGTCGATGTTCTTCACGCGGAACTCTTGCCAGTCGCTCCCCGCTTTCGAAATGCCGTACACCAGCAGCTTCCCGTCCTCGCTCGGCGCGCTCTCGGTCAGCGAGGTGGTGCCATCCTTGGAGAGCTTGTTTGGATCAATCAGCTCGCGCGGTTCTCCGCCCAAACCCTCGGACCAAAACAGCACGCTCTGGTTTTGCAGCCCCGAGTTGCGCGAGAAAAAATACCTCCCGCTGTACTGCGATGGCGCGCTGAAGCGCTCGTAGTTCCAAAGTTTATGCAGCCGCTCCCGCATCTCCATGCGCCGCGGCAGCTTTTCGAGAAATGAAAACGTGACCTCATTCTGCGCCTTCACCCATGCCTTCGTTTGAGCGCTGTTGTCGTCCTCCAGCCAGCGATACGGATCAGACACTTTCGTTCCATAATACTCGTCCACGACTTCGGCCTTCTTCGTGACGGGATAACTGATCGGCTGGGAAAGGGCGGCGGCTGGCATGAGCAGGAGGGCAATGAGGTGACGCATGAGCGCGGAGGCTAGCGGTCTTGCCTCCGATGACAATTCTGGATTTCGAAACGCGAGATCCATCGGAGCATCAAGTGCTCAGTTCTCAGTGCGAAGTGCTCAGTCCTGAACCTCCCTGGTGCGCCTGCTCAGGACTGAGCACTTAGAACTGAGAACTGAGCACTTTTGTCTTGTCACCCTTCCCTCCGCGCGTGCCGGATCAGCGTCACCATCACGCCCTGTATCATCAGCTCCTGCGCGGGCACGAGATCGGGGAACTCAGGATTCTCCGCTTTCAAGTAAGGGCGGCCGTTGCGCAGCAGGTAGCGTTTGAGCGTCGTCTCGCCGTCGATTAGCGCGGCCACGATGTCGCGTGGTTTAGGCGGGCGTATTTCTAGTACCACGAAATCGCCGTTCAAAATGTGCGCGCCGATCATGGAATCACCACGCACCTTGAGTGCGAAAGTGCGCGCGTTGCGCGGGATGCCAAGCGTGTTTATATCGACGCTAATGCAGCCTTCCGCCTGCTGCTCCGCCTCGACGGCAAAGCCAGCCGGGATTTGTCCATACACGGGCACATCGACGATCTCGGGCCGCTTCAAGTCCTCGGGAAACACGACCGCGCGCGCTTTGAACGCGTGGCGCTGGATCACTCCTTTTTTCTCCAGCGCGCGAAGGTGGCTCATGGCCGCTGTCTGGCTGGAGAACCCAAAGTGACGCTGGATCTCGCGTGTCGATGGCATCACGCCATGCTCGCGTTGATGCGCGCGCAAATATTCCAGCATCTCGCGCTGGCGGCTGGTGAGAATGAGGGCGGCCGGGTTGTTCATCATGGCTGTTCGCGCGAACAAGTCGCCGTGAGCGACTGTTTTTCAAGCTGTTTCCCATGGCACAAGCCGCGCGCTCACTCACGGCGTGGATTTTCCGGCTATCAAGTGCAGCTCCGTGAAAAAAGTCTGGCAGGGCCACATGATAGACGGCTCGCGGGTGATGACATAATTGGAGAGGCGATGTTTGGTACGCGGCTGATTGCGATTTTCGTGTCACACAGAGGTTGCTGGATTTTCCCAACATCTTTGAACTAACAACGCTTCTATGAACCTGTTCCACCGCATCCAACACGCTCTTTTTAACCACACGCTTGCCGTGGTTTTGGCGGCTGGCGTTACTCTGTCGCCGTTCAGCCGCAGCCACGCGGTGCAGGCGCCTCCGGACATGGTTCCGATCGCTGACGCGACCCGGAGCTATGTGCATGGCTGGTATCTCGACCAAAGCCAGCAGCCGGGCCGGGTGCTGATGCGACTTAGCACGGCAATGGGGAACCGCGGCACGGGCGCGCTGGAGCTTTTCGGCGGTCCTGTTTCGGGCGGCACGCAGCAAGTGTATCAGCGCGTCTATGATTCCAATGGCACATCCCAGGACAGGTTGGCGGGAAATTTTGTTTATCATCCGACGCACGGGCATCTGCACATGGAGGGTTTCGCGACTTACAATCTGCGCACGATCACGGCGGGCGGCGGCGTGGGCGGTATCATCGCGGCGGGTGCGAAGACGAGTTTTTGTTTGATCAATGTCACGCAATACTGGCCGTCGATCACCAGCTCGGCGCTGGTGCCGCATGGTCGCGGCGGGAGCAATTGCGGCCAGGTGCAGGGGATAAGCGCGGGCTATGCGGATGTGTATGGCGCGGGACTGACGGACCAATGGATCGACGTGACCAACGTGCCGAGCGGGACGTACTGGCTGGAGGTGATCGCCGATCCGGACAATCACATCGCGGAGAGCGATGAATCGAACAACACGGTGCGCATCCAGGTGAGCTACACTAACCCGGTGACGCCGCCGACAAACCGTGCGCCGGTGGTGACGAATCCGGGTGCGCAGAACTCGACGCGTGGAGCGTTCGTCTCGCTGCCGATCAGTGCGAGTGATCCAGATGGAAATCCGATCACGTTTTCCGCGCTGGGCCTTCCGCTCGGCCTGGGGATCAACTCGAATACGGGAGTGATCTCCGGCACGATCTCGACGAGCGCGGCGTCAAGTTACTCGACGACGGTGATCGCGAGTGACGGCCAACTGCAAGGCAGCACGTCATTCACCTGGAACACGACCGCGCCGCTAAACGGCACGGGACTTCGTGCGCAGTATTTTTCCGGCACGAGTCTGAGCACGCTCGTTTTCACGCGCACGGATGCGCTGCTGGATTTCAATTGGGGCACGGGCAGCCCCGATGCGCGGCTTTCGTCCGACAGCTTCTCTGCGCGCTGGAGCGGCAAAGTCATCCCGCCGAGCACGGGCACACATACGTTCACGGCGCGCGCGGATGACGCGGTGCGTGTGTGGATCAACGGCAGCCTCATCATTAATCAATGGGTGGCTGGAGCGGTGGGCAATTACAGCGGCACGGCGAGCCTGACGGGCGGGCAGGAGGCGGACATCACGGTGGAGTACTTTGAAAGCACGGGCAGCGCGGAATTTCATCTCTACTGGAGCGGCCCCGGCTACACGCTGCAGATCATCCCGACGAATCGGATGATCCCGGCCATCGGCAACGAAGCTCCGACGATTTTCAATCCAGGACCGCAGAGCGGAGTGGCGGGCACGACGGGCTATCTGGCGATCAATGCGACGGATCCGAACGGCGACACGATCATTTACAGCGCGGCGGGTTTGCCTAACGGTCTCCTCATCAACAGCAGCAGCGGTGTGATCACGGGGACATATGGCTCGACGGGCGATTACAGCTGCCTCGTGACAGCGAGCGATGGCAGCCTCAGCTCGACGACGAGTTTCTCGTGGACCGTGACGGCGACGGAGGTGGGCAGCGGGCTGCATGCGCAGTATTTCAATGATCGCACGCTGACGAGTGAAGTGGTGCATCGCGATGACGCGCTGGTGGATTTCGACTGGGGCACGGGCGCTCCTGCGGGCGGGGTGAGCGCGGACCATTTCTCGGTGCGCTGGAACGGGGAGATGCTGCCGCAGTTCTCGCAGACATATACATTCCAGGTGGTGTGCGATGGCGGCGCGCGGCTGTGGGTAAATAACATGCCGATGTTTTTTGCATGGGAGCCGACGGGCACGGTGCAGACTTTCACGGCCACATGGAATCTCGTCGCGGGCCAGCGCACGCCGATCCGGCTGGAGTACAATGACACGGCGGGGAATGCGAGCGTGCGCTTGCTGTGGTCGTCCGCGTCACAGCCGGAGCAGGTGATCCCGACGGCGCGGTTGTTTCCGACGGAATACGAGCCGCCAGTGGACACGACGCGCCCGAGCGTGACGCTAAGCACGCCGGCATCGAGCGTGACGGGTTCGTTCCCGGTAAGTGTAGTGTTCAGCGAATCGGTGCTCGATCTCACGGCGTCTGATTTTCTGGTGACGAATGGCAGCGCGACACTGACGAGCACGACAAACGCGCACTCGCTCAATGTCACGCCGACGGCGGCGGGAGTGGTGACGGTGTCGCTGCCAGCGGATCGCGCTTTTGATGCTGCGGGGAATGGCAACACATCATCGAACACGCTGAGCGTGACCTATGCGCCGCCGTCGAGCGGCGATCTGACGGGACGGGACATCGGCACGGTGAGCGTGCCGGGGAGCACGAGCTTGAGCGGCGGCGTGTACACGGTGCGCGGATCCGGCTCGGACATTTATTACAACGCGGACAGCTTTCATTTCGCGAGCGCGAGTATCACGGGCGATGGCGAGATCAAGGCGCGCGTGACGAGCCAGACAAACACAAATGCGTGGGCGAAGGCAGGCGTGATGATCCGTGAGACGCTCGCGACGACGAGCAGGCACGGCATCATGTATGTCACCCCTTACGAGGTGCGGAATGGATTTGAGTTCATGAAGCGCACCACGACTGGCGGCGCGGGA
>JANPIW010000062.1:0-3116 GCA_031425215.1 Verrucomicrobiaceae bacterium
GAAGGCCACAAAAAACTCAGATCGCGCACACAAACCTCGACTCCAGTCGGATTGCAGGCCTGAAAAGAGGCGGCAAAATTTTCCGAGTTGGCAGCGAAGAGGGCGCTTTTTCAAACTCCGCTTTATTCAGCGTCTCCCTAAAAAGAACTGACGTCGTTGAAACACAGCCCTGATCCTCTAATGACACAAAACTTTCTATCCAAACCGTTGCAATGGACTCTTGCGCTAATGCTGTGCTCAGGCTCGCTAGCGCAGGCCGAGGTGGTTCTTCCTGGCATCTCCGCGAGCCAGCTCACTGGTGAAACCAAAGGGCAGGTCTTGATCGAGGAAATGAACTGCGTGGCTTGTCATGCGAGCACGGCTTCGTTTGCGGCGGAGTCGAAAAAGGCACCGCAGCTGGCGGAGATTGGGTCGCGGGTGAATTCGGGATTTATTGAGGCCTTCATTCGTGATCCGCATGGAGTGAAGCCGGGGACGACGATGCCGGATGTTTTGCCGACAGCGGATCGGGAACGAATCGCGTCCGAGATCACGCATTTTCTGCTCTCGCTGAAGAAGAACGACTTCGATCTGCAGCCACCGGATTTGGTGGCAGCGGGGCTGGGTGAAAAGCTGTTCCATTCACGCGGTTGTGCGGCTTGTCACTCGCCGCGTGATGCCAAGGGCGCTGAGACGATGAAGCAAAACTCGGTGCCGCTTGGTGCGCTGGAGAAGAAATACAGCTTCAAGAGCCTCGTGGCGTTTTTGCGTCAGCCTCACGCCAGTCGGCCGTCGGGACGGATGCCGGATATGCGACTGCAAGGGCGCGATCTGGATTGCATCGCTCACTATCTGCTGCGGGACACGCGGGTGCCTGGAAACATCGTTTTCACGACCTATCGCGGTGAGATCTGGCAGGGGCTGGACCATGCGGAGGTGGAGCCGGAACGCAGCGGCCATGTGCAGGACTTTTCTTTGGCGCACTTTGGCAAACTGCGTCAGCACACGGCGGTTCGTTATGAAGGCTGGCTGAACATCGCCGCTGCGGGTCGCTACACGTTTCATCTGCAAATGAACGGCGGCTCGCTGCATCTCGATGGGAAGGAAATCATTAACGAGGAAGCCAAAGACCGGCGCGGAACGAAGAAGCTACAAGGCACGGCGGATCTCGCGGCAGGCTGGCGGAAGATTGAGCTGATCTATGTCCATACGGGTCGTGAGGCGTCGCTCACCTTTGAAATGGAAGGCCCGCAGTTCACGCGGCAGCCGATTCCTGCTTCGATGCTTTCCGTGTCCGATCAGCCCATCCCAGCATTCGAACCGCTCCGAGTGAACGCAGAGCTGGCAACACGCGGTCGCGAGCATTTTGCCAAACTGGGCTGTGCGAGCTGCCACAACGATGTCGGCGTGCAGTCCGCTCAATCGATTGCTTTCGCGAAGCTCGATGCCACACGCGGTTGCTTGAGCGAGGCATCGCCGCGTTTTGATTTGAGTGCTGAACAACGCACGCTCATGGCCAAAGTGCTGCCACAGATGGAAAAGCGGCAGCTCACTGACAAGGAGCGGCTGCACAAGACGCTCGCCACCTTCAACTGCATCGCGTGTCACGAGCGCAGCGGTCTCGGCGGCATCGCAGCGGGTCGAAATGCTCTCTTCACCGGCACCGCTCATACGCTGGGTGATCAGGGTCGCCTGCCGCCGCCTCTGACCGGTGTGGGAGCCAAACTCACGCCTGAATGGATCGCCGCGGTGCTCACGAATGGACAACGTCAGCGTGACTATCTCGATGCGGCAATGCCGCAGTTCGGCGCGGCGAATGTGGGGCATCTCGTGGAGCTGTTTGGCAAGGTGGATGACTTGGAGGATGTCGAGTTTCCGAAGATCGCGAACATGCAGGAGTCGAAGAACGCGGGCTATGAGATGATCGGCACGACAGGGTTTAGTTGCATCGCGTGTCATGATTTTAACGGCCAAAAATCTGCCGCAGGTGCGCTCGACATTGTACACACGACGGAGCGGCTGCAAAAGAGTTGGTTCCATCTCTACCTGCGTCAGCCTCAGCGCTTTCACCCGACGGTCATTATGCCCACCTACTGGCCGGGCGGTCAGTCAATGCGTCCCAACATCCTCGGTGGCGATGCCGCACAACAGATCGAAGCGCTCTGGACCTATCTCGAAGGCGGCACGCAAGCGAAGAAGCCGCTGGGCCTGGCCCGCACGTCGAATGAGCTGCGCGTGGCCGATGTGGCGGAGATGTGTCGTGGTCGCGGCACAGCGGGCTATCGAGGTATCGGCGTTGGTTATCCGGCGGGATTGAATCTCGCCTTTGATTCCGAGGAGATGGCGCTGCGACTGCTTTGGAAGAATGATTTCGTCAATCTGGATAACGGCTCCTTCCACGCCAAAGGCACCGACCGCATCGCCTTCCCAGCGGGCATCCCGTTTCATGGTTTGAAGTCGCTGGAAGATGAATGGCCATCGAAAAGCAAAACCGCTCACAGCTTCCCGCAAGATCACGGCTACCAGTATCGCGGCTATCATCTCGATGCCCTGCGCAGACCCACGTTTCGCTATCAATACGGCACCATCGCCGTGGAGGAGTTCTTCGAGGACGTGCGCGACACGAACGGCAAAGCCTACTTCAAACGCAGCTTCAAATTTGATGCGCCCGAAGCCCAGCAGCCGTTCTACTTTCGCGCCGCTTGTGGCAAAAAAGTCAGCGCCACCTCAGACCGAAATTTCAAAGCCGATCAACTCCAACTCCGCGTCACCAGCGACCACAAAGCTATCACGCGTGAAGGAGAGGTCTTGATTCCTATCACACTACCGAAAGGCCGCTCGACACTCACTCTCGAATATCAGTGGTAATCGATGGCAAGCGGGAGGTGACTCGTGAGATCAAGCACTACAACTTGGACTCTGTCCTGGCTGTCGGGTTTCGGGTGCGCCGTCACCGGGGACGTATCGGCTCCGATGTGCGCTTTCATGCCGAAGAACCACTGGTTGCCTTACTTGGTCTGGTGCATCTCGGAGCCGCAGGCATAATAAAAATCACCTGAAAACAGGTCACTCTGCGCCAGAACGAACGATTCTGCGTCGGCGCGGGGCGTTTTTCGGGTTTTGCCGGGCAGCAGCGG
>JANPIW010000063.1:0-10549 GCA_031425215.1 Verrucomicrobiaceae bacterium
CAAAAGACGCTTTGTTCCCAGGCCTTTTCTCCCCACACTTCGATCGCACGCGACCACGCGTGCGATCGAGGTTCTCGAGGAAAACGGGGGCTGTGCGATCGGGATTGATGTCGTTATTGGAGAAGACATCTCGGTTCGCGCTCGAATTCGCCAAGCCGCGCGCACGTGACCTCGGGCATTCGCCGGTGAGCCTCAGTGTGGGCTATCTCAGCACCAGCGACATGGCTGAGTTCGCTATCCAGCCCGATCCAACTCGATGAAGAGTTGTAAACTCATCTTGAGTATATTCAGAGTATCTGACACTATTTCCATAAAATAGTTTGCTTGAGAATCATATCTGATATAATTTTCAGACATGGGACAAGAACTCGGATTTAACTCACTTCGGCTCAAAACGGTTTTTCCGGCCAACAGAGCTATCAATCTCAATCGCATCGGCGTGAACGCCAGGGCTGCAAATGGGGAGGTCACTGGCGCGCGCGTTGCACAGCGGGATGACAAAGCGCCAGCGCCAGCGCCAACGCCAACGACGAGGCGCGTGTCTCACCATCGCTGGGTGTTCGGTGCCGTGTTGGGGGATTTGATGACGGCGGTGGTCGGCGCGGTGCTGGCATACATGATTCGCTTTCAGACGAGCCTCATCAGCTACGGTGTCTTTGGCGATCACACACTGGGTCAATATCTCGGCTACATCGCTTTCGGAGGCATCACGCTCGTTTGCGTCCTCGCCTGGCAGGGCATCTACAATCGCGGCGCGCTCTTGCGCTCCCGCTGGGTCGCCTCGCGTATCACGACGGGTGTGCTCATCTGGTCCGCAGGTTTCCTGGCGATCACGCTCGTCTTTAAAATCCAGCCGCCCATTTCGCGCATCTTCATGGTGCTCAACGGTGCGGGAACTCTTGTTCTGCTCCTCGTCTGGCGCCGCGTGTATGATCGCTATTTGCGCACCGGCAGCCGCATCGCGGCGCTTCGCCAGCGCACGATCTTCGTCGGCTGGAACGAGGACGCCGCGCATTTTTCGAGGTCGTTGAAAAAAGACGACAGTGCCGTGTTCGACATCGTCGGCTGGGTGGACACTGCCGGCGCAGAAAACTCCGGGCATCCCTCGGCCGGTGAGATGCCGCGTCTCGGTGATCTTGGCGAGATCAGCCGCATCCTCGTCGAGCAGCGTGCGGACATGGTGGTGCTCTCCGACCTCAACGGCCCGCGCGATAGAATTGTGGAGCTGGCAAACCTCTGCGAGCGCGAACTTGTCAGCTTCAAAGTCATCCCGTCCTGTTTCCGCATCTTCGTCTCCGGCCTGCATCTCGAAACCGTGGCAGGCACGCCGATGCTCGGTGTGGATCGCCTGCCGCTCGACAGCACTTTTAATGTCATCATCAAGCGTGCCATCGACATGATCGGCGGCACGATCGGTCTCATTCTCGCGGCGCCCGTCATCGCTTTTTTCAGCGCGATGGTCTGGGCTGAGTCGCGCGGCTCGGTGTTCTACCGGCAGCGCCGCACCGGCATCAACGGCGAGAACTTTGAGATCATCAAAATCCGCTCCATGAAACTCAATGCCGAGGCGGGCACGGGCGCCAAGTGGTGTGTGCAGAACGATCCGCGCCGCCTTCGTGTCGGAGCCTTCATGCGGAAGTGGAACATCGACGAGCTGCCGCAATTTTGGAATGTGATCAAAGGAGAGATGAGCCTCGTGGGTCCGCGTCCCGAGCGGCCCGAGCTGATCCAAAACTTCAAACATGAAATCCCGCACTACCAGGCCCGTCACAACGCCAAGCCTGGCATGACTGGCTGGGCGCAGGTGCGTGGCTGGCGCGGCGACACCGATCTGGGCGAGCGCATTAAGTGTGATCTCTGGTATCTCGAGAATTGGAGCCTCGCGCTCGATCTCCAGATCATGCTCCTCACGTTTCTCCGCCGCGAAAACGCGTATTGAGATCCTCTCACTTTTCAGACTCACACGATCAAAAATGCGAGCGCAAAAATATCCGGGATCGAAGGAGAAATGACATTGCCGCGAAGCAGGCGAGGAAGGAAATTTCCGGCTTACAATTCAACCGCATGGAAACCACCGCAACACGCATCCCGCTCTGGCAGCAGCCGTTCCGCCTGCTCTCAAGCAGCGGCGTGATGCGCGCGATGCTCTCGGGCGTCGCTGTCGTCGCCGTGCTCACGCTCGTCGCCAAGGCCGCGTCTTTTTTCAAGGACGCGACCGTCGCGCATCACTTCGGCACCGCAGACTCCCTCGACGCCTTTCTGCTCGCGTTCTCGATGCTCTCCTTCCTCGCCGCTGTGATCGGCGGCGGATTGCCCGAGTCATTTCTCCCCGTGTATGCCGCGCTGCGTCATTGTCGCGGCACACGCCGCGCGCAACGGCTCGCTGTGCAGTCGGCCTTGTGGAATCTCGTCAGCCTCACGGTCATCGCCGGCATCATCTTCCTCGCCGCGCCGTGGATCGTCAGCGTCACCGGACGCGGATTCAGCGTGGAGAAACGCGCGCTCGCCGTCGATGCCATGCGCTCGCTTCTGCCGTTCCTCATTTTCTTCGGCATGACGTTTCATTTCTCGACATGGCTGCGCGCGGAGAAAAAATTCGCCCTCGCCGCCCTCGCTCCCTTGCTTCCGCCGGTCATCATCATCACGTGCCTGCTCTTCGCCGGAGCGGTGCGCGATGTGCGTGTGCTCGTCATCGGCACAAACGCGGGCGTGCTGCTCCAGCTCGTCCTCCTCGCACTGGTGTTGCGGAAGCAGATGGTCGCGGGTCCGATGCGCGGGTTCACGCTTTGGGAGCCGGGAAACAAGATCGTTCTCGCCAACGCGCTGCCTTACCTCAGCGGCGCGCTGCTCATGAACAGCGCTGTCATTGTCGATCAAACCATGGCCGCATGGCTCGAGGCTGGCAGCGTCGCCGTACTCACTTACTCCGACAAGATTTGCGGCATCGTCCTCGCCATCTCCGCCACAGCCGCCAGCGAGGCCGTGTTCCCGTTCTTCGCTGACTCGGTCGCGAAGGGCGAGTGGTTGCAGTTGAAGAAAAACCTCCTGCACATCACGGGCATCATCCTCGCCATTACGCTGCCCGTCGCGCTCGTGCTCGTCCTCTTCGCGCCGCAGATCGTCGGCATTCTTTTTGAGCGCGGCAGTTTTCATCATGCCGACACCGAGCGCGTCGCGCATGTGCTGCGCTTTGCGGCGATGCAGATTCCCTTCTACATCGCCGCCGTGCTCGCGTCGAAGGTGGCCGTTTCGATGCAGCAGGCGCGGTTCACGCTCATCGCGAGCTTCGTGATGATGGGCCTGAACATCCTCTTCAACGCCCTGCTCATGCGTCACCTCGGCGTGGCCGGCATCGCCCTTTCCACCGCCATCGTCCACTGCCTCTCGCTCATCGCGCTCTACATTCTCATCTTCCGGGTCATTGCGCGGAAAGTGCGCGAGGCTTCGCTAAAAGGAGGGGCGACAGCATGAGTGCCTCCACGAACAGGCCCGCGCCAGAGCGTTGGAATCTGGCTGAGCTGGCGCTGCTCTTCTCCGTCATCGCGCTGCTCGTGCCGAACTTCATTGGCCTTCTTTACTGGAGCCACGAAAACGGCGCGTCACCCATCAAGCCGCGCGATTACAACCTTGTCGTCGGCCTCGTCGTCATCCTGCTCTCCTTGGTGTGTCGCCCGTCGTTCTGCCTGCCCGCGCTCGCGCTCATCACCATTCCGCTCATGCGGTTTCTTGACGCCGCGCTGCTGGAGCGCTATGCGCACATCACCTTCGGCAGCCACTCGATTTATGTGATGATGATCGCGGGCTACCTTCTCGTCTCCTTCACCGGAGTGCTTGCCTTGTCCGCGTCAAAGGGCGCGCAGATCGCCGTCTGGGTCGCCATTATCACCATTGTGTGCTGCTCGCTCGTGAACATCTACGAGTTCCTCGGCTTCGCGAGCTACACGCGCATCGAGGGCCGCATGGCCGGGTGGAATGTCGATCCCAACCAGTCGCCCATCATCATGTGCCTCATGTTCGGCATCCTCTTCACGCTGCACAAAAGGTATTGGTGGAACATGATCCTCGTCGTCCTCGCCGCCGCTGCCATCGCGCTCTCCATGAGCCGCAGCGGATTCGCCATCTTCGCCGTGATGACCGGCTTCTACATGCTGCTGCATTTTCGCGAGCGCCTCGTCGGCATGATCGGCATCGCGATTGTTTCCGTGCCGCTGCTTGCCATAGGCATCGGCGTTCTCGGCGCCACGAGCACCAAGCAAGGGCTGCATAAAAACGAGGACACCTCGGGCCGCATGGAAGCCATCTTTGAGGGCGACTTCGACAAACTCAAATCACCCGAGCGCGCGAAGGACCTCATGGATGGCTGGGAAGCCGTCTGCCTCCAGCCCGTCACCGGGTATGGCACGGGCAAAGGCGGCGACCTGCTGCAACCGCACAATCAATTCGTCACCCAGTGGCTCGACCTCGGCATCTTCGGCATCATGCAGTACCTCGGAGCGCTGCTCACATTTTCCATCGCCTGCGCCACGAAAAAATTCCGCGGCGGCTTCTGCCTCATTCCCGTGTGGCTTTTCATTCCGTGCAGCCAGATTCTCCTCGAGATGCCCGCTTACTGGTTCTCATTCGCCGTCGCCGCGATGGTGCTATTCCCGCGTCGCATCGCGATCCGCATTCAGAAACCCAGCGAAACCGCAGTCGCGCAACATCACGCCCATGCATAAAGCCGCGCAGGTCGCCTTCAGCGGACTCAGCGGCGCCTCCGATCTCTGCGCCGCCCTCGCCATCGCCGGACAAAAAGCTGGCGTCACGCAGACGCTCGCCTTCTGGGGCACGGAGCCAGTCATCGAGGCGCGCAGAGACCGCTGCACGCGCGGCGGCGTCGCCACCTCAGTCTTCGGAAAAAAGCAGGGCCTCTGCGACCGCGAAAGCCAGCGCGCCATCACCGCATGGGCGCGCGACAACCGCGATGCCGATGCCTTCATCCTCCATTACCCCGCCGCGCTCCTCGCCGTGCGCAGAGCCTTTCGCGGCACATCTCGCCGCCCGCGCATCGTCGCGCTCGAGCATCATCCCAACATCCTCAAGCGCCCGCATGAATGGCTCCTCAGCGTCATGCTCCTCTGGCTCGGCGATGGCGTCGTCTATAACACCGAGACCTATCGAGCTGATGTCGCGAAAAAAATCGGCCCGCTCTTCCGCCGCCACCGCACCGCCGTCATCACGAATGGCATCGAGCTGGATCGCTACCAAGCCGCCCCAGCACCGAAGAGGGCAGGGGAGTTCACCATCGGCATGTCCGGCCGTATGATGCCCGTCAAAGATTACCAGACACTTCTTCGTGCCCTTGCCATCCTCCGCCGCGAGCACCCCGCGCTCAACGCGCATCTCGAACTCGCCGGCGACGGTCCCATGCGCGCCGAACTCGAAACTCTCGCGCGCGAACTTGGCATTGCAGAAGCCGTGACCTTCCTTGGTCTCATGCCCTTCGACAAACTCGTGTCGCAAATGCGTTCTTGGGACCTGTTCGTTCTAAGCACCCACGGCGAGACCCAACCCCTCGCGCTCATGGAAGCGATGGCCTGCGGCTTGCCATGCGTCGCCACCGAGGCGCCGGGAGTCACTGAAATTCTCCGTGACGGCGAAAATGGCTCTCTTATAACATTGGGAGACGCGCCTCAAATGGCTGCTGTCATCCGGTCTCTCGCCGCCACTCCGGAAACCCGTGCCCGGCTTGCCGCTTCCGCCCTCCGTTTCGCCCAGGAGCGGTTCTCATCGGCCATGATGTGGAAGAATTTCCAGATGTTTATTGCTCAAATCTGATTGGCTGAGTATATTTTCAATACTGAATAGCACTATTGCGATATGCCTCACTTGACCTCAGCTTACCAGCTCGCCGTTGGTTTCCTGGCCCAAAACGGTCTCGGCAGCATCGCGCGCTCCGTCCAGGAAGGCCAGCCGTGCATCCTCACCTTCCACGGCCTGCGCGCTGATCACGATGGCGGTCTGCTCGATCCCGACCTTCACACGCCCGTATCCAAGTTTCGCGACATCTGCCACCTCCTCGCCACGCGCTACCGCGTCATGCACCTCAGCCAGATCGTCAGCGCCATGCGGCAGCGGCTTCCGCTGCCTGATGGCACCGTCGCGATCACCTTCGATGACGGCTACGCGTCGAATCACCGCCTCGCCTGGCCCGTTCTGCGCGAGTTCAGCCTCCCCGCCACCATCTTCCTCACCACCGGCTTCATCGACCGCACCGAGACGCTCTGGTTTCACCGGCTCGAATACGCGCTCGCGTGGACGGAGAAGCGCGCCATCACCATCAGCATCGGCCCGCAGCCCGTGATGTTCTCGCTCGTCACCACCGATGAAAAAGCACGCGCCTATTCCGTCATCGCCGCCACGATCAAATCACTGCCGCAGGAGCGCGTTCCGCATCAGATCGATCTCATCGAGCGCGCCCTCGGCGTGAGCCTCACTGGCGCGAGCGATCACGACACGCCTGACATTCTCCGGCCGCTCTCATGGGCAAACATCCGCGAGATGCGCGACAGCAGCCTTGTCGAATTTGGCGCGCACACGCACAGCCATCTCATTCTGGGCCGCTGCTCCACCGACACCGCGCGCAAAGAGATCGTCCTCTCGCAGCGGCGCATAGAGGATGAGCTTGGCATCGCGCCCAGACTCTTCGCTTATCCCAACGGACAAACCGGCGATTTCACCAGCGCCACCGAAGAGCTGCTGCACCAGGCCGGGTTCGATGCCGGCCTCACCATGCTACCCGGTTTTGTGCGGCCTGCGTGCAATCGTTTCCAGCTCCCGCGTTACGGCGCGCCCACATCGACGCACGAGACCGAGGCTACCGTCTCCGGCGCGTTTGAGACTCTCAAGCAATGGCGCGTCGCCGCGCGCCGCGTCATTGCATCCATCGCATGATCGCTCCCCGCGCCATTCTCGGCACCATCCTGCACTTCACGCCCAGCCTCGGTGGCGGCGGCGCCGAGGTCATGCTCACGAATCTCGTCGAATCCATGCGCGGCGGCTCCTGGCGGCAAGTCGTCGTCGCCGTTCACACAGGCACCACCGGCTGTCAGGCGGGGAAAATGCGCGGACTCGCCGATGCGTTCTACGATCTCGACTCCAACTCGATGATGCGCCCAAGGCTCTGGAGCCGGCTTTATCAGATCATCCGCCGCGAGTCGCCCGATGTCGTGCAGACCTGGATGCATCATCAGGACTTCTTCGGTGGTATCATCTCCCGTCTCGCCGGTGTGCGTCACATCGCCTGGGGGGTTCACAATCCCGGCATCTACCGCTGGCCTGGAGACAGCGAGGTGAAGTTTCAGCTTTTCAAAAAAGCCATCACCGTCGCATCGAAAACCGTTCCCGAAAAAATCATCTCCTGCTCCAACGACGCCATCGACTACCACGCCGGCCTCGGTTATCCGCGCGCCGCGATGTCGAGAATCCTCAATGGCATCTGCACCACCCGTTTCAAACCCGACGTGGAAGCGGGAGTGCGGACGCGCGACGTGCTCGGCGTGCCCCTTGATGTGCCCCTCATTGGATTCGTGGGCCGTTTTCATCCCATCAAAGACCTCGCCAATTTTTTCCGAGCAGCCGCCCTGCTCTGGGAGCGCGAGCCGCGGACACGCTTCGTCCTGAATGGTGGCACGCCCGACTCGCTCTATCCCGAGGCACGAGCCGCCTACGATTTGCTCACGCGCAAAGAGCAGATTCATTTTGCCCCTTTCACCGACAGGCCCGAGAACATCTACCCCGCGCTCTCCATCTTCTCACTCTCATCCGACGGCGAGGCGCTCCCCATGGCCCTCCTCGAAGCCATGTCCTGCGGCACACCATGCGTCACCACCAGCTCGGGCGATTGCGCCCATGTCGTCGCCGACACCGGCCTCGTCGTCCCCATGCATGATTCACACGCGCTCGCCGATGCCTGGGAAAAAACCATCCGCCTCGATGCCCCCGCGCGCGCCAGTCTTTCCGCGCGAGCACGCCAGCGCGTCATCGATCACTTCAGCATCGCCTACGCCGCCTCCCAGTACGAGCAGGCATACCGTTCCATGTTGCACCCGATCTCGTGAAAAAACTCCTCACCATCGCATCCATGATCGCCACTTACCTGACCCAGCCCGGTGTCACCACATCGGCGTCACCCAGGAGCGCGAACGGTCCGCGCGACGTGATCATGCGCCGCGCATCGGGCCCCCGACAGCTTCGCGCGCGCGCTGCTGGCGCGGCAAAAACCGGCACCGTGCTGCACTTCACGCCCAGCGTCGGCGGCGGCGGCGCGGAGACCATGCTTTGCAATCTCATCGAGGCCATGAGCGACAGCGGGTGGCGCCAGATCGTCGTCGCCGTCCACACCGGCACCACCGGCTGCCAGGCGGAGCGCGTCCGCAGACTGGCTGACGGATTCTATGATCTCGAATCCTCCGCGCTCCTGCGCCCCGCGCTCTTCAGCAAACTCGGCAAAATCATCCAAGAAGAGAAACCCGATGTCGTGCAAACGTGGATGCATCACAGCGACTTCGTCGGCGGCCTCGTCGCGCGCTTTTGCGGCGTGAAAAACGTCGCGTGGGGTGTCCACAGTCGAGACATTTTCAGATGGCCCGGCGAGAGCAAGCTCAAGGCCGCCCTCTTCGGCACCGCCATCCGCGCCGCGTCACACGCCGTGCCTGGGAAGATCATCTCCTGCTCCACCACCGCCATCGACGACCACGCCGCCATGGGCTACCCGCGCGAGAAGATGACCTTCATCGCCAATGGCATCTGCACCGACCGCTTTGTGCCATCAGTCATTGCCGGAGCACGCACGCGTCAGGCTCTCGGCATCCCTCTCGACGCACCCGTCATCGGATTCGTCGGACGTTTCCATCCGGTGAAAAACCTCACCTTGTTTTTCAGCGCCGCAGCCGTGCTCCAGCAGCGGATGCCCGGCGTGCATTTCATCATGAGCGGCGGTTCACCCGAGACTCTCGACGAGAAGGCACGCGCGGCTTTCGATGCGCTGCCAGACAAGACCACCGTTCACTTTGTCCCCTTCAATTCCACGACGGAATCTCTCTACCCTGCCTTCTCGCTATTCACTCTCAGCTCCGACAGCGAAGCCCTCCCCATGACCATCCTGGAGGCCATGTCCTGCGGCATCCCATGCGTGACCACGGACGCTGGTGACTGCGCCCAAGTCATCGGAGACACCGGCCTCGTCGTCCCGCCCGGAGACCAGCTCGCGCTCGTCTCCGCGTGGGAAAAAACACTCAACGCCGACGCATCCACCCGCGCCGCCCTCTCCATCCGCGCCCGCGATCGCATCGTCTCAAACTTCAGCATCACCCAAGTCGCGTCCCAATACGATCAAACCTGGCGCTCCATGATTTCAAATTTCTGATTTCCAACCATGAACCAGCCTCAAACCATCCTCCACGTCATCACCAGCCTCAATCTCGGTGGCGCTGAGACCATGATGTGCCAGCTCCTCGAGCACACCGACCGTGCGCGCTTCACGCCCGTCGTCGTCTCCCTGCGCCCTGAGTCAGCGCTCTCGGATCGTGTCCGCAAAGCCGGCATCACCCTGCATCATCTCGACATGGGTTCATATTTCGCGCTCCCGCTCGCTCTGAAAAAACTCAAAGCCCTCATGCGCGATCTCCAGCCCGCTCTCGTGCAGACCTGGATGTATCACGCTGATCTCCTCGGCTCCCTCGCCGCGCGCAGCATGAAGCGGCGCCCGCCCGTCGTCTGGAACGTGCAGCACAGCAGCTTCAACAAACAGGGCACCAAATTCCTCAGCCGCGTCACGCGCGACATCCTCGCGCGCTTTGCCAAAACCTGGCCCGACAAAATCGTGAGCTGCTCACAGACCGGCATCGACCTCCACGCCAGCATCGGCTATCCCGTCGAGAAGATGCAGCACATCGTCAATGGCGCTGACGTGCGCCGCTTCGTGCCCGATGACATCACACACAAAACACTGCGCGATAAACTCTGCCTCGAACCCGATACCCGCGTCATCGGCATGGCCGGACGCAACGACCCGCAGAAGGATTATTCCAACTTCTTTGCCGCTGTCCGCGAGTTTCAAAAGACCGACAAAAAAACCTGCTTCATCGCCTGCGGCGCTGGCGTCACGCTGGAAGATTCCGATCTCGCCCGCTTCCGTCGTCAGTGCCCCGCGCCGCACAACATCTTCCTTCTCGGCCCCCGACGCGACATGCCCAAGGTCTATCCCGCCTTCGACATCGCCACCCTCAGCTCCGCATACGGTGAAGGTTTGCCTTTGACCCTCTGTGAAGCGCTCGCGTGCGGAATCCCCGCCGTCGCCACTGATGTCGGTGACAGCGCGTCCGTCATCGGCGACTGCGGCATCACCGTCCAGCCCTGCGATCCCCACGCCCTCGCCGCTGCGTGGAAAAAATTGCTCGCCCTTCCCGCCGCAGACTATCAAAACCTCCGCCAGCGCGCCCGCACCCGCGCCGAGGAGCGCTTCTCTCTTCCGATGATCGCCGCCCAATACGAGAGCCTCTACGAAAAG
>JANPIW010000064.1:0-34598 GCA_031425215.1 Verrucomicrobiaceae bacterium
GACTCCTCGGGCGGCATCAGTTACGCGGAGTTCCGGCATCTCGGCAAAGAAGGCGTGCTGGGCAAGTATCCGATTCACTTCCATCTCGTGCGCGACACCATGCGTGGCAGCGGCGTGCTCGGCGCGAGCATCTGGGATTCGCACAACCGCTGGGTCACCATCCACGGCACCGACCATCTGCTCATTCGCGATTGCATCGGTTATCAGTCCATCGGCCACGGCTTTTTCCTCGAAGACGCGACCGAGCAATGGAATGTGCTCGACCGCAATCTCGCCGTGCAGGCCTTCGGCGGAGTGCCTTTGCCGCAGCAGGTGCTGTCGTTCGATCCCAACGATGGCGCGGGCTTTTGGTGGGCGAATGGACGCAACACTTTCACCCGCAATGCCGCGTGTGAGAACGACCGCTACGGCTTCCATTTCCAAATCACCAAGACGCCCGACTTCAACCCCGTGCTGCGTGTTCGCTCACCCGATGGCAAAGTCGCCGAGCGCGATGTGCGCACGCTGCCGTTCATGCGCTTCGAAGACAACGAATCCCACAGTGAAGGGCTCTTCGACTTCCGCTTCGGTGACGAGGAGCACGGCTCAGTGCATGGCGACCGCGAGCATCCCTTCATCGCTCGCAACCTGCGCGCCTGGGCTTCGCACTATGCCGTCCGGCCCAACGTTCAGTTCTTCCTGCTCGACGGTCTGCGCGTGAGAGACGCCAATTTTGGCATCTACCACCCTGACTACGACGCGCATGTGTATCGCGACATCGCCTTTCACAACATCACCGCCGAGCCCATCAACGGTGGGCATGACGAATTAAGTCTCCCGTATGGTGACTTCACTTATGACGGCCTCACTTTCGCCGACTGCACGCTGCAAAATGACCCGCTTGTGCAGCTCACTGCCATCGGGCCCAAGCCGGGCCTCGTGGCACATTTCCGCGGCCTCAAACTTATCAATAGCACTAGCGGCAGCAGCGTCGTCGATTTCGGCGGCGGCCCGCGCACGAAAAAGAGGGTGCATCCTGTCAGCTACTACTTTCACAACAGCCCGGTGACCCGCGTGGCAAGTCCGCATGTCCGCGACGCGGCTGAAGTGAAGGGCATCGTCTTTCCCAAGCTCCTCTTTCCCGTCGATGATCTCCCTCCCGCGACCTTGATCACGAGTGTGCAAACCGATGGCACCAAACGCACCGTGCACGGTGTCTCTCACGACAATGGTGAGATCGCGACCGTCTCAGTGAATGGCCTGACCGCGACGATCACCACCCAGCACGCGGGCGTCGCGGACTGGATCATCACGCTCGACATGCCTGCCGACGACCACAACCTTGCCATGGCCACGGACCTTGCGGGCAATGTCGAACTGGTGCCGCACGATACGGCCCCCAGATTCCGAACTCGAATTCAAGGTCCATGAGCGGGATGGTGCAGGAGCGCAGCATCGCTGATTCCTCCGGACTCGGTTCACCAAAATTCTTTGGCCCCCTTTGCAGTGAGGTCGTTATTCTCGACGATTTTGACTGATCACATTTCGTTGCTGGCAATTTTTGAGGTGACGCATAATCTCCGCGATGCGAAAATCCACCCGCCTGCCCGGAGCCGTAATCACGCCGCCTCGTTTTTTCTGTCTCGCGCTCATCCTCACTCTCCTCGTCGGCTGTGAAAGTCCCGCGCCGCGAGGCGGAGGCTCGAACTACAGCCGCACCTCCGGCTGGGACGCGCGGCTGAATCGGGGCCAGCTCCCGCAGATCACGCCGGCGCAACTGCTCTCTGAGGCGCGCGTGAATCCTGACCTCATCCGCTCCGGCACCGTCGGACGGCGCTACTATCGGCCCATGCAGCCGCGTTACATCACGATTCACAGCACGCAGAACTACACCGGCAACGCTTACAACCACGCCACCGCATTGAAACGCGGCGCCTTGCGTGCCACCAAGCGCAAAGGCGGCAATCGCATCGGCTACCTCACCTGGCACTTCACCGTGCAGGACAATGTGTCCATCCAGCACCTCCCTTGCCGCGAGCAGGGAGAGCACGCTGACTTTGACGGCCCTGGGAACAACTACAGCATCGGCATCGAGATGTGCGAGCACAGCGGCAATGATCAGGCCGCCACCATCGACCGCACCGCAAAACTCGCCGCCTATTTGATGTACACCTACCGCATCCCCATCAATGGCGTGGTGCCGCACTACCACTGGCCGCGCTACAGCCCGAGCATCAGCCAGCCGCATAAGAACTGCCCGCACTTTCTCCTCGATAACGGCAGGCCGGGGCGCACCTGGCAGTGGTTCCTCGGTCGGGTGAACATGCACTATCAAAGGATCGTGCCGGGGCCGGCGAAGTCGCTGGGGTGAGGAGAAGTGCTCAGTGCTCAGTTTTGATCGAATGAAATTCCGCCTCTCCTTAACTGAGCACTTCACACTGAGCACTTGGCTCCGATGCTGCGTCGGCATTCTCTTTTCCACACACCTCGCCCTCGCCGCCGATACGCCCGTGAAGTCCACGCACGTCGCCACGCTCGAGGACAAGCGGATCAATGAAAGCTCCGGCCTCGCCATCGGCCTGCGCAATCCAGGCGTGTTCTGGACGCTCAATGACTCTGGCGGCGGTCCATTCATTTACGCTTTCAATCGCGAGGGAAAGAATCTCACGCGCTGCGAGATCCTGGGCGCCGCGAATTTCGACTGGGAGGAAATCGCCTCCGGCCCTGGCGCGGACGGACAGCCCGCGCTCTACCTCGCGGACATCGGAGACAATCTTTTGTTTCGCGCGCAGATTGTCATTTATCGCATCGCCGAGCCGCTCATCGATACCGCCGCCGCGCCCGCCGAGACACAGGCGCGCGATGTGGTGAAACTCACCGCCGCGTATCCCGACGGCAGCCACAATGCCGAGGCCATTCTCTGCCATCCGAAAACCGGCCGCCTCCATATCATCACCAAGAGCGACGACGGAAAATGCGGAGTGTATTCGCTTCCCGAGACCGTCACCGCCGATGGCGTGATGAAAATGGAACGCATCGCTGCCATCGAGTTTCCGGCGCTCGCGCGCAGTGGCAAGCGCACGAAGGACAACTGCATGTCCACCGCCGCCTGCTTCGCGCCAGACGCGTCCCGCATCGCCGTCTGCACTTACTCATCCATTTACGAGTGGACGATTCCTGCCGGGGGCGGGATCGCAGCCGCGTTTGCAGCGCCACCGCGTCGCATCGAGCAGCCGCTTCTCCCGCAGAGCGAGGCGCTCTGCTACGATCCCGACAGCAGGTCCATCTGGATCACCAGCGAGCGACTGCCCACGCCGCTTTGGAGAGTTGAGGTTGGAGGAAAATCCAGGTGAGCAAAGCAACGAGACGCAAACATTCCCGCCGAGGACCCTTGCGCGTGACGACGACTGCCTGGCTGATTTGATCGGCGACGCAATTCGTGCCATTTTTGCCAGAAAGTGACCAGCCATTTCAAGCCTGGTTTGATTTGGTTAGCACACTCAAGAAATCAGTCGGGTAAGAATTGACCCCGAGCGCGCGACTTCATCCCACCATGCGCACGCTCATTATCGCCCTCTCTGCTGTTTCATTCATCGCTCATGCCGACATTGCTGATCCGCCTTCGATCTACATCGAAGGTTATTCCGCACGTTCAAGCTACGCGCAGGGCGAGGAGGCCGTGTTTCACATTGCCACGAGCGTGCCTGCTTTCTCGGCGGTGATCGAGCGCGTGGGCGCGCAGCGAAAAAAGGTGTGGGAGAAAAATGATCTCGCTGGCCGCCATTCGCCTGTCCCTGATGACGCGGCGGCGAATGGGTGCCGGTGGCCGGAGTCGTTCCGTGTGCCGGTCGCGAAGGACTGGCCGACGGGCTACTACGAAATGACGATCAAGGCTGCGGACGGAGGCGGCCAGTCGTCGCGACGCGGAGGCCGCACGGCGCAGAGCACTTTGTTTTTCATCGTGCGTCCGGCGAAGCCTGCGGCGAAGATTTTGCTCCAGCTCTGCACGAACACCTACAACGCGTACACGAACTACGGCGGTTTCTCGCTCTATGCTTACAACGCGAACTCGAAGAACCAGGGGCACCGGGTTTCGTTCGAGCGGCCGCAAGGCTCGCAATTCGCGCGCTGGGAGCTGCCTTTCGTCCAATGGTGCGAGCAGAATGGAATCGCGCTGGATTACGCGGCGAACAGTGACCTGGAGTTTCGTCCCGAGATTCTCGCCAGCTACGCGCTCGTGCTCAGCGTCGGGCACGACGAGTACTGGAGCAAGCCGATGCGCGACAACCTCGAAGCCTGGATAGCGAAGGGTGGCAACGTGGCTTTCTTCAGCGGAAACACCTGCTGCTGGCAGGTGCGCAGCGAGGATGACGGGCGCGCTTTGACATGCTGGAAGGAGAACTACGCGAAGGATCCTGTGTGGCAGGAAAAAGATCGCAGCACTCTTGCCACGCTTTGGAGCCATCACATTCTCGCGCGGCCTGAGAACACGATGACGGGCGTGGGCTTTCTCCAGGGCGGGTATCGCAAGAGCCACGGGCAGTTCATGCAGGACAAGGCGGAATACACGGTGCATCGCCCCGAGCACTGGATTTTCGCGGGCACCGGAATGAAGCGCGGCGATGTCTTTGGCGATAAAGACACCATCGTAGGCTACGAGTGTGACGGCTGCGAGATCGAGTGGCGCGACGGTCTTCCTTTTGCGACCGCGAAGGACGGCACGCCGAAAACATTCGAGGTGCTCGCCACATGTCCCGTGCGCTGGCATCCCGATGACGCGGCATGGTATGAGCGCTGGAGCAAAGATCACATCGGCGCGTCAACGCTCGGCCTTTACACGCAGGGCGGCACCGTTTTCACGACGGGGAGCACCGACTGGGCGCACGGTCTCAAAGGCAAAGACTTCGTCGTTGAGCGTGTGACGCGCAATGTGCTGGAAAGGCTCGGCAAATGAGGGCGCTCGTCGCGGCTTTCGCGAGTCTATTGCTCGCTCATGCTGCAGTGGCAGCGACGAAAACCATTCACGTTTTCGTCGCGCTGTGTGACAACGCAACGCAAGGCATCATCCCCGTGCCTGCGAAGATCGGCAACGGCGACGATCTCGATAACAATCTCTATTGGGGCTGCGACGACGGACTGCGCTCATTCTTCAAAGCCTCCAAGCGCTGGAAACTGCTGCGCACGCAGAAGGTCGATGGTCAGATTGCGATCCTGGAGCGCTGTGTGTTTCGTCATCGCGAGCACGATGCCGTTCTCGTCGCCGATGCGTATCGAGGTGCCGAGATGAAGCGTGCGCTGGAGGATTTCTTTTCCGCTGCGAGCGGCGGACTCGCGTCAACCGTCGCAGCCGAGGGAGGCCGCGCCATCGCGGTTGGAGGCAAGGCATCATTCGTCGCCTTCATCGGTCACAACGGGCTGATGGATTTTTCACTCCCGTTCCCACCCAGCCAGCGTGGCACGGCGTCGTCCGTGCCTGCTGTTGTGTTCTGCTGCAAGAGCCACAGTTATTTCTCCCACCTGCTGGATCGCAACGGCGCGCAGCCTGTCCTGATGACGACGCAGCTCATGTATCCCGGCTCATTCATCATCCACGCTGCGCTCGAAGGCTGGCTCACGGGCAGGCCGCCATCTGAAATGCGAGAGCTGGCCGCAGCGGCGTATGCGAAGAACCAGCGCATCAGCGTGAAGGCGGCACGCGGTGTTTTCATCGTGCCTGAGTCGCCTCCGGGAAATTCGCCCTCTCGCTGACGCGGCAGCGCGCCTCGTTTATTCGCAGGCAGTTCATTTGCATATCGCCGCGCGCCTCTGTTTCTTCCCAGCATGTCATCGCGTCGGGGCGTTTGGTCGTTTTTGTTTCTCATCGTGCTGCTGCTGTCGGCGATCATCGTGCCATTCATCATTTGGGGTGAGCGCTTTGATGCGGCGCTGAGTCTCGCTGGCGCGCGGGATTGGATGCTGGCTTACGGAAACTGGGCTTGGCTGGCTGGCATCGCGCTGCTGGTGGCTGACATTGTGCTGCCGGTGCCGGGCACGGTGGTGATGTCGGCCATCGGGCTGATTTACGGCTGGCTGCTCGGTGGTGTGATCTGCGCGGCGGGGTCGATGCTCTCAGGGGTGACGGCTTATGCGTTGTGCCGCTGGCTGGGACGACCTGCGGCACGATGGATCGCGGGAGAGTATGGATTGCGTCGGGGAGAGGAAATTTTTTCCAGCAGCGGCGGCGGCTGGCTGGTTGCGCTGTCACGCTGGGCGCCGGTGCTGCCGGAGGCGGTGGCGTGCCTTGCGGGCATCGCGCGGATGCGGTGGCGGACATTTCTCGTCGCGATGGTGTGCGGGTCTTTGCCGCTGGGTTTTGCGTTTGCTGCCATCGGTCATCTCGGTCAGAGCAGTCCGGGGATGGCGATCACGCTTAGCGCGGCGGTGCCGGTGGTGCTGTGGCTCGTGGCCGGAAAAATCCTGGCGCGTCAGGGCAGCGCCTCTGGCTCGGAGCGCAGGAGCTGATATCCGTTGAATTTGTCCTTCGGTGAGAAGAGGAAACCGGGCTTGGGATTGATGAGTTCGTAGTTTTGCAGCATGAACTCGGGAAGGATGAGGTTGCTGTTGGGGTCGAAGATTTTGCGGCCGGTGAAGTAACCCCAGATGCGGTACTCGTGATTGTGATCGTAGCCGTAGCCGCCGTTGCCGAGCGCGGACTCCGGAAGGCGGTCGGGCGTGTTTTTCATGCGCTCGCTCATGATGACGAGGCGCGAGGTGTCCCAGCTTTGCTGCGGGCGGCGCAGGTAGCCCCACAGGTGGGTGCGCTCGATGACGAAACGTCGCCCGATGTAATGATCTCCGGGCGCCTCGGCGGCGATGGCGGCGCGGCGTGCCTGCATCGCGGGTGAATCGTTCCCCGTCTCACAGCTGGCGAGGGCGAGGAGTGGCAGGAGAAAAACGAGACGGAACAGAATGTGGCGCATGGCGACGGCTAGAGTGATGCGGGGCAGGGAAGTGGCAAACAGAAAACGGCATCACGACTCAAACCGTCTGCCCGAGGGATAGGAGCCGACGCTGCGGATGCTCGCGGCTTCGGCATTGGCCTTCGACAGCGCAGCCCGGACGCTGTCCTCCGCGTCGGAGCCTTCGATCTCGATGTAGAATTTGTACTTGTTTGGCTGGCCGCGAATGGGGCGCGATTCGAGGCGCTTCATGTTCACTCCGGCATCACTGAGCGGTGTGAGAAACCTGCACAGGCTGCCGGGACGATCCGGCAGCTCGACGACGAGCGCGGTGCGGTTGTTGTCGTGCGAGCGCGCATTCGGCTGATGACCTAGGAGGAAGAACTGCGTCACATTCGGCACGTCGCCTGCGATGGGGAAATGCAGAATCTCCAGCGCGTGGCGCTCCGCGTTTTGTCGCGGGCCGATGGCGGCGGCACTGGGTTGCGCGGCGGCTTTTGCGGCGGCGGCGGCGGTGCTCGGCTCGCTGACTCGGCGCGCGTGCGGATGGTTTTTACGCAGCCATTCGTCGCAGTGGAAGAAGGGCATGGGGTGAGAGTAGATCACGTCGATGATTTCGCTGGGTTTTCCGAGGAGGGCGAGGCGCACGTCGAGCGTGAGTTCCTCGATGATGTGCAGGGCGCAGCGTTCATCGACGAGACGGTCCACGGTGTCGATGATGAACCCGCCGGAGGAATTCTCGATGGGCACGATGCCTTGCGCGTCGGGCGTGGCGGCGAGGTGATCGAAGATCTCGCCGACATTGCCGAGCAGCGTGACGGTGGCGCCGGGGAATCTTTTCGCGGTGAGCAGATGCGAGAAACTGCCGTCGGGTCCGAGACAGGCGACGGTGTTGGGGGTTGCTGCGGCAGGATCGCTCATGAAGAAGTGGAGAGTGTTGTGTTGAGAGTTGAGAGCCTGAGAAGCAGCAAGCTGGGGAGTGAGATTTTGTCTCTCAACTCCCAACCTTCAACTATCAACTCCTCTACCGTTTCGCAACGGGCGCGCGCTTATATACAATGGAGTCCATCGTTTCCTCCAGCGCCAAGCTGCTGAGCACCGGCTCGAGATCGGGATGGTCCGCCGCCTCCGCCACCTGCGGGAGCTGGATGAGGCCGGCGAAGTCCTGCTTCGAGATGCAGGCCCGCACCTTTGGGTCTTGGCCCAGCTTTTGAATGCGCTCATGATTCAGCGCCTTGCTTGTCTTCGGGTCTTTGGAGAGCTTTTGCCAAACGGAGCCTTCGGGCCAAAGAATGAGCAGGCGCGCGAGATTCGCCGTCGCGCGCATGTCGAGGGGATCGGCCTTCTCCGCGAGCGATCCGATCGCGCTGCGGTCCAGTTGCTTGCTCAGGCTGGACCAGACCGTGGCGACTTGAGCCTTGGCTTTTGAGCCGTTCTTTGCCACGGCAGCGGCGTTTTCCATTCCATAAAGGCTGCCCACCACGCGCAATCCCATGGTGGCGATCCAGAGCAGAAAACCCGAGGGCACCGCGCTGACGAGCACACCTTTCCATCCGCTGATGCCGCCCATGAGCCGGAGCAGGCCGACGAGCGCGAGGAGATGGATGCCCGCCTGGCAGATGAAAAAGGTTAGCACACCCGCGCCGCCCGCGAAGAGCACCAGTCGGTCTGTGTTCAGGCTGCTGGCCGTGGGGCCAAAGACCTCGGTGCGGTTCGTGAAAACAAACCATGCGGCCCACACTCCCATCGCCAGGCTCACCATGTTTAGCACCTGGCGCATCACGCCGTTTGAAAACGCCAGCCCTGCCGCAAAGGCGACGAAGGCCGCGCCTCCAGCGGTAACCCAAGTGCTCGATGGCACTTTGTTCACCGTGTCGAGCAGGGGGTTGATGAGCTTGTCGAAATCCATGATTTAGTTTAGACCTCTTAATTATACCCCTTTCCTCCTGTCTTGTCTGCCGGTTTTTTCAAGGGATGGGGCTGGCAAGCCATCCAGAGCACTGACTCAGGGATTCCTGGCTGCCGACCTACTTACATCGAGAGAGTCTATAATTGCAGGCGGCTCCATAGTGTCAGCCGGGCTTCTCATGCTCCTCGCGGGGGTCCCCGCGCTGGTCGCTGGGGTCCCCGCGCTCGCCGCTGGGGTCCCCGCGCTCGTCGCTGGGGTCCCTGCGCTCGTCGCTGGGGTCCCTGCGCTCATCGCTGGCGTCCCCGCAAGCATCTTTGCCAGGGCCATTCGCAGACTTAAAGGCAATGCCGTTAAGCAATCCTGGTCTGGATGAAGAACGTGGCGACGGGGGCGTAGGACGGGGATGTTCGGCGCGAGCGATGAACGACAGCAGAGAAAACACCGTCGCCGAACTCCCCGTCTGGTGCGGACGCGGAGAGGCGAAGGGACGCGGGCGGGCGTCCGTGCGCAGACGGGTTGTTCCGCGAGATCATCCTTCGTTTCATCCACATCGGCGCTGCGGAACAAACCCGTCCTACGGCCACTCGGCGCGCCTGCTAAAGAAAAGGGCTGCCAAGATTGCTTAACGGCATTGGACTTAAAGGGCTTCGTCCAGCAGTCGAGTTTAGGTTGCGATGCCCAGCTCCGTCTTGATCCGCTCGATCTCGGAGCGCAAGGCGGCGATCTCGGCCTCCATCTTTTCGCGCCAACCAGGCTCGATGGTCTCCGCTCCGCCGGTGAGGGCCACGACGGGATTTGGCGCGGCAGCCTCGCCGCAGAGCAGATGCGCATAGGTGGCGGACTTTCTGCCGCCGCCGGGTGCGAAGCAGGTGATGAGCGGGAAGCCTGGATAATCCATGAGCTTGGTCAGCTCGCTCTCCACGGCGGGGATGTCAGGGAAGGGGACCATGCGCTCGGTGCGCTGGCGCAGCTCGCCCACGGTTTGCGGGCCGCGCAGGATGAGCGTGCAGAGCAGCGCGATGCCCTGCTCTTCGAGATGCACGAGTTTTCCAGGGACGTTGTGTTTGAACTTGGGCACGCGCGCGCCGGCCTGGGAGAGCTGGAATGCGAGCTGGCGTGATTTGAGACCCTCGATGGCATTGAGCACGGCGCGCTCGTCAAAGGACACGACGGGATCGCGGCTCGAGCTTTGATTGCACGCGTTGGTCAGCGCATTGAGCGTCATGGGGTAGGCGTCGGGTGTCGTCGTCTCTTTCTCGATGAGGCAGCCGAGCACGCGGGCTTCTTCGAATGACAGGGGACTCGGGATCGGGCTTTCGGCGTCGGACATGGGCGGTGGGGAGCGCGCCGAGTATATCGACAATTCCCTTGGTGCCCGAAGTATTTGCGAATACAAAGAGCGGCGTCGCGTCAGAACTCCCAGCCATGAAGACCCCCACCGCTCTCCGCCTCCTCGGCACCGTTTTACTCGGAGCCGCAGCCTCCTCATGCACTGTGTATGATCCCGAGGTTTACGGGAACTATCCCGTCTCCGGCGGAGGTGGCGGATACGCCGCGCGTTACGATGCGCCTCCACCGCGCCTTGCGCCGCATGGTTACATTTCCACAGGCTACAGCACATCCTTCGGCTCGCACCCCGGCCATCGCGACGATGATTACTACCGCGCCCAACAGTCGCGCAGCCAGCGTCCCGGTTCTGATTCCAATCGCGACGTGGACAAAGACCGCCTGCGCATCGTGGGCGGCGATCTCGACGGGATGAAGAAGCCCAAGGGCGAGCACTCGCTCGACTGGTATCATGATCGCGGATTCGATTTCAAAAAGGTGAAGCTCGAAGACAGCGACGGAGACCGCTACAAGTCGCAGAGCAAATCATCGAGCAACAACAAGAAGGATGATGACGACGACGACAAGAAGAGCGGTGGAGGAAATCGTCCGCCGCCATCTGGTGGTGGAGGAAATCGTCCGCCCCCTCGGCGCTGAGCACTGCCATCAAGCAAGTCCCAGCTCCGCGACCTGGTCCTCATCAAGGCCGAGGTAGTGCCCCAGCTCATGCAGCAGTGTGATGCGTAGCTCGTCGCGGAACACATTCAGATCGCCTTCCGCGTAGTCCCACAGATTGTCGAGGAACAAGCGCACACGCGGCAAATCCAACGGCGTTTCCGGAAGGCCGTCCATCCGCGAGCAGCCTTCAAAAAGACCGAGCAGGTCGTCATCGAGATCAGGCTCGTCGTCGAGGCATTCGTCCATCATCGCAAACTCGATGGCACAGGACTTCGCGGCCTCGCGCAGCTCGGCGGGGAGTTTCGCGAGCACATCGTCGGTGATCTGCTTGGCGATGAAGTGTGCGCGGCGGTCGTTCATTTCTCCTCGCGGCCGCGTTTGAGCATGAGGTGCTCGTATTTCACAAACCAATCCTCTGGCAGCCGCCTGGGTTTTCCCTCCGGCATCTGCACCATCGCCAGCGCCTGGCGGCAGGTGATGAGCAATAATCCGTCGCTCGCGCGCACCATTTCAAAAGAGCACCAGAAGCGCACCCGCTCGATGCTCTCCAGCCGCCCGCGGACGATCAGCTCATCACCCAGGGTGGCAGGCTTCCGGTAGTCGATCTCCGTGCGCACGACGACGGGGTACAAATTCGTCACCGCCATTTCCTTCAGCTTCATGCCGAGGAGCGCGGCCAGCTTTGTGCGACACGTCTCCACCATGCGCAGGTAGGCGAGGTTGTGTACGACACCACCGATGTCGGTGTCGAAAAACATCACTTCCTCTCGGGTCTCAATGGCGGGCGTGTCAGGCATGGTGGCGTGAGGATGTGGCAAGGAGCCGCAAATGCAAATCGCTGCCTTTCCTTGCCATGAGCGGCGCGCTTTCCATAGTCGCGCCACTTTTCTCATGGCATCCGCCAAACCTCGCATCGCTTACCTGTTCTCGCGCTACCCTGTGGTATCGCAGACGTTTTGTGATTCGGAAATGCTGGCACTGGAGGGCATGGGCTTTGACATCGAGGTGGCATCGCTGAACCGGCCGCCGAATTCTTTTAGGCACGAGCGGCTGGAGCGTCTCAAGGCGGAAATTCATTACCCGCCGCCGCATGATGTGCTGGAGGCGCTGTCGAAGGACGCGGATTACAAATCGAAGCTCGGGGCGATGATTGCCGCGCATGGCGAGGTGTATGGCACGAGCTACAAGCCATCGACGCGCGCGCGTAACGCGTGGTATTTTGCCCGGCATCTGCGGCGGCTCGGAGTGCGGCATGTGCATGTGCATTTTGCAAATCGCGCCACGCACACGGCGCTGTTTTTGCGCAAGCTCGGCTTCACCTTCAGCTTCACGGCGCACGCGCAGGATTTCATGATCGACCTCGGCAGCAACGCGCTGCTCTCCGAGATGGCGCGCGAGGCGGAGTTTGTCGTGGCGGTGAGCGATTACAGCCGCGACATGCTGCGCGAGATGTGCCCGGAGGCGGCGGAGAAAATCATCCGCATCTACAATGGCATCGAGCTGGATGATTTCTCGGCCTCGCCCGTGAAGCAGCAGTCGCCGATGCGTATTCTCTCGGTCGGGCGGCTTATCGAGTTCAAGGGCTTCCAGCATCTCATCGGCGCGTGCGGCATTTTGAAACGGCGCGGCATGGCCGTGGAGACGCGCATCGTGGGCGAGGGACCGATGCGGCCTGATCTCGAGGAGCGCATCGCTCGCGAAGGTCTAGCGGATTGCGTGAAGCTCCTCGGTGTGCGCAGCCAGGAGGAGATCAAACGCGAGCTGCGTGAGGCTGATCTCTTCGCGCTTGGCAGCATCTTTGATTCCGTCGGCGCGGCTGATATCTTGCCGACCGTCATCACGGAGGCGATGGCGTGCAGGTTGCCCGTCGTCTCGACGACCGTGACCGGCATTCCCGAGATGGTCGCGCATGGCGAGACGGGACTTCTCGTGGAGCCAGGCGATGAAGAAGCGATGGCAAACGCGATCAGCGATTTAGCAGCCGATCCTGAGCGTCGCCGCGCGATGGGTGCTGCCGGCCGCGCGCGCGCGGAGCGGCTCTTCACTTTCAAAGCCACGGCTGGTGTGCTGGGCGAGCGCTTCATTGAGCTGGAACAAAAAGGCCTGCTGCCGCAGAACGCGCGCATTGAGACGCCGATCGTCTATCTCGTCCACCGCTGGGCAGGCGACGCGCTTTTGAAGCACGGCCCCTCGCACAAAGACGGCGTGCGCTGGATCGCCGAGCGCGCCTCATGGCCTGACCAAGATGGAGATCGCGCCACGCTGGAGGAGATCGAATCACTGCCCGATGCGAGCGTGATCGAGAGCATCTGGCTGCGCAAACCCGCCCTGCGTCAGCAGCTCGACAACCTGCGCTCCAAGATGGGCGACGCGCTCGACGGCACCGCGTTCTACATCGCTGCGCGTCACGCCGTCTATCTCGCCGATGTGCTGCGGCAGCGCGGCACGCGGCACGTTCATGCTTGGCGCTCCGATGCCGTGATGACCGTGTGGATGCTCAAGCACTTGCGCCCCGATCTGAAAGTGAGCTGCGCCATCGAGGAGAACCCCGCAGTCGCGCGCTCGCTCCTCGCGCGACTCGTGCCTGCGTTTGACCTCACCAGCATCTCGGACGCGAAGCTCAACGAGCAGCTCGAAAGCCCGAACATCGACTACCTCAAGCTGGAACTGCCCTTCCGCCACCAGGAGCTGCGCGTCGGCCCGCTCAAAGTGAAACGCAAAGTTGCTACGCCGCCGCGTGATCGCCAAACGATTGAACGCGAGTGGCTGGCGCGCATCCGAGAAAGCCTCGCATGAACGACCGCATCGCCGTCATCATTCCGTGCTACAACCACGCCCGATACATCGGCGAGGCGTTGGAGTCGTGCCTCGCGCAGTCGCGGAAGCCAGATCGCATCATCGTAATCGACGACGGGTCGAAGGACGATTCCATGAAAGTGATGGAGCCGTTCAAGGCTCGCGGCGTCGAGGTGCGCGGACGTGAGAACCAAGGCGCGCACAACACGATCAACGAGCTGGTGCGCATCGCCGCCGAGGATTGCGAGTGGGTGAGCATTTTGAATTCCGATGACCGCTATCTGCCGCAACGCTTTGAGAAATGCCTCGCCGTCGCGACGGCAAATCCGAATGCTTCAGTCATCAGCACCCGCCTCGAAGTCATCGACGACGCAGGCAACCGCATGAAGGAGGACGAGCCGCGCGCTCGGTGGTTTTACGGTGTGCAATCCCTCGGTGATGCCGCTGATCTCTCGCCTGCGGAGTGGTTGGGTCGCGGGAACTTCATCGCCACCACCAGCAACATCTTCGCGCGCGGCGGATACTTGCGTGCGAATCCGTTTCGTCCGTATCGCTTCAATCACGATTACTTTTTCCTGGCCGGAGCGGCATGGCGCGACCAGATCGCGCTCTCGAACGAGGTGCTCATGCAATACCGTGTGCATGGCAGCAACACGATCACCACGAAGCCCGAGCCGCTCATGCGCGAGATGCTGCGTATGCATCTCGATCTATTCCATCACTTTGCGGATGAACTCGCCGCTGATGAAACCAAGCGCCGCCGGTTCTCCGACTACATGCGCGCGCTCTGGGACAACATGTCGAGCTTTCACGCCGGGATGTTCCAGCTAGCGCTGGCGCAGCTCGCCGCGCGTGCTTCGGAGAGCGAGCTGCAAGCACTGGCGGCAGCGTTGCAAGGTTCCGAGTTAGACACGTCGCCGAACCGCTCCTTCTCCGGTGCCTACGATGGCAAGGAACCGCTCTCGGTGAACGTGCTCAGCCGGAAGCTCGACGCGCTGCGCGAGGAAAAGCAGCGACTCCAGGAGGAACGCGAGGTTTTGAACGAGCTGCTGAAGCTGCGGCAGATGCTGGCCGCCAGCCGATGGGTCAGTCTTGGAGCAGCGCTCGGCTTTGGCAGGACACTGCGGAAAAACGAGGGCAAATCAGCGGCGGAAAAGCTTCAAAAGCTGAAAGCGGCGTGTGAGAAATCACAATGGCTCAAGCTCGGCGCGATGCTGGGATCGGGCGGCCTCGTGGATTCGACTGGCAGTCGAATTCAGAAGTAGATTCGACTGGCAGTCGAATCAGTTGGGTCGAAAGGCTTCGATTGCCAATCGAAGCTACTTTGAAAACCGCCATCGCTAACAACCCGAACTTCACCATCCTCGACGAGACGGAGGATTACATCGTCGTGGACAAGGCGGCGCCGTTGAAGATTCACCCTGGGAATCCGGATGGCGCGCCGACCTTGTTTTGTCTTCTGCAGGATCTGCTCGCCTATGAGATCGCGAATGGCGGACAGATTTCCATCGTGAACAGGCTAGACCGCGAGACGAGCGGCGTGGTGCTCATCGCCAAGCGCGCGGCGATGGCGCGCACGCTGGGCATGGCGATGATGCAGCGGCTGATTCAGAAAACCTACGCGGCGCTCGTGCATGGCTGGCCGGAGTGGGAGGAGCAGACGTTGAATGGCGCGATCCTGCGCAAGAGTGATGTCACGGAATCCGCCGTCTGGTTGAAGCAGATGGTTCACGATGATGGCACGCCGAGCGAGACGCGCTTTCGTGTGCTGCGCCGGAGCGAGAAGATTGTCGATGGCATTGCAAGGCGCTTTTCATTGATCGAGGCAAAGCCGATCACCGGCAGAATGCATCAGATTCGCGTCCACCTCGCGCATCTCGGGCATCCTGTCGTGGGCGATAAAATCTACGGTGCGGACGAGCAGTGTTACCTGGACTTCATGCGGACGGGCTGGACGGACGACTTGCAAAAACGCCTTCTGATGCGCCGCCATGCGTTGCACTCGATGGAGCTGGCGGTGGATGCTGAGGAGTTTCGCGGTGAGTGGCGCGCGGAGATTCCGGCGGACATGGCGGCGTGGCTTTGAACGGAGGCTCAATTTACGAAGGTAAAAAGTGCTCAGTTCTCAGTGCGAAGTGCTCAGTTCTGAGCATCGCTTCATGTGTCAGATCATGAACTGAGCACTGAGAACTTCGCACTGAGCACTTCGGTATTCCTCACTCCGCCGAGCCGCCCTTGGGCGTGCCTTTCTCCGCGAGCTTGGCTTTGACCTCGATCTCGATTTCCTCGTAGAGCTTGGGATCGGCCTTGAGGGCCTCCTTGGCGGCGTCGCGTCCTTGGGCGAGTTGGGTGCCTTTGTAGCTGATCCAGGAGCCGCGCTTTTGCAGCACGTCGAAGTCCATGGCGAGATCGAGTAGTGAGCCGACACCGCTGATGCCTTCGTTGTACATGATGTCGAACTCGGCCTCTGTGTAAGGCGGGGCGAGTTTGTTTTTCACGATCTTCACGCGGGTGCGGTTGCCTGTGACGGTGCCGTCGGTGGCCTTGATGGCGCCGATGCGGCGGATGTCGATGCGGACGCTGGCGTAGAATTTGAGGGCCTTGCCGCCTGGTGTGGTCTCGGGGTTGCCAAACATGACACCGATCTTTTCACGAATCTGGTTCGTGAAAACGCAGCAGGTGCGTGCTTTGGCGATGATGGCGGTGAGTTTTCTCAATGCCGCGCTCATCAGACGTGCCTGCGCGCCGACGGTGCTGTCGCCGATCTCGCCTTCCAATTCCTGGCGTGTCACGAGGGCGGCCACGGAATCGAGGACGACCACATCGAGCGCGTTGGAACGCACCAGCGTCTCGCAAATACGCAGTGCTTCCTCGCCGGAACTTGGCTGGGAGACGAGGAGGTCCTCCATGTTCACGCCGAGTTTCTTCGCGTAGCCCGGATCGAGCGCATGCTCCACGTCGATAAATGCGGCGAGGCCCCCTGCTCTCTGTGCCTGGGCTATGACGGTGAGGGTGAGGGTGGTTTTACCCGACGACTCAGGGCCATAGACCTCGACGACGCGTCCGCGCGGGAACCCGCCGGTGCCGAGCGCCTGGTCGATGAGCAGATTGCCTGTGGGGATGACGCTGATCTCGGTTCTTGTCGCCTCACCCATTCGAAGGATCGCACCCTCGCCGTAGTCCTTCTGGATTTGCTGGATGGCGATGTCGAGGTTACGCGCGCGCGCCTCGGCGATTTTGTTTGTGGGTGGGTCGGAGGGGTCTTTGGGGGCTTTGGCCATGACGATGGAGTGTGTTGGTTGTTCTGTTCGCGCGAACACTTCATGGCAAGCGAGTCATCCGGCAAGCCATTTGTTTTCGTTTGGCGATTAAACCGGAATGCCTGCGCGATGCAATGCTGAAATGAAACACAAAGGGGCCGCCCTTTCGGAGCGACCCCTTGTATTGATGGAATCAGAGATTTGCGTGGAGAACTCAGCGTGCGGCGGCTGCGGCTGCGGCACGGGCGGCCACGGCGGTGCTGTGAGCCTGGGCGAGGCCGTCGAGACCACGGTAAGTCTTGCCAGCTTTGCAGCAAAGTCCGCGGCTCACGAGATTCTGCAGCTTTTCATAGGAACGCAGACGAAGCATTTCCTCGCCTCCGCTCACTGCGTTCTTCAATTTGAGGTTCTCATAGACGAGTCCGAACAGCTCGTTGAAGTCATAGGTCTTCTTGTCGGATAGCACATTGACGAGTTCGTCGGTGACGTGATCGGGGACTCGGCGGGAGAAACGTGTTTTGCGTGTCGGTGTGGTAGCCATAGAGCGATCATTGTATCACGAGTGCCTCGCTTTAGCGAAGATTTTGTCATACTTTGAAACTTTTTGTACATATGTGGCACCTTCGCGAAAGAGGATTTGACGAAGGTCGTATTTGCTGCGGTAACCCATGAGAGCGGTCAAGTATGTACAATGCAATGGCGCGGCTTTTAGTGGTTCTAATCAGCAAAGGTTCCAACGACCTGCGGCATGTTTGTCCCTCCCTTGAGAAGGAAGATTTCCGCGCTCGCTGCTGAGGCATTAGTCATGAAGCGCTCGCGCAAATCGGGAGCAAACTCGGCCATGGCCTCGGCTTTAGGAGGGAAAACGTAGAGCGAATGGCGATCCGGCAACACTACCCAGACATCGTCTCCAAAGATGTTTTTGAATATCCGGCCGAGCGACGGGGCCATGAGCAGGGAGGCCATGAGCGGGCTGTCCCCTCGATAGACCGCGTAACGGATGGCGCCTGTGTCATCGCGAACAAAATCGGGCTTCAATGTGGCGAGCCGTGCGTCTGCGGCAGTGCGAGCGCGCTCGATGAAGGAGTCGAGGCTGATGCCGATCTTGGCGAACTCTTCCTTGGTATAAGCGCGCACTCCGGGCCGTTCCGCAGTTTGCATCGCGGCAGTGATGACGGTGAGCTTGGCGTTTGGCAGGAGCTTCGAGCGCTCTGTGCGCATCTCCTTTGGTTCGGGGAGAAGAATGAATGGCTCCATTCTCGCCACAGGAACTACTGCTGGCGCGGATTTTGTCACGGATGCTGGCGCGGCCGGTTTCTTTGCGGATTTGGCTTTCGCTTTTTCCGCCGCGCTGACATTGACTGCGAGCATGGCGCAGGCCGCGAGCGTGAGAAGGCGTGTGGTCACAGGAAACATGCCGCCACTCTGCTGTCGCAACCAACGGATGACAAGATGAAGGCTGGGATTTGTGAGCGCGTGCAGTGTTTTGCTTGCACGACGGGCCTTCACTCGCCTTCATCGGAGCATGATTGCTTTTCTTCGCGGGCGTGTCGCCTCCGCCTTGCCGCATCAGGCCACTGTTGATGTGAATGGCGTGGGTTACTTTGCGCACATTCCGCTCTCCACTTTCGACAAGCTTCCGCAGGCCGGCGGCGAGGTGACCCTGCTGACGCATTACCACGTCACGGATCGCGACCACCAGCTCTACGGATTCTTTAGCAACGAGGAGCGCGATCTCTTCCGCCTGCTCATCGACCGCGTGTCAGGCATCGGGCCGAAGATGGCGCTCTCGGTGCTCAACGGGATGCCGGTCACGGATTTTAAGGATGCCGTCATCCGCAATGACGTCGCCGCGCTTTCACGCATGAAGGGCGTGGGAAAAAAAACCGCCGAGCGCATCGTGCTGGAGCTTCAGGACAAGGTGGGCGTGGTGGAGACGTGGCAGGCCGCGAAGAGCGCGAAGTCCGCGCACGATCCCTCAAAGCAGGCGCAGACTGATGCGGTGCTTGCGCTCATTTCCCTGGGTTACAAACAAGCCGAGGCGCTGAAGACGGTGAATGAGCTGGTAAAAGACGGCGGCGCTGATATGAGCGCTGACAAGCTGATCCGCGAGGCGCTGCGGGCGATGAATTGATGCCAGCCGACATGGACCGCCAGGCAGATGTTTTTCGCTACCGTGTGGTGATGGGTTTCTTCGTCATCGCTCTTGTGCTCAGCGGTGTGACGGCCTTTCCGCTGCTGCATGAGCTGCGGCTGCTCGCATCGGTTCTGGGCATCGCGCCGGATGCAGATTATCAAACGCTCACGGGCCTGCGGCATTGGATCGGTTTCGTGCGCGAGGGGCTGGAACAGACGTATGCGCGTTATCCATTCATGGGTTACGGCACGGACTGGCTTGCCTTCGGGCACATCGTGATCGCACTATTTTTTATCGAGCCATGGCGCAGGCCGGGTTTGTGCCAGGGAAATCTGGTCATCGGTATGATTGCCTGTGCCGCCATCGTGCCGCTGGCTTTGATCTGCGGGGCCATCCGAGGCATCCCGGTTTACTGGCGGCTTATCGACTGCTCGTTCGGCGTGTTCGGCATCGTGCCGCTGGTTTTTTGCTGGCGGATCGGACGGCGGCTGGCGGGCTGTGGCGAAATGCGCCAGCGATCTGCGACGGACGCGTGAGGGCGGCTGAGAGCTATCGTCTGAACTTTGGCGATTTCCGTTACGCTGTAACCATCGGCACGAGGTGTGCGACCTCTTTCGCAGCGGCGGCTTTGGCTTCGGCGGTGATGTTCTTCTCTTCAAAGTCACTGCACCAGCCTTTGATCTCCAGCTCGTTGAAAATCTTGCCGATTACGCGGCGCAGCAGGCCTTTGAGATTGGGCAGATCGACCTCTTGGAGCGAGCGCACGGCCTGTTCCTTGTAGCTCTCCAACAGCACCATGGCCTTTTCGTGCGCGCCGCTTTCCAGCGCCCAGCGGCGGATGGTGGCGTTCTCGGGCACCTCTTTCAGCGTGCCGTTCCAGAGCTGTTCCATGATAACTTTAACCTCGCCTTTGCCCCGCTCATGCAGCAGCGAGAGCACGATGCTGGGCCTCATCCGCGTGTCGTTTGCTGCGGCGGCGTCCTCGCCGAGATCATCGAGATCATCGCGAATCTGGTAAGCGATCCCAAGTGCCTCGCTGTAGGAGTGCAGCGCGTCCTCGCATTCGTCGAGACGGCCAGCGAGCGCCGCGCCGACTTTGAGTGCGACTTCAAAGGCGGGCGCTGTCTTGCTGCGGAAGATTTCCACCACCTGGTTCTTTGTGAGCGCGACGGGATGATTCAGCCAGAGCAGCTCGGCGCCCTGGCCTTTGCAAAGCTCGCGTTGTCCTTCCGCTGCGACCTTCAGACAGGCGGCGCGAATCGTCGCGGACAATGCCGAGTCAGCCAGCAGGCGGTAGCCTTCGCCGATGAGCAGATCACCCACGTTCAGCGCCACGGGAATGCCGTGCTGCTCGTGCAGCGTGGTCTCGCCGTAGCGCTCGGCGTCGTTGTCCTCGATGTCGTCATGCACGAGCGAGGCCTTGTGAAAGCACTCCACGGAGATTGCAGCGCGCTTGAGGTCATCGGAGATCGTGCCCTCGGGGTTTTCGCGAAGCGCTTGATACGCGGCGATGGTGAGGAAGGGCCGCCAGCGTTTGCCGGCGCGTGCGAGCCAGTCGCGAGCGATCTCCTCGGTCTGGCACTCGGGCTTGCCCAGCAGCGCGTCGAGACTCTCACGCGTAAACCAGGTCTTCACCTCGTCGTGCAGCGCGTTCAGATTCAGGCGGCGTGTCTTGTCATCGCTCGTCAGGTGGATGTAGTCCCACACCCAGTCGATATCCACGAGCGTGTCGATGCAGTCGTCCTGGAGCAAAGGTACGGCCACGGCGGGAATGGCCGCCGCTTCCACATAGGGGAACGTGCGCTCCAAAACCGGCAGGCACGAGATGCCGACGATGGCCTCGATCTGCCCCGTCTGGATGAGCGACATGACGATGGCGCTGCCTTCTGCGACGAGCACCGCGTAGCCGAGTTTTTCAGCCTCGTTCTGAAAGTCCTGGATCGAGCAAAGGCCGCACTGTTTGCACAGCAGGCCGAACTCATCGAACGGGGCCGGGCACTTGCTCTCCACACGCAGGCACTTGGGCATGAGGAGCAGTCGCTTCTCAAAAGGCACCGTGGCCAGTGACTCGCGCCATAGCTCATTGCTCAGCAGCACGCCGGTGTAGTCGCGGTAAAGGTGATCAATGGCGTGCATGGCCAGCACCTTTTCCGTGTGCTCGCTCAATTCATCCAACGGCATGGGCGGCACCAGGCACATCTCTGCCGAGTAGTTTCGCACCCAGTTGAGGATTTGATCGCGCTCCTGCTTCGTCTGCGGAATGTTTTTCTTCGGCTGGCGGAAACGCCGAGTGGTTCCCGGCACGGGCGGAGGCATTTTAGCGGAGCGGACGGCGACAGTTGACATGTGATGCTCTAACCGTGTCGAGCGATGAAGGTCTTGCAACAATTGCGCCGTGCTCGGCCTATTTTGCGCACGCTCCGGATCAATTTCCGGCGCGACTGGGAATGTTCACATGACTAGACGACAGCACTTCGGAGCCAGCCAACATGCTGGGCGACTTTCAGGGAGCCTGGTTTGATGTCCGCGGATCAGCCCAGAATTCGCTTCCTTTCCCGCCCTTCTCTTTGATAGCTTCCTTCGAGTCGTTGTCTCACCTTCCCAACCTCAAGCATGTTCCGGATTCCTCATTCAGCACTCATGCAGCGTCGCGTGATTTACGCGCTGATGCTCGCTTTTGCAGCCACCACTGTTTTGCGCGCGGAGACGATGCTGCAGTATTTCAACACCTCGTGGGTGGAGATCACGAACAAGATGCCGGAGCTGGCGGAGGCGGGTTACACCTCGCTCTGGCTTCCGCCGCCCACGAAAGGCTCGGGCGGGCTTTCCGTGGGCTACGACATGTGGGATCCGTTTGATCTCGGATCGAAGAATCAGCGCAACACCGTGAGGACGCGCTACGGCACGGAGGGGGAGCTGCTGCGGCTCGTGGAGACGGCGCATCGCTTTGGCATCCGCATTTATTTCGATAACATCATGAACCACCGCGCCTTTGATGTGCCGGGGTACAATGAGAACACGCCGATCGATGTCTATCCGGGCCTGGTGCCGGAGGATTTTCATCTGCGCGTCACGCAGGATGGCTTTTACCGGAAGTGGGACAACACGCGGGACTGGGGCAGCGGCTGGCAGGTGCAAAATCTCGGGCTGGCTGATCTCATCGACATCGCGCAGGAGCCGGGCGGGACGAATCAAAACTTTGGCGGCACCGAGGGCAGCACAGGAGTGAAGATCAAATTCATCCGCGACCTCGTGCGGCCTGAGCAGTACTGCTACTTGCCAAATGGAACGTATGTCGGCTTCGGTCCGAGCAACGGCATCACGCAAGCGCTGCTGAATGCGAACAAATCTTTCTATGAAGAGCGCGTCGAGGATTACCTCAACCGCGCCGCGCGCTGGCTGATGGATCGCACGAAGGCCGATGGTCTGCGTCTCGATGCGGTGAAGCACGTGCGCGATGATTTCTTTGGCGCGTCGGGCGCGGGCAAAGATGAAAGCGATTACGGTTACACGGGCCAGGTGCAGAGGCAGTTCAACATCTCGCGCGGTTTCTCTGATGCGAATCATCGCAACAGTCTTTTCGACACCGAAGCGGGCCGCGATGATGCGATGCTCTTCGGTGAGCATCTCGGCGAGCCGCCCGGATACGATGGCTACATTGATCGCGGTCAGCGGCTGGTGGACAATCCGCTGCGCAGCGAGTTCAACAGCCGCATGGGGAATCCGTCGAGCGGACTCAATGGCTACGACCAGCCGGGCTACGGCGGCTTTGCTCCGAACATCGGCGTGATGCACGCGCAATCGCATGACAACGACTACGCGGCGCGTCGCGAGCTGCAGCACGCTTTCTATTATCTGCGCCAGGGTCTCGGGCTGCTTTACACGGACGGCAATTACCAAGCCGAGACACTCGGCGAAAGCGGCGGCGCTTTTCCGCGTCATGCGAACACTTCCTTCCTCGGCCAATGGAATGACGCGCGCGTGCCGAACCTGCTCTACGCGCACGACCAGTTCGCACGCGGCACGCAGCGTGGCGTGTGGTCGGACGAGGACCTCGTCGCGTGGGTCCGCACGGACTACCGCGAGCTCGGCGTGTCCAACGAAGCGGATGCCACGACGATGTTTGTGCTGCTGAGCGACAACTATTCCAACGGTCGCAAGATCAAGGACAAGACCGGCTGGGAAGGCGCGAACGTGGGCTTTGCCAGCGATGCGTATTTGTACAACTACTCGACCTACGGCGGCGGCTTCTACAAATACGGCGGCGAGCTGAACGACACACTGGCTCCGGCGGGCGGCTATTTCGTTTTCTCGTGGAAGAATCCCGATCCGTCCGATCTCTGGCAGGGTATCGGCGGTAGGCCGATCACCATTCTGCAAAACGGATCGCCCGTGGGCACGGTGGCGGTGACGCGCAAAGACGGGCCGAATGGCGACAAGGCGTTCAAGGGCACGACGCTGCCTGCGGAGAGCCGGCCTGTTTTGCCGACGGACACGGTGACGACCGATTACAAATACACGGCGCTCATCCCGCGCATCACAAACGGCACGGCGGTGAAGTTCGTCACACGCACGGATGGCAGCGCGGAGAATATTCTTTTCAAACTCGACGGCGGCATTGATCTCAATGGCACACGCCCCGCGAACACGAACGTCGGCCTTCCGAACACCGATCCCGACAACCGCGACAATCCACCTGGCGTTTCGTGGGACATGTTCCTCGGCTACGAGCAGCCGACTTTTATGGGCCGCATTCATCCCGAGCTGTTCGCCGCCACGACGGGACCGTCTGGCTTTCCGCAGAATCCGGCGAACACGCCCGACAACAAAAAATATCCGCCCGCCGCATCGTCGATCCGCTGCGACACGGGCAGCGCGGGCGCGGAGACGTATCGCATCACCGCAGCCGCCGGTGTGCAGGCGCAGGGTTACTTGGGCGGCGGTTATCTCGATGGCGAAACGGCGCGGTTTCTCTACCACGACTCGACTGTCGCTGTCGGCGGACTGTCGCCGGCGCGGAATCAACACGACGCGACGCGCGGCACGAACGGCGAGATGTGGGCGCAGACGAACCAGGTGTTCAGCAACTACAAGATGTTCCTCTACTACACCACCGACGGCACGAATCCCGAGGGCGCGGCTGGTGCTGGCGCGGGCGCGACGAAGGTAGCGGAGTTCTTTTGGAATCACAACGAGACGGTGAACTTCACCAGCCCCGCGCAATCCATAGGCACCGACTGGTGGAAGTGCGCGCTGCCCGCTGACTTCACCACCAGCTCGCGCTACAAGATTGGCATCCACAAACACAGCGCGTCATCCTGGAAACCGCTCAGCCCCGGCGCGGTGGCGCGGAAGATGAAAATGATGACCACCTTCGAGAGCGTGGCGCAAAATTTCACCACCAAGCTGTTCCGCCCGCACTTCGATTACGCGGCGACGCAGACTGGACTCAGCGAGGGCATGCACATCATCCGCGCACGCGCTTTTCTGGACCGCAGCGGCAAGGCAAGCATCTACAACACCTTCACGCAGACCTTCTATTATGATGCGCAGCGCCCGACTGGCGAGGTACTCTTCCCTGCGCAAAACGACACCGTCGGCGGCAGCGAGTACGGCGTCGTCGTGCGCACCGATGCCAGCGTGACGGAAGTCTGGTACAATATCGCCGATGGTGATGCGACGAACGATGACACGGAGACGAAGACCGTGAATGGCAACGGCGATGGCTTTGAGCCATTCACCGACACGAACAAGAACGGCACACGCGACGGCGCGGAGCCGTACCAGGACCTGAATGAAAATGGATCGTGGGATTCCGGTCTCGCCGTCTCGTGGGTGAAAGCCACCGAGATCGTGCCCACCACCACGCCAACGAATCCGGCCTTCATTAAGGAATGGCGGCTCACTTACCGCAACATCCCGCCAAGCGGCACCGCGTCGATCAATGTGCGGCTGCGCGAGCTTTCGTCAGCGGCTTACAAGGACTTCAATCTCTCCGATGTGAACGGCCACTACACCACGATCATCCGCAACGTGACCACTGCCGGGCCGAATATCCGCATGTTCGTCGCCTACCCTTCGCAGAACGAGGAGACCATCGGCGATGGCTATGTGATGAAGGTATTCTTCACCAAGTCGCTCGACGAAGGACAGAGTGACGCGGTCTTGCGCGAGCGCTTCACCATCCGCATAGGCCCCAACGACGACACACTCGGCACCGCTTACGCGCGCAGCGGCATCACCTTCAATCGCACACTGCCTGGCGACTACCATGAGCTGGCCTTCACGCTGCCGAATCTCTACAACGACCAGCCCGATTACCTGCACAAGATCGAGGTCACGCTCGACCGCACCTCGCCCGCAGCCGATCTCACGACGACGCGCACGGTGAAATTTTTCCCGTCGAATGTGCCGCGCATCTCGATCAACACGCCGCCGGAACTCGACAGCGACGGCAAGCCTTATGAGATCATCCTGCCCGCGAAAGCCGCGCCCGCGCCGGAAGATCGGCGGTTCATCATCCGCGTGGCCACAGCGTCGGACGCGACGAACGTCGTGCTCTCCGTGACCTCCGGCCCGATGGACATCGTCGGCACACCGGTCACGAGCGTGGAGGGCAACACAAAGTTCTGGGATTTCACGTGGCAAAACATGACCGAGGGCGAGTTCATCTTCACCGCCACGGTCAATCCCGGCGGCAGCGAGAATCACGAGACACGCAACGCCCGCGTCATCTTCCGCCAACTCGTGCCGCAGAACGCATCCGACAGCGACGATGACGACGACGGCTTGCTCGACATCGACGAGACCACGCCCGTGCCGCTGCCCAATGCCTACATCACCTCGCCCAAGCCCAATTCGGAAACCTGGACCAACGGCGAGATTCACATCCACAATGCCTTTGGCAAAACCAATCCGGTGTCACCCGACTCCGATGGCGACCTGCTGCCGGACGCCCTCGAAGTCGGCTGGCGCCTCCCGGTCGTGGTGAGCGAAACCTTCACCGACACCGGCTACGGCACACCCACCATCGGCGCGGGAAACGGCATCTTCGATTTCAACGACGCGGACGGCGACACCATCCACGATGTCGGCGAGGCGAGCGAGCCGTTCACGGACACCATCGACAACGACAAGTATGACTTCGGCACCCTCACCGCCGCAAACACGGATGGCGATGCGTTCGCGAATTTCATCGGCGATCTCGACCCGCCGTTTTACAACACAATCGACAATCTGAACAAGGTGCCAGGCGTGAACACGCTGTCGCAAGGCGGTGATCGCACCGCCAGACTGCGCGGTGCCACCACTGATCCGACCAACCCGGACAGCGACGGCGATGGGATCAAGGACGGCGTCGAAGACGCGAATCGAAACGGGTGGCTCGATGGCGACGGCGAGTCCCTGCCCACCAATGTCGCTGATCCGAGCAGCGTGCGAAACATGAACCTCGCTTTGAATGAATGGCCCGACAATGTGCGCAATCCCGGCGAGACCTGGACCGAGACGAATCCAAATGATGCCGACACCGATGGCGACGGCTCGGTGGATGGTTTTGGCGAGGACAAGAATGGCGATGGCAAGATCGCGGGCGACACCGACATGGATCGTGTGCTCGATGGCGGCGAGACGTGGACGGAAACTGATCCGCTCGATGAGGACACCGATGGCGACGGCCTGCGCGACGGCTGGGAGGTGAAGTTCGCTTTCAATCCGCTCGACGCATCGGGCGTGAATGGCGCTGGCGGTGATCCCGATGGCGATGGCATATTAAACCTCACCGAGCAGACTAACGGCACTGATCCGCGCCGCAACAACTCCGCCGCGCCACCGGCTGCGAACGCCATCGTCATCGGCCCGCGCGCGGCGATCACCGTCGGCGGCATAACGCACAATCAGGAGTTCACCGACTGGATCGCCGATGACCTCATAGCGCTCGATCAATACGAAGGCGACGGACCGAACAACCAGGGCACGGACATTTACAACAACGGTGACGGCTTCGACTCCAGCCGCGACATCGTGGCCTTTTACGCGCACGATGGCGGAGCGGTGGCAGGCGGTGGCGACGGGAGTTTCTATTTCCGCGTCGATCTGCACGACCTCAGAGCCTTCGCGGAAACCAGCGGCTTGAACGTTTATGTCGTCATGGATTTCGGCAACGCCGCTGTCGGCGAGTACGCGCTGCCTGATGACGTGGACACAGGCACGAACATGAAATGGGAAGCCGTCGTCGCCTGTTATCAGTCGGACAATGGCGCGGTATATGTGGACACCAACGCGGCGAGCAACACGACCGCTATCGGCCAGAACGTCACGAGCTTCGGAGTCGTGCGCCGCGATCACCTGGCTGCGAATGGTTTTGGTAAGGCTCATTTCAGCTCGACCTTTGACGCGGTGGAGTTTTCCATCAGCCGCCAGGCGCTGCTGGATGCAGGCTGGGATGGATTGAATCCCGCCACGATCAATTACCAAGTCTTCACGACGAAAGACGGCACCGCGAACAGCCCCGTCGGCGCGGGCGACATCGGTGGACGCAGCGACATCCGCGACTCGATCTTCGATGACGGCATCGCGAGTGATTACTGGCGCGATCAGCCTGGCATCGCTGGAGCGGGATCGGTTTTAAAATCGTGGTTCGGCCTGTCAGGCACGAACGACAAAGGCCGCGCAGCAAAGGTGATCTCGCTCGTGCAGGAGTCGCGTCCGCTCATTCCGGGCAATGAAGTGCAGGCGCTCATCAACACTGGCACGAGCACGGGATTTTATCGGCCGCTCGATGTGCATCAGGCATACAGCAGGCCGATGTCGCTGCACATTCCTGGCACGCTCGCCTCGGCGATCCAGTGGGCAAAGGTCGATCCGGCGGTGAACAAACCCTGGCGCGACGGCCCTGCATTCAACGCGCGACTCGCAAGCATGAGGACTGCGGGCACGCTCGATCTCGTGGGCGCGAGTTTTTCGAGCCATGTGCTGCCGTATTTTCCGACGAGCTACACTCAGGACAACATCGCACTGGCGAACGACATCTTCACCGCCACACTCGGCGGCCCTGCGTCGTCGAGTGTGCTGTATCCGGCGGAGCGTGTCGTCGATGAGCGTGTGCTGGCAACGGCGCAGAGCTGCGGTTTTGCGTTCACCTTCGCGGATCAAATGCGGCACATAAACAAATGGTTCGGCCGCACCTCGGCGCTCGGCGATGACGGCTATCGCGTGAACCAGATCAACGGTGAGAAGGTTTTGGTGATCAATGATCAAGCCAGCGCGTTCCGATTTGAGAACACCGACAACGGCCTCGGCATTTCGCTGCGCACTTTGCTCAGCCGTAAATCACGCAGCGGCACGCAGGATCAAGTGGTGATCCTGCACAGCGATTGGGCGGATTTTCTCAGCGGCACGAACTCGACGGCATACGACAAAAACATCGCGTGGATCGCTTGCCACCCGTGGATCAAGCTCACCACGCCCAGCGCCATCGCCGCCGGTCAGGTGGATGTGACGCGCGATGGCGTGGGCGATGTGTGGCCAGTGGTGAATCGCGGCACGGTCGCTGATCTGCCGCTGGTGGCGAAGGATTGGATCGATCACGCGACGCAGGAGAATTACGACAATTGGTATCACGGCCAGGTCGGCTTGGAGGAAAGTCTCGCGACGAAGCTCTTCAACATCCGCGCCGGAGTGCCGATGCCGCAGGCCTTCGGTCAGGTGGGCGTGAATGGTGTCGCGAATCTCGCCTGGAGTAGCGCTGGCACAGTGAACGGTGTCTTCGCAAACCTGCGCTCGCTCGCCCGTGGCTCGGTTCACTCCGCGATGTATCTCACCGCGTTTCACGATCAGACGAACCACGATGTGTCGAAGTTCAGCACCGGCACCTACATCAATCCTGACACCACGAACATGCCACTGGCCGGTTTTTCCAAAGCCGCGCAAAGCCAAGCGCGCTGGGCCGCCGTGTATGCACGCGTGAGCACCTGGGCGCTGGCGGCGAATGGTGGCGCTTACTTGAACTCATCCGCCACAGAGAGCGCCGATGTCGATCTCGACGGAGAGGACGAGTTCATGCTTTTCAATGATCGCGTGTTCGCCCTCTGCGAGGCCATCGGCGGCCGCATGACCGCCGCCTGGGTGCGCGATCTCGCCACGGGCGCGGTGCTGCAAGTCGTGGGCAATCCCATCGCGTACTCCGGTTTTGATTCCGAGATCGAGGGCGAAGTCAATGTCGTCAGCGGCCTGACCGGCTCGTATCGAACCTCCGCATTCAAAGACTGGTTTGCCAACGGATCGAACAGCAGCGCCTACAACAATGCGCTCTACACCGCAGCCGCGACTGCGAACGGCTTCACCTTCACCAGCGCCGACGGCAAAGTAGTGAAGGCCCTCACACTCGCCGCCAGAGCAAACTCCATCGCTTGCGCCTACACGCTTGGCTCGCCGATCACGACGCTGCGTGTGCGTCACGGACTCTCACCAAACTTGAACGACCTCATCAAACGCGGCCAGACCGGCCTCGGCAGCATCATCGTCGGCGCGCAAGACATCAGCCTCATCAACGCCGGCCCCGAAGCGACCGTGCGCGCGTATGCAAAACTGATCAGCGGCACGACCTTCAACGCCGCCGCCATCGACGACGATCTCGTGACGCAGTTCGACACGCTCAACATGCGGAACCAAGCCCAGACGCAGCAGATCGAACTCAGCGGCGCGAGCGGCATGACCTTTGCCCTCGGCTTCGAGACCGGCCCCACGCTGAGCACCGACACCGACAACGACACGCTCCCCGACAACTGGGAACTCGCCAACGGCCTCCTCAACACCGACCCCAACGGCGTGAACGGCGCAACCGGCGACCTCGACGGGGACGGCCTGACCAATCTCGAAGAATTCGTCTTCGGTAAAAACGCCGCTGTCTCAGACACCTACCTTCCCGCCGTCGTGCGAGTCACCGCCGGATTCCAAATCACTTTCGACACCATCCCTGACCGTTTTTACAAGGTGTTCTACAGCGACGATCTCTCATCTTGGTCCGCCATGGGAGGAGACACAACCGGCGACGGCACGAGCAAAACCATAACCGACGATGGCAGCGCAACCACGCCGCATCCGAACACACGTCCGCAGCGCTTCTACAAGATCGAGGCGCGGCTGGTGAATCACTGAGCCGGCGTCGCTCAAATCATTGGAGAACCTCCGCGCGATGTGCTACTGCGCGGGCGCATGAAAAATGTTTTCTCTCGTTCAATGGGCCTCCTCGCGGTGGCTGTCGCTGGGTTCAGTCTGAGCAATTGCACCGTGCCGCAAAAGGCCGTGGGTAATTACTCGACGACGTTTGATCCACCTGTGACGCAGCCGAGCAATCCTTCCGCCGTGCGTGTGAAGATGAGTACGGGCGCGCAGCGCGTTTATGTGATGGAGGGCAACAAGGTGCTGCTCGCCACTCCTTGCTCCGTGGGCACATCCTCGACACCGACACCGAAGGGGAATTTCACCATCTACTCGAAACAGGCGAACCGTCGTCGCGTGAGCAGCCCCGGCGCCGGCTATCCGATGACGTTCTGGATGGAGTTCAAATCCGCCTACGGCATGCATTGGGGTTTCGTGAAGCCGTATCCTTGCACGCATGGTTGCGTGCGCCTGCCGATCAAATCGGCGAAGAAAATTTTTGATCTCGTGAGGGTCGGCACACCGCTCAACATCGCGACGTCGCAGCCCGAGGATGCAACCATTGGCAGGACGCTGCCGGTGCTGGACGACAGTCAGATGCCTGACCCGCCAAACTCGTACCTGATGAGCCCGCAGGTGTTCAGAGACGCGGCCCAGGGCAAGCTGTACAATTTCTGAGCCAGCTCATGTCAGCCCCCGCCGCACCATCCCGCCGTGTCAACGTCCGCACCCCGGAGGTGATGGAGCGTGTGCAGGCACAGGTGGAGCAGCATTATCGCAGCTCGCTCGTGGAGAGCATCCGGCGCGGCGGCGGTGTGTTCACGATTGGAAACACGACGCTGCGGCTGGCGAAGGATTTTGGTTTTTGCTACGGCGTGGAGCGCGCGATCGACCTGGCTTACGCGGCGCGCAAGGTGTTCGCGGACCGGCGTGTGTTTTTGCTCGGCGAGATCATCCACAATCCGGAGGTGAACCGCCAGCTCACGGAGATGGGTGTGGTGAGCATCCCGGTGAGCAAGCACGAGGAAGAGGTGGCGAAGCTCACGCCTGACGACGTGGTGATCGTGCCGGCCTTTGGCGCGGAGACAAATCTGATGAAGCTCATCGGCGAGCGCGGCTGCATGATCGTCGATACGACATGCGGCGATGTGATGAGCGTGTGGAAGCGCGTGCGAGGTTACGCGAAGCAAGGTTTTACCTCGATCATCCACGGCAAGGCGGTGCATGAGGAGACGCGCGCCACCTCATCGCGCGCGACGGGTGACGACGGCACGGGGCATTTTCTCGTGGTGCTGACGCTGGGTGACGTGGATTACGTCTGCGATTACATCCGGCGCGGCGGGGACAAGGAGGCGTTTCTCAAGCGCTTTCCCGCGAGCGCGCATTCCGAGGGTTTTGACCCTGATCTGCATCTGAGGCGCGTGGGCGTGGCGAATCAGACGACGATGTTAAAATCGGAGACAGAGGAAGTGCAGCGTCGTGTGCAGACCGCGATCCGTGAGCGCGACGGCGAGGACGCGGCGGTGAAAAACTTCCAGGTTTTCGACACGATCTGCGGCGCGACACAGGAGCGGCAGGACGCGCTCTTTGACATGCTGGGCGCGAAGATGGACATGCTGCTTGTGGTGGGTGGCTACAACAGCAGCAACACGACGCACCTCGTTGAGATCGGTGAGAAGCAATTGCCGACGTTTTTCATCCGCAACGCGGCGTGCTTGAAGTCGCTGGAGGAGATCGTGCATTTTGATCTGCACTCGAAGAGCGAGACGGAGAGCTACTCGGCGAGGCTGTCGAGCAAGGAACCAATCGTCGTTGGCATCACCGCTGGCGCTTCGTGTCCGAACAATCTGATCGAGGACACGATCCGCCGCGTGTTCGCGCTGCGCGGTGTGAGCGAGGATGATGTCGTGAATGCTGTGACCGCGCGCGGCGATGCGTGAACGAGCGATGAAGCATCACGGCGCGGAGAGATTCATCCAGGGCGCGTCGGTGACGCCAAAGAAAAGTCTCGGGCAAAATTTTCTCTGCGACGCGAATCTCGCGCGCTGGATCGCGGATCAGATCGAGCCTGACGATGTGGAGATGGTGATGGAGATCGGTCCCGGTCTCGGCGCGCTGACGGAGCATCTCATTGGTCGTCCGAAGATGCTGCGACTCATCGAAAAGGACACGCGTCTCGCTGCTGAGCTGACTCACAAGCACGCGGGCCGCGATGATCTGGCGGTGGTGCAAGAAGATGCGGCGCGCATGGACATGCGCCCGCTCTACAAGCACGGCGATGTGCGTGTGATCGGGAACCTGCCTTACTCGATGGGCGGCGAGATCATGAAGCGCTGTCTGACGCAGCCCACGCCGGTGACGCGGTGCGTTTTCATGCTGCAAAAGGAGGTGTGCAATCGCGTCGCCGCCAAGGTCGGCGCTGATGCGTTTGGCGCGCTGTCGCTGCTGGTGCAGAAGGATTGGGACGTGGAGCTGCTGCGCGTGGTGCCGCCGGATGTTTTCAAACCGAGGCCGAAGGTGGACTCCGCCGTGATCCGTCTCACGCCGCGTTTGCCGGGGTCGCTGCCCGTTTTTGATCGTGCTATTTTCGACCGTCTCGTGCGCATGGGTTTCTCGCAGCGACGCAAGCAATTGAAAAACCTGCTTCCCGAAACGCCTGGCGGCTGGGCCGCGCTGGTTGAGAAACTCGGCGTGTCCCTGACTGTGCGCGCGGAGGAGCTTTCGCTGAGCCAGTGGGTGGACATCGCGCGCTGGCATGAGCAGCGGCATGGCGCGGACGAGGGGCAGAAGGCGAGCGAGCTGTTTGATGTCGTGGATGAATCAAATCGCGTGATCGCGCAAATGCCGCGCGGAGAGGTTCATGCGCGCGGGTTGCGGCACCGCGCGGTGCATGTGTTTGTCTTTAACAAGAAGGGCGAACTGTTTCTTCAACGGCGCTCGCATCTCAAGGACGTGTCGCCGCTCAAATGGGACAGCAGCGCGGCGGGGCATCTCGATGTGGGCGAGAGCTACGCGGCGGCTGCGGTGCGCGAGTTGCGGGAGGAGCTGGGGGTGGACATCGCGGCCACGGAGCTGGCGGCGGCGCTGCCAGCGAGCGAGCTTACGGATTTTGAGTTCGTGGAGCTGCACACGGTCACGCATCATGGCGCTGTGCGGTGTCTGCCCGAGGAAATCGACTGCGGGGAGTGGTTCCGGCGCGAGGATGTGGACGCCTGGGTGCGCTCGAGGCCGCAAGATTTCGCGCGCGGTTTCGTCACTTGCTGGCGCGCTTGGTCGTAGCCCAATGGCGTTCCTGTTTTTCCAGTGGTTGCTATTTGTTTAACTTATCCTAATCTTTCCGGCCATGAGCCTCCCCCAATCCTCATCCCTTCCACGACCGGCCCGCCAGGGTGACGCGTGGCTGGCGCGCAGCGCGCTGGCAGTCGTGGGCATGTGCTTGCTGAGTCATTGCTCGTCCTCGTCGCGATCGTCCGGCCCGGCGCAGGTCGTGGTGAGCGTGCCGGAGCAAAAGATGGGCTTTTATCGAGGTGGTGAGTTGGTGAAATCGTACGCCATCTCGACTTCGAAGTTCGGGCTTGGTGACAGGCCTGGGAGCAATTGCACACCGCTGGGCAAGTGCGAGGTGATCGCCAAGATCGGCCACGGCCTGCCTGCTGGCGCGGTGCTCAAGAGCCGGCACTGGAATGGCGAGGTGCTGCGCCCGAACGCACCGGGGCGCGATCCCATCGTCTCCCGCATCCTTTGGCTGCGCGGGCTGGAGGGCACGAACCGCAACGCGTTCAACCGCTTCATTTACATCCACGGCACGCCCGAGGAAAAGCGCATCGGCACACCCGCGAGCTACGGCTGCATCAGGATGAAATCGCGCGATGTGATTGATCTCTTCAACACAGTGCCCATCGGCGCGAAGGTGGTGATCACGCAGAAGAAACTCCCGCATGGCAATGACGATGGCACTGGCATCAAGGTGGCCGAGTTGAGAAACGCCGTGGCGCTGCCTGCGAGCGATCCGACGCCCGCGCAGCAGCCCGCGACGGAGAAAGCAAAGCCCGCCGTGGCATCCAACAGCCGCAAGGGCACGAAGCATCCCTTGTAGCCTGGCTCACTGAGGCGTGGTGCGGAGTCAATGACCCCGGCGGCCCTTCACAGGCGCATCGCGTAATGCACCTGACGCGCGATCTCTTCGAAGCCGCAAGAGGGATACAGGTGCTGGCCGATGGAATTGGAGGCCATGGTTTCGATTTGGGCGACCTTAAGGCCGTGCTGCCGGAAGTAATCGAGCGCGTGATGAATGAGCCGGCGTCCGAGGCCGAGGCCGCGCGCGCTTTCCACCACGGCCATGTTGGGGATGCGACCGCGTGAGTTTTCCGCATCGATGCGTGTGGTGATGTAGCCCACGATCTCCCCGGCGCGCT
>JANPIW010000065.1:0-11493 GCA_031425215.1 Verrucomicrobiaceae bacterium
CTCCCGCCCGGCATCACATAAAGCCCCGCGTCATAATAGGGCGTCGTCACAGGGCGGTTGAGATCATTCGCAGGGCCGGGCGTCCACACCACCAGCAAATCGTTGCCCGGCGCGGCGCTCGGATGCGTGAACTTCCCCACCCGCACGCCACCCCCGCCGACCGGCGCGGCTTCATCGTCGCCATGCGTGAACGGCGTGATCGAGAACATGCCGCGCGGCGTGAAGGGCATCGTGAAATCGTAGCGGAATCCCTGGCCCACCGTCTGCGCGATGGCGGGATTGTCCGCCGGGAACGCGCTGAAGAAAGCTGGCTGCGGATACGCGGGCGCGAGCGGGAAACGCAGCAGCGAGCCGAAGCCGTTGTTGTTCAAATTGTAATAGTTCACCACCACGATGTCGCCATTGCCGAGCTGCGTTTGGAAATGAAAAGCCTGCGGGCTGTGGAAGGCGCTGAGCAGCGGCCCCCAGTCGCGACCATCAGGCCGGATGTGCCACAGACCCCAGAGCCGCTCATCGCGCAGCCCCTGGCTTTCATACGAGCTGAACATAATGCGCCCGTTTTGCAGCGGCGTAGGATGCAGCGCGCTGCCGATAACCATTGGCGCGATGGCCGTGATATTCTCGCCGTCCTCGTCCATCACATAGAGCTGCAGCGTCGGCGCGGTGAACGACTTCGGCGGCGTGAGCGCGTTGCGATTCGAGACAAACGCGATCTTTCCTCCCGCGACCGGACACGGCCCGAGATTCAGGATGCCGTAGCCGAGGCGGTTGAATGACGCGGGCGGGTTCACCGGATTCGTCGCGTGCCAGTTCCCCGCGCCCGTGTTGGGTGTGAACTCCTGAAATGTGAGCCGCTGGATTTGCCGCGTGGTGAGGTGGATGCGGTAAATGTCACAGCCCGCGTATGGCAGATAGCTGCGCTGGTAATTCAGCTCGCTCGTCCGCACATCCGGGAAGAGGACGTAATAGCACCACTGCGCATCGAACGAGATGAACGGATCCGTCACCGCACCATTGCCACCGGCCACGAGCACCTCCTCCGAGCCATCCGGGTGCAGCAGCATGAGGTCCGCGCCCGGATCGATGCGCGCCGGATGGAAGACCTCCGGCCAGGTCGTGTTCGTGTTATCCCCAAACCTCGGCTGGCGCACATAGACGATGTCATAAGTGACCGCCACCACATCAGACGCCATCCATGCCACGGCCAGCATCAACCCGAGCACGGCAGACTGCCCAAAGCGCAACACATTCCACAGCATGGCGGAAAGATATGAATTTCAGCGGCAGGAAACAAGATCAATCTCAGTATGTCAGCTACTTTGCCTCACCCAGTGTTCCCGCCTTCACCGTCGCCATGCGCGCGGGGCTGGCGTGTTTTTTCAGCGCGGCGTTTACTTGCTCCAATGTGAGCGAGTTCACCTTTGCGGGGAATTCATCGAGCCAGGTAACCGCGAAGCCGCGCTCGGCGCAGAGCAGGAGCTGTGCGGCGAGACCGTCGGTGGTCTCGAGGCCGACGGTGAACTGGCCGGCGATGGCACTTTTGCGGTAGTCCAACTCGTCTGCGGTGATGCCGTCGCGCCACCAGCCCTCAATCTCGCGACGGGTGCTGGCCATGCCTTTGTCGAGCAAGGCGGGCGCAAACGTGCCGAGCACCATCCACGTGCCTGAGCGAAACGTGTCTTCACTCATCCAGGCGCCGATACCGTATGTCAGCCCCTCGCGATCGCGCACGTTGCCGATGAGACGGCTCGTGAATCCACGCCCGAGCACATCGCTCGCCACCAGCAGCGGCAGCCACTCCGCGTCTCCCGCGCGCAGCGTTGTGCGGTGGCCAATGACGACGGACACGCTCTCCTTTCCTGCGATGCGCATCAGAGTCTCGCCGTTTTTCTGGTCTTCGGCTGGATGTGAGGAGGGCAGACGGCTCCTCGGCGTTCCTTGCTGCTGCGGCTTCCAGCCTGCGAAAGTTTTTGCCGCCAGCGTCTTGAACGCGGTGGTGTCGATGTCGCCGACTGCGACGAGGTGAGCCTCCGCAGGGCCGTAATGCTCGGCGTGAAATGCCTTCACGGCTGCCAGGTTGGCCTTCTCAATTTCCGCGAGGGTCTCCTCCACCGTGTGACGGCGCGCGGGATGCGCGGCGGGGAAAATCGCGCGCGAGAAGGCGATGTACGCCTGAGCATCGGTGTCCTCAAGCGTTTGCCGGAACATGTCGGACAGCTCTTTCTTCAGCTTCGCAAACTCGCCTGCGTCAAAAGCAGGCTCGCGCACCTGCTCGGCCAGCAGCGACATCACGAGCGGCACATCCTTGGCGAGGCATTTCACGGCGAACTCGACCGTGTCGGTGTTCACCTCGCTCGTGATCGACGCGCCGGCTTCTTCAAGCAGCCGCGCCAGCTCGAATTTGTCCCGTTTCCTTGTGCCGCGCTCCAGCATACCAGCGGTGAGATGCGCCAGCGCGCGCTGCTGCGTGACGCCTACACCGGCGGGCATGCTCAGGCGGATGTTTACCACGTCGCGCACGTCTGCGCGGCAGGCCAGCACGTCGATGCCGCCGATGCTCTCGCGCATCACTCGCGAGGCAAGCGTGGTCGCCGGAGGCGGGCCGATGGGAGTCTCGGGAGCCTTCGGTGGCAGCACGGTTTTGGCTTCGAACTTCTCCTCCACAGCGAGTGAAGGCGCGGCCTCGCCTGTGTCATCCACCGGTACGAACCAGCCGGAGACGCTGCGATCCTCGACAAAGTACTTCTTTGCCACGCGCTGCACATCGGCGGCGGTCACGGCCTTGAGTTTGGCACTCAGCGTGATGTGCAGCGTCCAGTCCCCGACGGCGATGCACTCGTTGATCTGCTCTGCGGTCGCGAATGTGCCGTCGCTAGCGAAAGCGCGCTGAGCCAGCAGGGCTGCGACGGCGGCGCTCACTTCACCCGCGCTCACGCCTTCCTTTTTGACGCGCTCGATCTCGGCTGAGATCTTCTGCTCGACGATCTCGTGCTTCACGCCATCGGCCAGCTCCGCCGTGATGAAGTGCAGCGAGGGATCGCGGTTGAAGCACGGCATGCTCCAGGTGGAGATGGTGAGGTTTTTGTCCGTGAGCGCGCGGTAGAGGCGGCTGGTTTTGCCATCAGCCAGGATGCGACCAAGAACCTGCACCACGGGCCAGTCCGCGTCAGAGGCGCGCGGGATTTTGTGCGCAAGCATCACCACGCCGATCTCGCCGGGGCGCTTCAGCATCACGCGACGCTGGCCGCGCTGTTCCGGCTCCTCGGTGTAGATCTCGGGGAAGGGTTTTGGAGATTTCGGGATCGCCCCGTAGTGCTGCTTGATGAGCGCGAGCGTGGCTGCGGGGTCGATGTCGCCGATCACGGTCACGGTGGCGTTGTCCGGCCAGTAGAAGGTGTCGTAAAACTCGCGCAGCTTCGTGATGGGCACGCGCTCGATGTCGCTGCGCCAGCCGATGGTGTCGTGGTGGTATGGATGCGCGAAGAAGGCCGCAGGCCAGATTTCCTTCATGAGCACGTCGATGGGCGAGTTCTCGCCGCGCTCGAACTCGTTGCGCACCACGGTCATCTCGGGGCGGCGGTCTTCCTCGCGGAGCGACAGGTTTCTCATGCGGTCCGCCTCCACGCTGATGAGCAACGGCAGCGCGTTCACGGGAACGGTGGCGAAGTAATTGGTGCGGTCGAGCCACGTCGTTGCATTCGTTTCCGCGCCGACGCGCTCGAGCACCTGATCGTATCCGGTGCCGAGGCTGCGGTCGTATTTCGCCGTGCCTTTGAACATCAAATGCTCCAGCAGATGCGTCGCGCCGGTGGTGCCCGTGACCTCGTTCCGCGAGCCGACATGGTAGGTGACCATGAACGTGGCGACAGGCGCGGAGCGAAGCGGCAGGAGCAGGACGCGCAGGCCGTTCGATTCCAGTTTGTGCTCCGTGATGCCGCCGAGATCGCGCACATGCGCGAAGCCGTCGGCGCCTGATGCGAGTGTCGTGGTGAGGATGACGAGAAGAAAAACGGCGAGCTTGTTCATGCGAGACTGAGTAGAGCGCGCGCATGAGGCGATGCAACGCGGCACAATCACGCGCTCAAGTGCGACACTCGCTCGAATCAGGGCTTCCTAAAGCTGATCCGACAGGCACGCCAAAGAGGTAGCCAGCTTTGGAGTGCGGTGGCGCAGCGAGGAACGAGCGAAGACGCCGCTTTGACTCTTCGTGGATGGCGTGAGCAATTGAAAGTGCTTCCTGATGCGCACATGCATCATGCGAAGAGCGAAAGCGGTGTCTTCACCCCTTCGGGGTTCCGCCGCCGCACTCCAAAGTCAGAGCGGCCCACCCGTGCGCTGCATCTCGGTGGACCATGCGGCGCGGAGAGCTTTGAGGCGCTCAGTTTGCGCCTCATCAGGAGCGAGGTTCTTCAATTCTTCGGGATCGTTTTTCAAGTCGTAGAGTTCTTCGGGCACGCCGGGCTGGAGGTAGCGGATGTATTTGAAGTGGTCGCGTATAAGCACGGCGTACCAGGGAACTTTGTTGTGCTCGGCTTTCTCGGGCGTGGCTTTCAAGCGCGCGGGCACGTCGGAGCCGTAGATCTCTCCGGTGTGCTCGTAAAAGCAATCGTGCTGCCACGAGCTGGCGGGGTCTTTGAGCAGTGGGGTGATGTCATGACCGTGTGTTTTCCATGGCACTTCGACATTGGCGAATTTCAGAAACGTGGCGACGAGGTCGGGCGCGTTCACGGGCTGCGCGCACACTTTTCCCTGGGCGATCTGCGATGGCATGGAGATGATGAGGGGCGAGCGGTAGTTCGCGTCATAGGGCGCGAGCTTGGTGCGGAAGCCGTGCTCGCCCATCGCGAAGCCCTGGTCGGCCGTGTAAATGACGAGCGTGTTGTCGAGCTGGCCGCTTTCTGCGAGCGCGGTCATGAGCTGGCCCACGCCTTCGTCGATGGCGGGCACGCATTCGTTCACCTGGCGCACCCAGTCTTCAAAAGTGAATTTCTTATTGCCGCTCTCGTCGCCGAATTTCTCACCGCTTTTGCCTGCGATGATTTCACCAGCGGCATTTTTGATCCACGATTGCGTCTTGTCGAGGTAGGCTGGTTTGCCTGGGCGCGGCGGGAGGATGTCGGCGGGCAATGGGACCTTGGCATCGGCATACATTCCTTTGTGGCGCGCGGCGGGTTTCGAGGGGCCGTGGACGCTGCCGTAGCAAAGCGAGAGGTACCAGGGCTTGGCGGCATCGCGTTTCGCGCCCTTGATGTAGTCGATGGCCCACTTCGTATAGTTGTCGGCGGGGTAGCCTTCGACTTCTTTTTCGACGCCGTCGATGGCAAGGATCTGCGTTTCATAATACGCGCCGGCGTTCTCGGGATGCAGCGGGCGGTTCCACACGATTTGGTGATCCCAGTCGCGGCCCCAGCCGGAGTCGATGCCGGTGTGCCACTTGCCGATATGCGCGGTGCTGTAGCCTTTCTGCCGCATCACAGCGGGCCAGAACGGTGTCTGCGCTGGATCGTAGGTGCTGCGCGGATACTTGCCCTCCATACGCATGGACTCGATGCCGTGCGGATGTTTTCCCGCGAGCAGCGAGGCGCGCGATGGCATGCACCATGAGCCGAGGTAGGCGGCGTGAAAGCGCACGCCGGTGGCGGCGAGCTTGTCGATGTTTGGCGTGCGCACCCAGGGCCATGACTCGGGGTAGCAACCGACGGTTTTGTACGACTGGTCGTCGGCGTAGATGAAAAGGATGTTGGGGCGCTTTGATTCCGCTGCAGTGAGCGCGATACGCGGTGTGATGAAGCAAACGAGAAGAAGAGCGAAAGCGAGGCGGTGCATGAGGCTGGTGAACGGGAGGAGCGGGGTCGTCTTTTCACTGTAGCCGCTGGCGTGAGCCTGCTGTTGGATGACTGAAGGCTCACGCCTTCAGCTACAATCTGCGGGCGACGATGAGATGATTGTTGAATGGAGTGCGGCCCCAGAGCGGACGGAACTCGACGCGGAATCCGCAGGAGCCGAGCACGCGCTCGAACAGCTCACGCGTCGGGTACTCGACGGGCGGGGATTTCATCCAGCGGATCAAGCGGGCTAGGATGTCCATGGTGTGCGTGATGCGGTAGCGCCATGAGTCATCACGGATGCCGGAGCGGATGATCAGCACGCCGCCGTCCGGCGCGACCCATGAGGCGGCACGCTCGAGGAGGGCGGCCTGCTCGTCGGCGCGCACATAGAGGAGCACATCGAGGAAGGTGACGTGTCCGCGTGTGCCGCGGCGTACATCGCGGAAATCCCGGCTCTCGAAGGTCGTCTCCGCATCCTCGGGCGCGCGCACGCGGTTGGCGGCCACGATTTTTCTGGTGTCGAAATCCACGCCATGAATCGCGCCAGAGAATCCGTGATCACGCAAATAGAAAGCGAGCAGACCCATGCCGCAGCCGAGATCCAGGAGCGGCAGCGCCTTGGCAGCCCCGAGAACATTCCACGCGGCTGCATAAACGGGATCCGTGAGCACCTTCCAGTAGGTGTACTCGCGCATGAAGCGTGTGGGAAAGCGCCGCGCAATGCGGGCTGCGAGAGCTTTGTCGCCGGAGCCAGGCACAGACCGCTATTAGTACATGCCGGTTTGACGCGAGCCGCTGCTCAGGCGGGCGCGCAGCTCGGGGTCGTCGATGGTGCGATCCACTGCGTCCTGAAGCGCGCGTGACGCCAGATCACGCAGGGCGGGGACGGGCGAGCCGCTGCCGGGGCGGTAGGCCGGGTTCTGACGTTCGCCGGAATAGATGCGCGTGAAGATGATCTGGCCGGTATGAGTATCGACGACGTTCACGCGTAGTTTTGCGTAGCCGTAGGGATGGACGACCACCTGGCAGAATAGTTCGAGGATCTCACCCGTGAGGGTGTAGCGGGCCTTGCCTTGGGTGGTGAGCATGCCGCGTGTTTGCAGCGCGTGAGAGAAGGCGTTGCGGACGACTTCCTCCAGCGGCGAGCGGGTGTGGACATATTCGATGGGAGTGCCGATGGGAGTGCGCACGGTGCCCAGCTCAAAGGGGCCTTGTCCGGTCATGTTCACGAAGCGGCCTGTGACAAATTGCGGCGCTCCCTGCAGCACATGCGAGGGGTGCGGCTGGTAGTCCAGGCTGACCTGCGTGAGTGTGCAGCCGCCCGATGCGAGGACAAGTGCGAGGGATGAGATGCGAAAAAAGAAGGCGCTCCGATTCATGCGCCCGATGAGAGCATGAGGCGGGCGCGGAAGCAAATGGCAAGAGGCACGCGCCACTCTGATTCAACGCGGACTTGCCGTGCCCGCGCGCCGCTTCATTCTCACGCCATGCCTGACGAGCAGCACTTTGCCAGCCACGCGATCAATCAAGCGCTCACGCTCGAGAGCAAGGAGCGTCTCTATCGCGAGATGCTGCGCTGCCGCCGTTTCGAGATCAACGCGATGAACGGCTATTGCATGGGTCACATGGCAGGCTTTCTCGTGCTTCAGACCGGACAGGAGGCCATTGCCGTGGCGGTACGCTCATTGATGGGGCCATGCGATCACAGCATCTGCGGGATGCGCGGCATCGGTCACGCGCTGGCGGCAGGGATGACGATGCGCGAAGGCATGGCGGAGCTTTATGGTCGTGCGACAGGTGTTGCCCGAGGCAAAGCTGGCATGCTCGGATTCTACGCGCCGGCGCACCGGCATTGGGGCAATCACGGTCTCGCGGGCACACAGACCGCGCTGGCGGCGGGGCTGGCGTTCGCGCTCAAACATCGCGGCGAGATAGGCGCGGTGTGCTGCTTTCTCGGCGAGGGTGCGATGAACCAGGGCGTCGTTCACGAGTCGCTGAACCTCGCTGGTCTCTTCAATCTCCCGGTTGTCTTCATTATCGAGAACAACGGCTATGCTTTTGGCACAACCGAGGCCCGCTCGTCCGTCAGGAAAAACTGCCTGGCCCAGCGCGCCGAAGGTTACGGCATCGCATGGGACAAGCTCAATGGCGACGACATCTACGAGGTGCGCGCTAAAACACAGCCCGCTCTCGAGCGCGCCCGTCACGAACAACGGCCCACGGTACTGGAGATGAGCACTTACCGGTTCCAAGGATTCTCCGTGGCTGATGCCGGCATGTTCAAGTACCGCACACGCGCCGAGGTGGATGAGCGTGTGTTGAACCACGATCCGCTGTTGCTCTGGCAGGCGCAGCTCGAACGCGAGGGCCTTTGGAATCCTGGGCAAATGGCGATGATTCAACGCGAAGTCCAGGCGGAGGCTGACGACGCGAGCTGGTTCGCGAGACATAGCCCGTTCCCAGATGCGAGCACTATCACCGAGAACATCACATGGGAGGCCGATCACGCGGCAGATTTGCCCGGTTGATTTCCCGCTCGTCTCGCCAATGTCCGCGGATGCCCGCCGCAAACATTTCCTCCACCGCCGCTGAGATCGGCATTGATCCGCGCTACCTTGTTCATTTTGGAACTGACAAAGCCAAGGTCTCGCTCGACGCGCTAATAGGAAGGCCGCAGCGCGGAAAGCTGATCTTGGTCTCTGCCATCACGCCGACACCGGCGGGCGAGGGCAAGACCACCGTCTCCATCGGGCTGGCGCAGGGCTTGCGAAAGATCGGCGCGTCAGCGGCGCTCGCATTGCGGCAGCCGTCGATGGGGCCGGTCTTCGGACGCAAGGGCGGCGCAACGGGCGGCGGCCTGAGCCGCGTGGAGCCGTCAAACTCCATCAACCTGCACTTCACCGGCGACTTCCACGCCATCACCTCCGCGCACAATCTGCTCTCGTCCGTCATCGACAATCATCTCTTCACGAACAACGGCACCTCGCTGCTGCGGCCCGAGCGTGTGCTGTGGAAGCGTGTGCTCGACATGAACGACCGCGCGCTGCGGCACATCAGCATCAGCCGCGGCAAGAACGAGGTCGCGCGCACCAGCGGCTTCGACATCACTGCCGCATCCGAGGTCATGGCGATCCTTTGCCTCTCCGAGTCGCTTGCCGATTTGCGCGCGCGATTGAACCGCATCGTCGTGGGCTTCGATGAGAACGGGAAGCCTGTGTTTGCGAAACAGTTCCGCGTCACCGGCGCCCTGCTCGCTCTATTAAAAGACGCGCTGCAGCCCAACCTCGTGCGCTCGATGGAAGGCGTGCCCGCGTTCCTGCACGGCGGCCCGTTTGCCAACATCGCGCACGGCTGCAACTCCGTCCTCGCCACGCGCATGGCCCTCGCTCACGCCGACTACGCCGTCACCGAGGCCGGCTTCGCTTTTGATCTCGGCGGCGAGAAATTCATGGGCATCAAATGCCGCCAGTCCGGCCTCGCGCCCGCCGCCATCGTCATCGTCGCCACCGTGCGCGCGCTGAAAATGCACGGCGGCGTGGCTTTGAGTGATCTCACCAAGGACGACGTGCCAGCCGTGGAGCGCGGCCTGGAAAACCTCGCCGCGCATCTCGACAGCGCACGGCAGTTTCAGCGTCCGGTGCTCGTCGCCGTGAACCGCTTCAACTCCGATCACGACGATGAGATCGAGGCCGTGCATCGCTTTTGCAAAACCGCAGGCGTGCCCTGTGCGACAGCGGATGTGTTTGGCAGAGGCGGAGACGGAGCCATCGATCTCGCGCACATGGTCGTCAGTGCCGTCGCCGGAGAAACACCCGCGCTGCCGCAGCTCTACGCAGACGCTGATCCGGTGGAGAAAAAACTCCACGCCATCGCCACGCGCATCTACGGCGCGCGCGGCGTGGTGCTCACGGATCACGCCAAAGCCCACCTCGCCTCATTCGAGAGCGCCGGCCTCGGCCACCTGCCCATCTGCATGGCGAAGACGCAGAACTCCCTCTCCAATGACCCCGCCAAACTCGGCCGCCCACGCGACTTCGACATCACCGTGCGCGATTTTGAGATAGCCAACGGCGCCGGATTCCTCGTCGCGCTCACCGGCCAGATGCTGCGCATGCCCGCGCTGCCCAAAGTCCCCGCCGCAGAGCGCATCGAGGTGGACGAGGCCGGGAACATCAGCGGGATTTGAGCTGTCGTAGGACGGGTTTGTTCCGCGCCACCGATGTGGACAACACAAGGGATGATCTCGCGGAACAACCCGTCTTCGTACGGACGCTCTCCCGCGTCCCTCGGCCTCTCCGCGCTCGCACCAGACGGGTAGTTCGGCGACCACGCTTTTCTCCGTTGTCGTTCACCGCTCGCGCCGAACACACCCGTCCCACGCTCCCGTTGCCGCGCCGTCCATTCAGTCCATGCCTGCATAGCGGCATTGCGGCTCGCCCGGCAACGACAGCCCACCCACACAAGCCCGTTGCAGCACCTTGCCACGCGCCGTGTCCTGCGCTTTGCTCGCGCCGCGCCATGATCACCCGCATCAAAATTCAAAACTACCGCTGCTTCGTCGAGGCCGAGGTCGCCCTCCGGCCCTTCTCGCTGGTCGTCGGCGCGAACGGCGCGGGGAAGAGCAATTTATTGAGGTTCTTGGTGGACGCCTCATTTCAGATGCAAAAAACAGACCGGACAGTGCTCGTCCATGCAAGCGAATGGGTGAAGCATCAGGTTAATGAGAATGCCCCGTTTCATTTCCAAGTCGATTTCACTGAAGGCAGAAGTGCGAGCACCTTGTTCAATCGAAATCAAGGAAGCTATCATTTGGAAGGTGCGTTCCCGTGGAGCAATCAAAAGATATGCGTCTTCAATCTCGATCCCGCTAAAATCTCTGCGATTGAAGCGGCAGTTCCTGGAGCCACCGTTCAAGCCGACGGCAGCGGCACGGCTCAGGTGCTCGACATCTTGAAGAATGGCGACCGCGAAGACCTCTTCGACAAGATCGAGGAAAACTTCCGCCGCTATGTTCCCGAGGTGGAGAAGCTCAGTCTGCGCACGGTCGAGCAGGGCAAGAAGCAGATTCAAGTGCGGGAGAAAGGCTTGAAGGATCCGCTGCCTGCCACGGAGCTTTCGGAAGGCACGCGGTTGATTCTCGCGGTGCTCACCATCTTGCATCAAGAGGCGCCGCCGCCGGTGATCTTGCTGGAGGACATTGATCGCGGAATGCACCCGCGCCTTTTTGAATATGTGGCCCCGCTGATGCGTGACATCGCGGAACGTCATCAGGTGAACATCCTCGCCACGACGCACAATCCCTATCTCGTCGATTGCTTCCAGGACGACAAAGAAGCGGTGATCGTGGTGGAGAAGAAGGATGGCGCCACAACGCTGAGCACACTCGCGGACAGATTGAAGGGCATCGATTACGACAAGGTCGATCCCGATGACATGCCGCTGGGCAACTTGTGGTTTAGCGGTCTGGTCGGCGGTGTGCCGCCGCGCATCACGCAAAGGCCCGCGAAGTGAGATGACCCGGTTCCTCTACATTCTCTGCGAGGGCGAGCTGGATGAGATGTTCTACGAGCGCCTGGCCGAGCGGGTGACGGGCTTGACGTTCGAGATACCGGCTGATTTTCGTGTTCGCGCGGGATCAAACTGGAAGACCGCGCTCGCGGCGGCG
>JANPIW010000066.1:0-13885 GCA_031425215.1 Verrucomicrobiaceae bacterium
TCACTTTGATTCGAAGCCAGCAGGCTGGCTGGAGAAAGCGGCAGCAGACTGCCGCAGTACAAGGCGCTGCGCGCTTTCAAAACTGGCGGTGCTCTAGGAGGCATGTGAAATGGCCGCGCACAATCTGATCTCCGACCTCCTCGCAGACCAGCAGCGGCTGAACACGCCGGTGGCCGAGTTCGCGGACTGGCACGAGCAGCACGCCGAGCCGTTGCAGGCGCGCTATTACAAGAACCTTATCCCGCTGAGCAAACCAGGGCCTGGGGAGCAGTATGCGTTTGAGGTTAATCTCGACGCATGCACGGGCTGCAAGGCTTGCGTGGTCGCGTGTCACTCGCTGAACGGTCTCGATGAAAACGAGAGCTGGCGTGATGTGGGCACGATCACGACCACGGGTTATCAGCAGACGGTGACGACGGCGTGTCATCACTGCGCCGATCCTGCGTGCGCGAATGGATGTCCGACGCGCGCGTATGAAAAGGACGCTGACACGGGCATCGTGCGGCATCTCGATGATCAATGCATTGGTTGCTCCTACTGCTCGATGAAGTGCCCGTATGACGTGCCTAAGTTCAATCTGAAGCGCGGCATCGTGCGGAAGTGCGACATGTGCCACGGCAGGCTGGCGGCGGGCGAGGCACCAGCGTGTGTGCAGGCTTGTCCGAATGAGGCGATCTCGATCAGGATCGTGAGCATGGAGCATGGCGCACGGAGCATGGAGCGGATGCTGCCGGGTGCTTTTGAAAGCGGTTACACGCGACCGATGACGCGGTATGTGAGCGCGAAGGAAGTGCCGGAGAATGCGAGGGCGGTGGACGCTGAACGGCTGCGCATTGAAGAGGCGCATGATCCGCTGTCGGTGATGCTGGTGCTCACGCAGGCAGCGGCGGGTGGGTTTGTGGCGGCGAGTTTGCTTCCGGGTACAATAGCCTTGTTGTGGATTTCGGCGGTCATGTTGTTCGTGGGCGTGAATGCGAGCGTGCTGCATCTCGGTCAGCCGATGAAGGCGTGGAAGGCGTTTCTTGGCTGGCGCAAATCGTGGCTGAGCCGGGAGATAATCGCCTTTGGCGCTGCGATGGGCGCGACGGGTGCGGCGTGTTTGTCGGTGCTGCCCGCGTGGCCTGCGGCTGTGGCGACGCTGATCGCGGTGCTGTGCTCGATCATGGTTTATGCCGACACGCGACGTGAGTTTTGGGCCGCGGGATTCACGGCGACGAAGTTTCTCGGCACGACGGCGATCCTTGGTTTCGCGCTGGCAGCCTGTTGGGAATCGAAGGCCGCGCTCGTCGCCGCTGCGCTTGTGCAGGGAAAGCTGCTGTTTGAGGTTCTACATCTCACGATGCGACCAGAAGATTACTCGGTGCGTGTGATGAAAGAGAAGCTTACTGGCTGGTTGTGGCTTCGACTTGCCACGGCGTTGACTGGAGTGATTGCTCTTTTCATCTGGCCACCGCTCGCAGTGGTGGCGCTGCTTGTCTCAGAACTGCTGGAGCGCGGGATGGTCTTCCGCGCGGTGAAGGCGCATCGGATGCCGGGCTTATGATCGCGGCTTTGAAACCACACTTGTCTCTTCGCGCATTCGACGGGCCGCTCACCGATGATCTGGTGCGCGAGCCTGGGAGGTTTGGCCTGGGCCAGTTACCAAAGACTTTGCTTCCGAGCGCGGTAAAAAAATCCATCTGCGGCTTTTGCAGCACGGGCTGCGGTTTGAAGATGCATCTCAATGAGCGCGGGGAGGCGATGAATGTGACGCCGGACACGGATTATCCCGTGAACCTGGGCATGGCGTGTCCGAAGGGATGGGAGGCGCTGTCGGTCCTGGATGCGCCGGATCGCGCGACCATACCGCTGCTGCATGGCAGGCCGGTGGACTGGGATGAGGCGCTACAGGTTTTCTGCCGTCGCTTTGAGGCGATCATGGACAAACATGGGCGGGAGTCGGTCGCGTTCATCAGCACGGGGCAGATGATGACGGAGGAGATGATGTTTCTCGGCGCGCTGGCGAAATTTGGAATGGGCTGGCTGCATGGTGACGGCAACACGCGACAGTGCATGGCGACGAGCGTGATGGCTTACAAGGAGTGCTTCGGCTTTGATGCGCCGCCGTTCACTTACGCGGACTTCGAGGAGAGCGATGTGCTTGTCTTCATCGGCGCGAATCCGTGCATCGCGCACCCGATCATGTGGCAGCGGGTGCTGCGGAACAAACGCAGCCCGGAGATCATCGTAGTCGATCCTCGCAAGACGGAGACGGCAATGGCGGCGACGCAGCATTACGCGATCAAGCCGAAGAGTGATCTCACGCTGCTGTATGGGCTGGCACACATTTTGATTCGTGATGGCGCGGTGGATCGTGAGTTTGTTGAAGCGCACACGAGCGGCTTTGAGGAGTTTGCAAAGTTTGTCAGCAAGTTTCCTCCGCCATTCGTCGCGCGTGAAACTGGACTGAGCACTGAGCACTTAGAACTTTTCGCGAAGACGATTAGCAATGGCAAACACCGCGTCTCCTTCTGGTGGACGATGGGGGTCAATCAAGGGCATCAGGCGACGCGCACGGCGCAGGCGATCATTGCGCTGGCGCTGATGACGGGGAACATCGGCAAGCCGGGCACGGGCGCGAACTCGATCACGGGGCAGTGCAATGCGATGGGTTCGCGTTTGTTTTCCAACACGACGAACCTGCTCGGCGGGCACGATTTCAAAAAAGATGCGCATCGTGTGAAGATCGCGCGCGCGCTGGATATTCCGGTGTCGCGCATCCCTGACCAGCCGAGCTTGGCTTACGATCAGATTTTGCAGGCTGTGGATGACGGGAAGATCAAGGGGCTGTGGATCATCGCGACGAATCCGGCGCACTCGTGGATTAATCAGGATTTCTTCGCGAGCATCGCGGACAAGCTGGAGTTCCTCGTCGTGCAGGATGCTTACACGACGACGGAGACGGCGAAGCGCGCGCACTTGCTGCTGCCTGCGGCGGCGTGGTCGGAGAAGACGGGGACGTTCATCAACTCCGAGCGCCGCATCGGCGTGAGCCGCCAGGTGCGCCGCGCGCCAGGGCAGGCGCTGTCAGACTTCCGCATCTTCCAGCTTATCGCGCATTACTCGGGGAATGCGGAGATGTTCGCGAAGTGGACCGCGCCGCAGGCGGTGTTTGATTCCATGAAGGAATGCACTCGTGGGCAACCCTGTGACATTACCGGGATTGATGGGTATGAGGAGATTGAGGCGTGCGGGGGGATTCAGTGGCCGGTCAAAGAAAGTGCTCAGTGCTCAGTGCTCAGTGCTCAGTCCGGGAGTGCTGACGCCAGACTTAGCACTGAGCACTTAGCACTGAGCACTTCTTCACGGGAGAGACGTTTGTTCGAGGACGGGCGCTTTTTCACCCCAGACGAACGTGCGCGCTTCATCTTCGAGGATGTCGTGGAGCCAGCGGACAAGGCGGATCATGCGTATCCGCTGGTGTTGCTCACGGGGCGTGGGACGAGCGCGCAGTGGCATACGGAGACGCGGACGGGGAAGTCGGCGATTTTGCGGAAGCTTGCGCCGGATTGTTTGATGGTGGAGATGCATCCAGAGGACGCGGCGGAGTTGCAGATCGAGGATCACGCGTTGGTGCGCATCGCATCGCGGCGCGCGGAGATCACGGCGACTGCGCGGGTGACGGGGACGGTGCGGCGCGGGGAGGTTTTTCTGCCGATGCACGATGCGTCGGTGAACCGGCTGACGTTTGCGGCCTTTGATCCAGTGAGCCGGCAGCCGAGCTACAAGCACTGCGCGGTGCGGGTGGAGCGAGCTTAGACCACAACGCGATGCGTGGGCACGGGCTGGCCGGGGCGGAAGTGCTCGGTGTGGGTGATGGTGGTTTCGATGTTGCGCGATTTGAGGCCCGTGAGCGTGGCGGTGACGGCGGTGTCGAGGGCTTCGGGGGCGGCTTCGGCGCGGAGGTTGATGAGGAGTTCTCCGCTGTCGATGAGATCGGAGAGTGTGTGGCTGAGTTCGGCGGTTTGCTCGGTGCGGGTGCAGTTGATGGCGGCGAGTTCGAGGCCGCTGGGATCGGCGGAGAGGATCATTTTGAGATGCGCAATCTCTGCGCCTTGCGCGGCGAGCTGGGCGCGTAGATCGGCGGCGATGTGCTGGAGCAGCGCGTTGCCATCGAACTCGTTTGCATCCAGCTCTTCCAGGCGCGCGGTTACGTTGAGCCAGCCGAGCAGTGCCTCGCCTTCGCCGTAGCGCTGATAGTCCACTTCCATGGTCTCCGTGGATTCCAGCTCGTGCGTCATGATGTGATCAAACCAGGCGGGCAGGTTGTGATTGTGCCGCGAGGCGACGCGGAAGATTTTGGCGCGGGGAAATTCGCGTTCGAGCGCGTCGCTGAGTTCTTGCAGCTCCTCGGCGGTGACGAGGTCGGTCTTGTTGACGACGATGACGCCGGCCTCCTCCATCTGCTTGCGGTAGATGTAGATGACATTGGGCGAGAATTTTTTTCCGGTGTCGAGTCCGAGCACACGCCGCGCGCGGATGGGATCGAGCACGACGGAGAGCGGGGCGATCTCGAACTGCTCTCCGTAAATCTGCTGGAGCGGCAGCGACACGGTGGCGACAAGATCGGTGCAGCTCCCGACCGGCTCGGAGATGATGACATCGGGCCGAGTGTCGTCGGTGAGTTGTTGGGCAGCCTCGATGAGCGAGTTGAAGCGGCAGCAAAAACAGCCGCCGGAGATTTCCTCAGTCGGAAACTGGCCGGCCTCCGCGAGCGCCGTGTCCACGAGGCCCGCGCCCTGGTCGTTCATGATAATGCCGACGCGCTTGCCCTGATCGGTGAGATAACGGGCGAGGCGAAGGACGGACGTGGTTTTGCCGGCGCCGAGGAAGCCGCCGATCATGAGGTATTTTGCGCGTGTGGACATGGGGACGAAAGTAACGCGACGGCGGAAAGGAAAGTCGCGTTGAGTTTGGGAAAGTTCAGCCTCGTGAATCAGTGCGCTGACTTGCCTCGATATGCCACCATAGACGACCTCGCCGAGAGTAGAACGTAGCTGAGCAGCAGCGCGTCGAGAAAGTCCACGATTTGGAGCCAGCGCAATTGATAGAGCGCCACCGCCATATCCTAGAGGCAGAGGATGAGGATCGGGATGGTCCAAAAGAGCGACCATCTGATTCGGCTCCAGTCGAACAAGAGGAAGGACAAGCTGCCTGTGTAAGTGCGGCCAAGAAAGGCGGCCACCAGGATGACGAGGGGCCAACCGATGAGCCAACCGGTCCAGGCGTTTGCCAGCGGGATGCCAATGGAGTCAGCGTTGGTGGGGAACGCGCCCATGCGAAGTCCCACACGGTAATATACTTGATCGACGAGTGGTCTCACCGCGTGGGTGGCGATCAACAGTGCGACCACCGTGACGGCTCGTTTGGGTGTAAGTGGAAGCTTAGGACTCATCGCTCGTCATGGAGGCCGCCGCGTTTCACATTACGAGTTCCCGAGTCGCTCCAGTTGGTACTTCTTCTCGATCTGCGCGACCCAGTCGGGGTGGTTCAAAAACCAAGCGACGGTTTTTTGCAGGCCGGATTCGAATGTCTCTCGGGGATGCCAGCCGAGTTCGTGCTCGATCTTCGAGCAGTCGATGGCGTAGCGGCGATCGTGGCCGGGGCGGTCTTTGACGAAGGTGATGAGATCAGCGGCGGCGCGCCTTAGCTCGGGGCGCTCGGCGTTCACGGCGGCGATGATGGCGTGGACGACGTCGAGGTTCTTCATCTCGCATTTGCCGCCGATGTTGTAGGTCTCACCGATCTCGCCTTTGATGAGCGCGAGAGTGAGGCCGCGGGCGTGATCCTCGACGTGGAGCCAGTCGCGGACGTTGCTGCCATCGCCATAGACGGGAAGTTTTTCTCCGCGCAGGACTTTGAGGATCATAAGAGGCATGAGCTTCTCAGGGAATTGAAACGGGCCGTAGTTGTTGGAGCAATTGGTGGCGACGACGGGGAGGCCGTAGGTGTGGACGTATGCGCGGGCGAGGTGGTCGCTGCCGGCTTTGCTGGCGGAGTAGGGGCTGTTGGGCTGATAGGGCGTGGTCTCGCTGAACGCGGGATCGGTGGCGCCGAGTGAGCCGAAGACTTCGTCGGTGGAGACGTGGAGGAAACGGAAATCGTCTTTGCCGGCGGCCTGGCGCTCTTTGTGAAAGGCGCGCGCGCACTCCAACAGGCGGAAGGTGCCGACGAAGTTCGTCATGATAAAATCCTCGGGACCGTCGATGCTGCGGTCCACATGCGACTCGGCGGCGAGGTGCATGACGGCGTTGATGTCGTGCTCGCGGAGCAGCTTTGTGACGAGCGTGCCGTCGAGGATGTCACCCTGCACGAAGATGTGGCGCTGGTCGGACTTGAGGGCGTCGAGATTGGCGAGGTTGCCGGCGTAGGTGAGCTTGTCGAGGTTGATGATTTTGCCGACGGTGATGCCGAGATCGCTCGCGGCGGGGCCGAGGAGGTAATGCGCGAGGTTCGAGCCGATGAAGCCCGCGCCGCCGGTGACGAGGATGCGTTTGTCCGCTGTCATAAAGAAAAGGGCCGCGACCTTACGGACGCGGCCCGAAATGAGCAAGAAGAGACTGGGCGATTACTTGATCTCCAGGCACACGCCTTCCTTTGTGCTGCGCGCGAAGATGCGGCCATCCGCGAGCACGGGATAGCTCCACACTTTGCCGTCGAGTACATCCTCGCGCTTCAGCTCGGTGTAGATGTCGGGCTTCGCGACGGCTGCGACGATCTCGCCCTTGTCGCTGGTGGCGATGATGGTGTCGCCCGCGATGATCATCTGGCCAGGGCCAAAGCCGGGCTGGCTCCATTTCATCTCACCGGTGCGGATGTCCACGCAGGCGAGCGGGCCTGAGCCGTAGCTTTTGAAGCTGAACATGCCGTAGAGATAACCGTCGATCACCGCTGGTGTGCTCCAGTGATTGGCGAGATCGTTGCCTTCTTTTCTCCAAATCTCGGTGGACGTGAAAGCGTCGTCCTGCTTTGCAATTTTGTACGCGCCCGCACCCACGCCGTAGCCTGCGGAGCAATAGACGATGTCCTCCCACACCACCGGCGACGCGGCGGTCGAGACGGCGAACTTGTAATCCTGGCGCCACAGCACCTTGCCATCCGCAGGCTGCACGGCGACGAGGCCTTTCTGCGTGAAGAAAATGCACTGCCGCACGCCATGGATCGTCGCCACCACTGGTGTGGCGTGAGTCATCGCGTCGTCCTCGCCTTTCCAGATCACCTCACCGGAGTTTTTGTTGAGGCCCAGCAGCGCCTGGCCTGCGCCGCCGCCGCAAAGCATGAGCACATCGCCCTCGATCACGGGCGAGGATGCGTTGAACCATTTGATGAGCACCCCGGCGTGCTGCTTCATCACATCGCGCATCCAGATTTCTTTTCCGTCCGCCGCGTTGTGGCAATGCACGCCGAGATTCGTGTCGATCACATAGACCTTGCCGTCATTCACCACCGGTGTGGAGCGAGGTCCGTCGCCGCCGCTGTTATCGGGCGCGCCACTGTTGCCGTCCCTGCCCTCGCTGCCGTACTTGGGCACGATGGTTACCATTTTGCTCCAGAGCTTCGCGCCTGATTTTGCATCCAGGCAGACGAGCATCTCGCCCGTGTTGCCGTCAGCTTCGCCGACCACAAGTGTGAATGCCTTGCCATCCGCGACCGCGAACGAGCTGAAGCCGAGGTTTGTCTCCGCCTTCCACGCCTTCTTAAATTCGGCGCTCTTCCAGCTCTTCACGGAAGAAGGCGCGGCCACGATGCCGTCGCCTTTAGGACCGCGAAAGCTTCCGCCTTCAGCAAGGATGTTTGTCTGTGGAGAAAGCCCTGCGGCGAGGATCAAAACGGAGGTGGATGTGAGAAGCGAAGAGCGAATCATGATGAGGATGATATGGGGTTTGGGGGAAAGGTCGGGATGGAACGCGGCGGAGTTTGAAGCTCTTGCGGCAAAGCGCAACCGCGTGAGGTGACGTAATTCGAGCCCGCAACTGCGCGCCGCCGTGCCGCTTGGAGCGCTGGCGAAGAGGGAGTCGTGAACCCGGCCACCCCTCTCGCGGCATCGACAGGTTTCAACGCGGCCAGCTTTGACAAAGGCTGCGTGAAGCGCCACAAGGGTTTCCCCAGAAAACTGCGCGACCATGTGGACAAACATCAAAGACTTCACCGACATCAAGCTGGAGAAAACCAGCGACGGCATCGCCAAAATCACCATCAACCGGCCCGAAGTGCGCAACGCCTTCCGACCGCTCACCGTGCAGGAGATGCTCGCCGCCTTCGACATCGCGCATGAGGATCCCGACATCGGCGTGATCATTTTGACAGGCGAGGGGCCGGACGCGTTCTGCTCCGGAGGCGATCAAAAAGTGCGCGGTCACGCCGGCTACATCGGCGGCGACGGCGTACCGCGGCTCAATGTGCTCGATCTGCAAAAGAAAATCCGCAGCATCCCTAAGCCCGTCATCGCCATGGTCGCCGGCTACGCCATCGGCGGCGGCCACGTCCTCCATGTCGTGTGCGATCTCACCATCGCCGCGGACAACGCCCGCTTTGGCCAGACGGGCCCCAAGGTCGGCAGCTTCGACGGCGGCCTCGGCTCCAGCTACCTCGCACGCATCGTCGGCCAGAAAAAAGCGCGGGAGATCTGGTACCTCTGCCGCCAGTACGACGCGCAGCAAGCGCTCGACATGGGACTGGTGAACACCGTCGTGCCTCTCGCCGAGCTGGAGAATGAAACCGTGAAATGGTGCCGCGAGATTTTGAATCACTCTCCGCTGGCGCTGCGCTGCTTGAAATCCGCGCTAAACGCCGACTGCGACGGGCAGATGGGCCTTCTCGACCTCGCCGGCAATGCGACGCTTCTTTATTACATGAGCGAGGAGGCAAAGGAGGGGAAGAACGCCTTCATCGAAAAGCGGAAGCCGGATTTCTCGAAATTCCCGCGCGTGCCGTGAGCGCGATGGTGCCTGCCGCCTCAGGCAGAATATTTTTCTTTGGCCGTCCCGCCAAACGAAACACCCTCCCGCTCCCGCCCGAGGCAAGGGCGGCCAATGCCGGACCGGAAACCCCAGAGCACCCGACGAACTACGCTTGTTGAGGGTAATTCGCGGTTGGCGGGGTGGGGCGAGCCAGGAGCGGGCCTTTATGAAAAAGAAGCCGTTGGGAATCTCCCAACGGCTTCTTGGTTTCGGTTCGCCCGCATGCGCTTCAATCGAAACAACGGGGCGAGGATGGCATGCATCCAGACGGCTCAATTGTCGTCGTCGTCGTCATCGTCCTTGTCACCGCGATCACGCAGGACAACACGTTGGATGACGCGGCGATCACCTTCTTTGACGTAGTGCACGCGAACCGGGGCGCCTGCGATGATGCGGGTGCGGACCTCAGTTTCGGGGATCACCACGCCGCTGCTGGTTTTGTAAACGACGCTGGGGCCGTAGTGGTAGGTCATCGGGCCTGACGTTTCGGTCACGACGAATTTTGTGCCGGGCTCGTAGGTCGAGACGGTGCCTCGGCTTGCCACGGTGGTGGTTTTGACGACGGTCTGCGCCGTGAGTGACAGGGCGCTGAACATGCTGATCGCGACTGCCAAGAGTATGCTTGTTTTCATGTGTTTGTTTCTGGGTTGTTTTTTGTTAGGTTTTTTCTTTTTTGCGTTTGTTAGGGTGCGCGGGAGATCGGCTGTCCTCCAACCAATGGATGTATATCTTCGACATTAATGGCTTTCCCGGTTTCGCGGCAGCACCAATGCCCCGACTTCATGGCGGCAGTTGGACAGCGGCGGAGGGCTAAATTTGCGTTGACTTCATGGAGGGCCAAACTGGTATTGCGCTGTCATGCTCACCTTTGACGTCCACCTCGATCTCAGCATCAACGCGCTCTCACCTTACAACCGTGATCTGCGCCAGACGGTTCATGCCATCCGGCATCGCGAGCAGGGGATGACGGACATCAAGGGGCGCGCGGCCGGGACGGTGGCGTTTCCTGAGATGCGGAAGGCGCGCATCGGTCTGTGCGTGGCCACGCAGATCGCGGGCTGCATGAAGGGGCCGCCGCCTTTTGCGGGCTGGGCCACGCCGGAGCAGGCTTGGGCGGAGACTCAGGCGCAGCTCGCGTGGTATCACGCCATGGAGGAATGCGGCGCGATGCGGCAGATCAAAAACCTGGGTGATTTTGAAGCGGCCATCGCGCTGTGGTCGGACGGGAAGCCTGACGATGACAAACCGATCTGTTACATCCTCAGTCTCGAAGGCGCGGACTCGATCCGCACCATCGGCCACCTGGAGCGCCACTGGGAGCAGGGGCTGCGCGCGATGGGGCCGGCGCATTACGGCGTGTGCCGCTACGCGATGGGGCACGACATGCTGGGCGGGCTGCCGCCGGGCGGAAAGGACCTGATCAAGGAGATGGACCGCCTGGGCATGATCCTCGATGTCACGCATCTGTCCGACGAGTGCTTCTGGCAGGCGCTCGATATTTTCAGCGGCCCGGTTTGGGCCAGTCACTCAAACTGCCGCGCGCTCGTGCCCGATGTGCGGCAGTTTTCCGACGAGCAGATGAAGGCGCTCATCGAGCGCGGCGCGGTGATCGGCGCGGCGCTGGACGCGTGGATGATGTCGCCTGGCTGGATCCGGGGAAAAACCACACCCCGCGAGTCGGGGCTGAAGCTCGAAATCATTGTCGATCACATCGACCACATCGCGCAGCTCGCGGGCAATGCGAACCACAGCGGCATCGGCACGGATCTCGATGGCGGCTTCGGCATCGAGCAGACGCCGATGGACCTCGACACCATAGCTGATCTCTCCCGCATCCCCGAAATGCTCGCGCGGCGCGGATTCAAACCTGCGGAGATCGAAGGTGTGATGAGCGGAAATCTCATCCGCTTTGTGCGCAACGCATGGAAGAAGATGGCCTGAGGCGAGGGCGCGCTCAGAGCTTCGCGCGCAGCAATTCGGAACAAGTGAAGCGCACGGTGTTCGACGCCTTGATTTCCGCCGGCTCCCTGGTCGATGGATTGCGGCCCATGCGCGCCTTGCGATGCGCCAGCTTGAAAGTGCCAAAACCCACCAGGCGCACGACACCCTTTTTTTTCACTCCGTCGATAATGGCCTCGACCACGGCGTCCACCGCGTCGCTCGCCTCGGCTCTCGTGGTTTTGTCTCCGAGGGCTTCATGCACGGCGTCGATCAGCTCGGCTTTGTTCATTTCAGTGTGGGGGGGCTGCGGGTTCGGTTGGTGATCGGTCGGAGCTCGGTGCTTGCCCATGATCTATTGGCGGCGTGCAATTTTCGTCAATTTCGGATCATCATTTTTTGTGCCATCATCCCGGCTCCATGAGCTTGACTTCACTCAAACAGTTTCTTCTTCCTCACGAGCAGCCGCTGGTCGGCTCACGAGTTTTCATCGCGCCGGGCGCGACCGTGCTCGGCGCGGTGACTCTCGGTGATGAGGCCAGCGTGTGGTACGGCGCGGTGCTCCGCGGCGACATCAACCGCATCATCGTGGGCGCGCGCAGCAATGTGCAGGACGGCAGCGTGCTGCATGTGAGCGACGACTGCGCCTGCGTGCTCGGCGAGCGCGTCACGGTCGGGCATCGCGCCGTGGTTCACGCCTGCACGGTGGGCGACGAGGTGCTCGTGGGCATGGGCGCGATCATTCTCGACGGCGCGGAGATCGGCCCGCGCAGCATCATCGCTGCGGGCGCGGTGGTGCCGAAAGGCGCGCGCATTCCCGAGGGGTCGCTCGTGCTCGGCACGCCGGGCCGTGTGGCACGCGCGCTGAGTCTGGAGGAACAGCGCGCAAACGGGGCGCTGGCGCTGAAGTACGTCGAGGTGTCGCGCCGGTATATGGAGCTGGGCCTCGGCGCGCAGGGCTGATCAATTCAGCGCCCGCAATTCCTGCGGCAAAAATTTGCCGTCTTTGCGGATGAGCTGGCCGTCGAAGTAGATCTCGCCGCCGCCGTAGTCGGGGCGCTGGATGCAGACGAGGTCCCAGTGGACGGTGCTGCGGTTCTTGTTGTCGGTGATGCCCTCATACGCCTGGCCGGGTGTGAAGTGGAATGAGCCGGCGATTTTTTCATCGAACAGGATGTCGCGCATCGGCTCGCGGATCTCGCGATTGAAGCCGATGGCGAACTCACCGACGTAGCGCGCGCCTTCGTCGGCGTCGAGGATGCGGTTGATGGCCTCGGTGTTGTTGGCGGTGGCCTTCACGATCTTGCCCTTGGAAAACTCGAGCTTCACGCTGTCGAAGGCGATGCCCTGATAAATGGATGGCGCGTTGTAGCTGATGCGGCCTTCGACGGAGTTCTTCACCGGCGCGGAGAAGACCTCGCCATCCGGGATGTTGTGCTTGCCGCCACAGGCCACGGCCTTGAGGCCCTTCATGCTGAAGCGCAGATCGGTGCCAGGACCCAGGATGTGAACGTCCTTGGTTTTGTCGAAGAGCTTTTTCAGCGCCGTCATCGCGGGGATGAGCGCGGCGTAGTTGAGCAGGCAGACGTTGAAAAAGAACTCCTCAAACTGCTGCGTGCTCATGCCCGCCTGCTGCGCCATCGAGGACGTGGGCCAGCGCAGCACGCACCAGCGCGTGTCGTTGATGCGCGCGTTGAGCACGGGGCGCATCTTGGCCATGACCATCTGCATTTTCTCTTGCGGCACGTCGGAGTTTTCCGTGATGTTCAGGCTGCCGCGCACGGCGATGTAGCAGTCCATCTCCTTCATCAGTTCGAGGCTGCTCTTGGCCATCACATCGTATTGCTCCTCGGTGGAGTGGAGGACCAGCTCGCGCGAGACCACGGCGTCATGCAGCTTCACGATGGGGATGCCCTTCGCCTCCACCACCGCGCGGATGAGCGCGACGGGGACGTAATTGGGAACGTCAAAACAGTCGATCCACACGCGGTCACCCTTCTTCACCTGGGTGGAATAGCGCACAAGCTGGCGTGCGAGCTGGTCAATTCGGGGGTCGTGCATGACGCTCTTATAAGAGAGAGCGCCAGACGGGTAAAATGGAAAATCGCGCCTCGTGACTCCGCAGTCACCGGACTGCACTCTCACGCAGCCGCAATTGCTCCGCATCCGCATCCGCAAAGGGTGTGTCCAGCGTGTTCACCGCGTTGCTGTTGCTACTCGTGCCGGCGATGCGGATTGCATTCAGGAAATCCGTGGTCGCCCTGAATCCGTGGGATGAATCAGGATCCCTTTGTCTCCTGGGAAAAGAGGGGCGGAAAAAAAGAAAACCCTTTCCCCCACGGATTCAGAACCACCACGGATTGCTCCCCGACGACTGGTCCGCATTCCATGTCAGCGGCGCATCGCCAGCACCAGTTCGTTGAAGCGCTGCCGCAATTGCTCCGCATCCGCATCCGCAAAGGGTGTGTCCAGCGTGTTCACCACGTTGCTGTTGCTGCTCGTGGTGGCGATGGCGTTGTCGAGCTGTGTCACGCTCACATCACCCTGGAGTCCCTGCGCTCCTTGCGCACCCGTTTCGCCTTGCGGGATGCCAAAGGTGAGCTCCACGGCATTGCCCACCAGCCCCGCATCGACCGTGGCCGGGGTTCCGGGCGGCAGTGTGTTCACTCCGGCCACGACCACCGTGGCAAAGGGCGGGCCTTGCTGGCCTTCGTCGCCTTGCTGCCCTTGCTGGCCCTCGGGTATTCCGAAAGCGAGATGCAGCACCGTGCCCACCACGCTCCCGCTCACCGTCGCCGGAGGGTAGAACGGAGGAGAACGGATTTCATGCTGGCACCAACAGGATGTCCGGGATGCAGCAGTATGATCTCCCCCCGCCATCACCCTGATCTCATACCACCGGCACCCTGATCTCATACCACCGGCACCCTGAGCTCCTCCCGCACCCG
>JANPIW010000067.1:0-6234 GCA_031425215.1 Verrucomicrobiaceae bacterium
CCGATGAAGTCGATGCCGATGTTGTTGCAGTCGTGAACGATGTTGTTCGTCACCGCGAAGTTCGTCACATTGCCATTCAGCACCACGCTTTCGCTCGAACCCGTGCGCAAATTGTACACCTCGTTGCCGTCGATCACGATGCCATCAATGGCCGTCGCAGCCGTTCCCTTCACTGCGATGCCATACGCATCCCCTGCCCCCGTGCTCGACTGCCAGATGTCATGCACCTTGTTGCCCACCAGCCGCACACCTGAGCCTGAGCCGCGAACAAAAATGCCAATCGGCACCTTCGCCGAGTTCGTCGTCTGAAAGTTCCGAATCTCCAGCCCCTGCACCGTGACATGGCTGCTGTTCACGATCTCCACCAGGCCCGCGTCTCCATTCGGCGGCGTGATGCCCGCGCCGTCGATGATCGCCGTCTCGCCCGTGAAACTACTCAGCGTGATCGGCAGTGCCGCCGTTCCATTCTTGCCCGAAATGACTACGCGCTCCGCGCTGTACACACCGCCTCGCACATGCACCGTGTCGCCTGCCGCCGACTGCGTGACAGCCACATTGATCGTCCGCAACGGCGCGGCAAGCGTCCCCGGATTCCCATCACTGCCCGTCGTGCTGACATAGCGATCAGCCGCGCCAGCGATGGCGGACCAAAGCAGCAGCAGCACTGTCACGGAAAAAAACCGCGTGAGATTCATCGGCGATAAAGTGCCACACCAATCGTCCCGTGCCACCTGATTGTGCCTGAGCAGTCGCACCTATCCCACATCCTCCCACTTCTTTATAGACCCGCGAGCGCATGTGGGCTAGACCTGCCGCCGATCGCGCACTCATGCTCATCACCAGCTCCAGCAACGAACGCATCAAGCACGCACGTCGTGTGCGCGAAGGGCGGGAGCGTCATTTGATCTTCGTCGAGGGTGAGCGCCTCGTGCGCGAGTGCATCGCGTCGGGCCTGCGGCTTCAGATTTGCTTCGCATCGCCGGAGTTCGCGGATTCACTGCGCGGACAAGCGCAATGCGAAGTCTTCGAGGTTGCGGACTCGGTTCTCAGTTCGCTCAGCGATACGCAGAACACGCAGGGCATCATCCTCATCGCCGAACGTCCGGGTTCGACACTCGATCCCATCTTTGCGCGCGCGTGTCCGCTGATCATCGGCCTCGATCGCGTGCAAGACCCCGGGAACTTCGGGTCACTCGTCCGCACGGCGGAAGGAGCAGGCGCGACAGGTGTGCTCGCGTTTGCAGGATCGGCAGACGCATTTGCACCGAAAACATTGCGCAGCTCGATGGGATCAGCTTTTCGTTTGCCTATGGTGACCGATGTGTCCGGCATCGGCGCGATCAAGGCGTGTCGCGACCGGGGAATCAGAAGTGTGATCGCGTGCGGCCATGCGGAACTGGAGCACTATGACTACGATTGGCGCCAGCCCTCCATGCTCATCCTCGGCAATGAAGCGCGCGGCGCAGGCGATGAGCTGATGAAGGCGTGCGATGCGCGTGTGCGCATACCGCTGCATGAGCCGGTTGAGTCCCTGAATGTCGCTGCCGCCGGCGCGGCGATTTTGTTTGAGGCCGCACGGCAGAGGAAGACGGCGCAGTGACCGCGAAGCGTGTCAAAATAAAAGCCGCATAATTATCGCTCCTTCACGCGCTTGAACGTCGTGTTAAGCCCGCCTTGCTCGGTGAATGAACCCCAAACATAGTCGAACTGGCATTCCAGCTTGATGCCAGTGTGCCAAGTGATCTCGATCCTGCTGTCGCCCAGCGCACGCCACCATGCCACCTGCCCGGCTGCCAGGAACAGTCCCCCCGGTAAAAAGATAAAATCCCGGTCAACCGTCCAGCGCGTGCCGATCAGCCACTGCTCCAGTTCCTTCGCATCTTGCGGCATATAAAAACTCTCCGGCAGCACATGCTCCGTCTCTGTCCGCGCCTGGAGTCGGCGCACTCCATCTTTGTTGTACACCACGGTCAGCGTCTTGTTCCAACCCGGCGTCGGATCAGCCCCCAAATCTCCCGGTGTCACCGCGAATGTCTTCTTGTCCTGCTCGACATGCTTCCGCACGCGCTCCGTCACATCCGCCTGATGCTTTCCGCCGCCATACACGGCCGAGATCACCTTCACCTTGGCCGGGCCTCGCTCGGGCCGCGGCTTGCGCACCATTTCACCGACCCTCGCCGCCACAATGTCCAGCACCATCCGCAGACCTTCCGCATGGACGATCTCCGCCTTCGCGATCACGCCATGGAAATCAAGCGCACCCGCAGCCAGATCGCGCGTCGCCAGCGTCTGGAGCTGATCCGGCGCGAAATACACCGTGCAGACCACCGTGACCGCACCCAAGTCCACGGATTCCGCCTGGGCCGCGATCACGTGACCGTAGAGACCCTGCGCCTGATCCTCCACCATTTTAAATTTCAAACTCATCGCCGCCTCCCTTCCAAATGCCGTCTTGGCCAGCACCTGATTGGCCAGCACCACAGCCGGCTGCACATTCGGAGCGCTGGTGCTCAATTGGATTCCGTCAGGCCAAAACTTCACCAAGTCTTTGGCGGAGGTCACCACCTCCTCCGCCAGCACAGCCGAACTGATCAAACCCACAAACGCACTGCAAAGAAAAGTCTTCATCCCCGCATCCTACATGCTCGCTCCCAACTAAAAAGGCCTGCGGCGCGTTCTTTGCACACTCTTTACAAGCTCCTGATTGCAACGCGAGGCGGATGAAAACTCCACCGGATGATCTCTCCTCCTTCGCTGCGGCACCGCTCCTCCTACGCCGCATCAGGCCTAGTGCCCCGCGCCGTCGTAGTTCGACTTCGCGGCCGCCTGGCGGCTGCCTGCCTCGCGATCCAGCACCAGCAGGCTCGCCGCATCGTTGCCCGCCAGCTCCAGCCGCTCCAGCATATCGCGCACCGTTTTCTCTTCCTCCATCTGCTCGTTCAGGAACCACAGCAGCAAGTTCTTCGCCGCGTGATCTCGCAACTGCTCCGCCGCCTCGTAAATTTCGTTGATCTGCTGCGTCACCTTCTGCTCCTGCTTCAAGCTGTGCGTGAACACATCCAGCGGCGATGTGAAGTCCTGCTTTGGTTTCGCGATCGGCTCAAGGTCCACCTTGCCATCACGGTCCGCCACGTACTGGTAGAACTTCAGCGCGTGCATGGTCTCCTCCCGGCTCTGGGCGAACATCCACTGCGCAAAGCCCGTGTAAGGCGTCTGCTCGAACCACGCCGCCATCGCCAGGTAGGCGTAGGACGAGGACATTTCATTGTTGATTTGCTCGTTGAGGAGCTTGGCGAGTTTAGGAGAGAGGTTCATAAAGCGAGAATTGCGGGAAAGCATACGCACGCAAGCTGCACGAGGATGTATCCGCGCCAGCATCGACAGAGCGCCGCTTTCAGAAAAAGCTTCGGGGATTGCGCAGGAATACTTCAGCGCGGACCGAAGGACGTGAACCGGCGTTATTTCTGATCCGGCTCCTCGGCTCCCAGTCGCGCCAGCATGTCGTCGGTGTCGAATTTAATCTTTGGATCCGAGAGCTTGCCCTCAGATTTGAACAAGAAAAACATGCGGCCTCGGTCGTCGCTGAGTTTTTTCTCGAAGTCCTTGAACAAGACATCCACCAAGCCGCCGACGCGGGTGACGACGGCCTTTTGCAGATCCGGCTCGAGACTGAAACGCAAGAGAAGCTCCGCCTGGTCCTCGGCGGAGTTCAGCCAACTGTCTTTGCGCATGGTGACCTCGTAGTCGGGTAGCGAGATCACTGCGTCATGGAGGAAGCTGATCCTGTCCTGCTCAATGCGCACGCGGATGTTGGCGTCCTCATTCAGCGGACCGCCGATGTCCACGTCGCGCAGGTCGGTGAGGTCAAAGTTCCACTTCTCCACTTTCTTGAATTCCCTGTCCGCTTTGTCGCCCAGCTTCATGTAGCCGGCGAGCACGGAGCCTTTCTCGATTTTCAAATCCAGGGCGCTGGCAGGACTCCACAGTCCGGTGGCCGGATCGAAGGGACGCACGGTGCCGCCGCCGCGCATGGCCATGTCCACGGTGTTCACTTCCTTGAGGATGTCCTTGCCGCTGGCGTCTTTGTTGCCCGACTTGACGCGGTCTTTGATTTTGATGCGCGCACCGAGGGTGAGGATGAACTGATTGTGCGCTGCGAGGTCGGCCGGGTCGATGTCGATCTCGCTGATGGAGAAGGAGAGGTCGGTGATGTCAGTGGTGGTGGTGTTTTTGCCGTTGAGGATGCGGATGGTGGCGCGCTCGAGGCTGGCGCGCTCGACGCGGATGGAGAGGCCGAGTTGCGCCGCTTTGAACTCGGGCCTCGCAGGCCGCGGTTTCTTGATCTTCTCCGCCGGCTTCATCTTCGCGGTCTCGGCGGCGACGACTTTCTCAGCGGGCGCGGCAGGCGGTGGTGGCGGGGCGGCGGCAGGCGGGGATGCGGGCAGCGCTGCCGGCTTTTTAAAAAGCCCGGCCAGCGAGCTCGTGCCTTCTTTGTCCACTCTGTCTCGCACGGCGATGCATCGATGGTGAGCTGCCTGACGTCGAGATGGCGGGTGACGAGATGCTGGAGGGCGATCTCGAGCACGGCGCTCTGCATGTTGATCTGGGTGGCGTCGGGCGGGAGAGGCTGGCGTGTGTCGAGCGGCTTGCCCACCTCCGCATCGCGCGCGGCGAGGCGCACGCCTCTGATCTCGACACGCGCGGGGCTGGACGCGAAAGCGAGGGTGACTGTGTCGATCTCCGCACGGCAATTCCATGCGGACTCCATCTGCGCGACGAGCGCCTCGCGGTTCATCACGCTGCCGAGCCACCAGCGCGCGCCGCCGAGCGCCGTCGCGAGCAGAACGACGAGCGATGCGGATGCGATGAGGATTCTGCGGACAGTCTTTTTCACGGGGCCGATCATAGAACAGATTCTTGCTTGTGCATCCTTCCGCGCGACACATTCATGCGCCCCGAAAAATCATGAGCACCCTTCCTGTCCGCGTCCGCTTTGCCCCATCGCCCACCGGCTACCTCCATGTGGGCGGCGCGCGCACCGCGCTTTTTAACTGGCTCTACGCGCGCAATCGCGGCGGCAAATTTATCCTGCGCATCGAAGACACGGACGAGGCGCGCAACACGCCGGAGGCGATGGCGGCGATCTTTGATGGATTGCGCTGGTTGGGCCTCGACTGGGATGAAGGCCCGGAGATCGGCGGAGAGCGCGGTCCGTATTTCCAGAGCCAGCGCAAGAGCATCTACGACGACTACCTCGCGCGCCTCACCGCCGCAGGCCGCACCTACGAGGACGGCGGCGCGGTGCGTTTCAAATTCAGCCGCCAGCCCATCAACGTGCCCGATCTCGTGTGCGGTGACGTGCAGTTTGCCGCGACGGAGGAGCCGGACATGACGGTGCGGCGGCCCGACGGCAGCTACATCTTCCATTTCTGCAACGTCGTGGATGACATCGAGATGGGCATCACGCACGTCATCCGTGGCGAGGATCATCTGTCGAACACCTGGAAGCACACCGATCTCTTCCATGCGTTTGGCAAGCATCCGCCCCGCTACGCGCACATCCCGCTCATTTTGAATCCGAGCGGCAGCAAGATGAGCAAGCGCGATGAAGGCGCCGCCGTGAGCAGCTACATCCAGGACGGTTATCTGCCAGATGCCGTCTTCAATTACCTCTGCCTCCTCGGGTGGACACCGCGCGCGGAGAAGGAAAAACTGGACCGCGCCGCCCTCATCACGCTCTTTGAGGTGAGCGATGTCCACAGCGCGAACGCGCGCTTCGACATGGAAAAGTTGAAGTGGTTCAACGCACAATACCTGCGTGAGATGTCTCCTGACGAGCTGCTCGCCGCTGCAACGCCGTTTTTGAAAACAGCAGGCATCAGCACTGACGCATCATTCGCCGCCGCAGCGCTCCAGAGCGTGAAGGAGAAGGTGAGCCTGCTCACCGAGTTCCCCGGCTGGGTGCATTTCTTCTTTCGCGAAGATTTTCCCTTCGAGGCTGATGCAGTGACGAAGCTCAAATCCAAGCCCGAGAACAAAGTCCTGCTCGAAGCCGCCGCCGCGCATTTCTCAACTTTCGCTGACTGGAGCGAGCACGGCATCCACAAAGCCATCGAGGAAGTGGCCGCGCTGCAAAGCGTGAAACCCGGCGTGCTCATGCCTCTGCTGCGCTTCGCACTCAGCGGCCAGACCCGCGGCCCCGGCGTGACGACCATCGCGAATCTCGCCGGCAAA
>JANPIW010000068.1:0-8427 GCA_031425215.1 Verrucomicrobiaceae bacterium
GCAAATGAAGAGGATGTTCTCTGTGTTCACCTGGATGTACTCCTGCTGCGGATGCTTGCGCCCGCCCTGCGGCGGCACGTTGCACACGGTGCCCTCGATTATTTTGAGCAGCGCCTGCTGCACGCCTTCGCCGCTCACATCACGCGTGATGCTCACGTTCTCCGTCTTACGCCCGATCTTGTCGATCTCGTCGATGTAAATGATGCCGATCTCAGCGCGCGACACATCATAGTCGGCGGCTTGCAGGAGGCGCAGCACGATGTTCTCCACATCCTCGCCGACGTAGCCCGCCTCGGTCAGCGTCGTCGCATCTGCGATGCTGAAAGGAACGTTGAGCACTTTCGCCAGCGTCTTTGCCAGCAGCGTCTTGCCGCAACCCGTCGGGCCGATGAGCAGGATGTTGCTCTTCTCCAGCTCAATGTCGTTCGGATCAGGCATCGCCGCCGTCTTGCGGGCCGAAACGCGCGCGGCCTGCGCCTGCGTGTGGATGATGCGCTTGTAGTGATTGTGTACCGCGACGGAAAGAATCTTCTTCGCATGCGACTGCCCGATGACGTGCTGGTCGAGCAGGCCGAGAATATCAGCAGGGCGCGGCACCAGCATCGGCGTGTTCGCGTCCGCCTCTTGCGCCGCCTCGCGGTCGAGGATGGTTTTGCACACGTTGATGCATGTGTCGCAAATGTACACGCCCGGCCCGGCGATGAGTTTTTTCACCTCTGCATGGCTTTTGCCGCAGAAGGAGCAGAGAGTGACGTTGGAGCCGCGAGCCATGATGTGAGGTGTGTCTAGTGTCGCACGTTAGCAGCTTGTGAGTCAAGCGCGGCAGCGGCCACGTTGAAAAATATCCAACGTGCTCAGCGGCATTCTGGATCACGCAGTTTTGAACTCGCTGACACAACATCTCCGCCTGCGCGTTTCAGCACACCATGAAATCCACGCTGTCCTGTTTTTTTCTCTTCGCCCTTTGCACTTCGCTCTTCGCCGCGAAGCCGAACATCATCTTCGTCATGGCCGATGACATGGGCTGGGGGCAGACGGGCTATCGCGGGCATCCCATTCTTAAAACACCGAACCTCGATGCGATGGCGGCAAACGGGCTGCGCTTCGAGCGCTTCTATGCCGGATGCCCCGTGTGCTCGCCGACTCGTGCCAGCGTGCTCACGGGACGCTCGCCGGATCGCTCGGGTGTGCTGAGTCACGGCTATGGATTGCGGCCCCAGGAGAAAACCATCGCGCAAGCGCTCAAAGGCGCGGGATATGTGACGGGGCATTACGGCAAGTGGCATCTCAATGGCTTCAGGGGACCGGGCGCGCCGGTTTTGAAAAGCGACCCGCGCAATCCAGGCGCATTTGGATTCGATGAGTGGGTGTCAGTGACGAACTTCTTCGATCAAAATCCGATCATGAGCCGCTTGGGTGAGATCGTCGAGTTCACCGGCGACTCGTCTGACATCGCCATCGATGAGGCGGTGAAGTTCATCGAGAAACATCACGCGGGCGACAAGCCGCTCTTTGCCATCGTGTGGTTCGGCTCGCCGCACAGTCCGTATAAAGCGCTCGATGCGGACAAGGCCGCGTTTGCCTCACTGGACAAAGCATCCGCAGATCACCATGGCGAACTGGTCGCGCTCGATCGCAGTGTCGGCACGCTGCGGCTAAAGCTGCGCGACTTCGGCATCGCCGAGAACACGATGGTCGTCTTCAACAGCGACAACGGCGGACTGACCGGCATCAAACCAGAGACCGTCGGCGGCCTGCGCGGCAACAAAGGCCAGGTCTTCGAGGGCGGCCTGCGGGTGCCAGGCATCATCGAGTGGCCTGCGGTCATCAAACCACGCGTCACGAGCCATCCCGCCTGCACGATGGATTTGTTTCCCACCGTCGCGGACATCGTCGGCCTGCCGGAGAGCGTGATGATCAAACCCATCGACGGCATGAGCTTGAAGCCGCTCTTCGCCGGAGAGGTCGGTGAGCGGCAGAAACCCATCGGCTTTCGCTTCGGCACCAAGGCCGCGCTCACCGGCCCGCGTTTCAAAATTCTCACTGACAACCTCGGCAAAGGCGGCTTTCAACTCTACGACATCGTCGCCGATCCCAACGAGACCGTCGAACTCAGCACCAAGGAGCCGCAGGTCTTTGAGCAGATGAAAAAAGATCTGCTCGCATGGAATGAGACGGTAAGCGCGAGCTTTGACGGAAAAGACTATCCTGAAGGAAAAGTCACGCCGCCTGATCCCGAATCCATCTCGTGGACTGAGCACCCGGGCTACCAGCCGTATCTCGCCGAATGGCAGAAACGCTGGGAGTATTCGTCTGGAGCAAAGGGAGCGGGCAAAGGCGGCAAAAAGAAAAAGTGATTCCACGCGCCATGAAGCTCTTCGTTCTCCTCACCTGCGCCCTCAGTTCCTCGCTCCTCGCCGCCAAACCAAACATCGTTTACATCCTCGCCGATGACCTCGGCTATGGCGATGTGCAGTGTCTGAATCCTCAGCGCGGGAAGATCGCCACGCCGCATCTGGACAAGCTCGCGGCGCAGGGCATGACCTTCACGGATGCGCACAGTGGATCGTCCGTCTGCACGCCCACGCGCTACGGCTTGCTCACCGGGCGCTACGCGTGGCGCACACGCTTGCAGGCAGGCGTGCTCGATGGCGGCAATGACGAGCCGCTCATCGCATCTGATCGCCTCACGGTGGCCAGTTTGCTCAAGGCACAGGGCTACACCACGGCCTGCATCGGCAAGTGGCATCTTGGGTTTCAATCCGAGAGCGCGACGACCAAGAGCGACAAGAAAAAAGGCATGGGCAGAGCCGGGTTGCCCGTCGGTGCAGAGATCATCGGCGGGCCGGTGACGCGTGGCTTTGATCTGTTTTGGGGCTGCTCAAACGCACGCACCATGTCCGCCTTGATCGAAGGAGATCGTGTCATCGAGACCATTGAGCCGGTCGCGATGCTGCCGCGTCTTGGGAAGCGGGCCGTGAGTTATGTGCAGGAGCGTGCGGAAGATGCGAAAGCGGGGAAGCCCTTCTTCCTCTACCTGCCGCTCACCTCGCCGCACACACCCATCCTGCCCACGCCGGAGTGGCAGGGAAAGAGCGGCCTCGGCGACTACGGCGACTTCGTCATGATGACGGACGCCATCGTCGGCGATGTGCTCACCGCGCTAGATCAGGCGGGCCTCGCGGAGAACACGCTGGTCATCTTCACCGCCGACAACGGCTGCTCGCCCCAGGCTGGCACCGACAAACTCGAAAAGCAGGGTCACTTCGCCAGCGCTCAGCTTCGCGGCTACAAAGCAGACATCTGGGACGGCGGACACCGCGTGCCGTTCTTCGTCCGCTGGCCTGGGAAAGTGAAAGCAGGCACGCAAAACGCCCGGCTCATCTGCCACACCGATTTCATGGCCACCTGCGCCGAAATCCTCGGCGTGAAGCTCCCAGAAACCGCCGCAGAAGACAGCGTGAGCCTGCTTCCTGCCTTGCTGGGTGATGCGGGCACTCCTGCCCGCACGGTCATTCATCACAGCATCAACGGTCGCTTCGCCGTGCGTGAAGGCCGCTGGAAACTCTGCCTCTGTCCCGGCTCCGGCGGCTGGGGAAAGCCCGGCGATGCTGAGGCAACCAAGCAAGGCATGCCCGCCGTCCAACTCTACGATCTCACCACCGACGGCGGCGAAACCAAGAACCTCAGCGCTGAGCATCCCGACATCGTCGCCAAACTCACGCAGCAACTCGAAGCCACCATCGCAAACGGCCGCAGCACACCCGGCGCGAAGCAGGCTAATGATGCCGGAATCGTCATCTTCAAATCCAACCAATCCAAAGCCGCCAAAGAATAACCATGAAACTCTTCTCCATCCTCCTCATCTCTCTCTGTGGTGCAGCTCTCGCCGCTGAAAAGCCAGCCACGGCCAAAGGCGGCATCGGTGCCGACGCGCCTCCCGGCAAAACGTACATCTACAAACACAGCGCCGGCAAACCGCGCCAGATGGAGATCTACTTCCCGCCGAATCACGATCCCGCAAAAGCGAAAGTGCCCGGCATGATCCTTTTTCACGGCGGCGGCTGGAGTGGAGGCTCGTTGGGCCAGTTTCGCATCGCTTGCGCTTACTTCGCCAGTCGCGGCCTCGTCTGCGCCACTTCGGAGTATCAAATGCTCAGCGGCCCCGATGCGAAAAAGCTGCCCGCAGGCGAAACCAAGAAGCGCGTTTGTGTCACCGACGCGAAAAGCGCCATCCGTTGGTTCAAGCAGAAGGCACCCGAACTCGGCATCGACCCGCAGCGCATCATCACCGGCGGTGGCAGTGCGGGCGGACACATCAGCGCCCTTGCCACCCTGAATCCCGGCCTCAATGATCCCGCCGACCCCAAGGACATCGACACCAGCGTCGTCGCCTACCTGTGGTTCAATCCCGCCTTCGCCACCGATGACGACAAAGACCCCGAGATCGACGTGCTCCATCATTTGAAGCCCGATCTCGCGCCCGCCATCGCTTTCTTCGGCGACAAAGACGCCTGGAAAAAAGGCTGGGACATCGCCCACGCGAAATTGAAATCCCTCGGCACAAAAACCATCGACCTCCAGATCGCGCCCGGCCAGTCGCACAGCTTCTTCAACAGCGGCCCGTGGCAAACCGTCACCCTCATTGCCGCAGACAAATTCCTCGTAAAACATGGACTACTCACCGGCGAATCGACGAAGACGATGCCCGCGAGTGGCGAGAAGTTGATGCAGGAGAGCTTGAAGCCGTAAACCGGTCACCGTCGCAGCGCGTTGATCAGCTCATCCACTTTGTTGATCAAATCCTGCATCTGCTGCTGGTCGTAGTTTTCATCCGCCCTGATGCGCTCAGCTTAGTGGCGGGCGTCGTGGTTGTCCGACGGGGCGGGCATGGGGTGACCTGAGGGGGAGGCCACAGGAGGCAGATGAACTCAGTTCTTTCCAAACGATTCACTCAGCACCACGGCGCGGACTAGATCTTTGAAGCCGCCTTGGTTTGCGGAGATGTCTTTGACGATACCGTCAATCACGGTGCGGTCGGTGAACTCGGGGCCTCGGGCGAGGGCGTAGGTGAGGAGCTTCTCGGCGAGGGAGCGGGTGAACTGATCGTGCTTTGCGATGAGCAGGGTGCGGAAGTCGGTGACGCCTTTGAATTTCTCGCCTGTGGGCAGGTCGCCGCTGGGGTCGATCTTGTGATCGCCGGAATAGTTTTCGCGCCAGCCGCCGATGGCGTTGAAGTTCTCCAATGCGAAACCATATGGGTCGATCTTCTGATGGCAACTGGCGCAGGTGGCATTCTCGCGATGCATGGCGAGTTGCTCGCGGATGGTTTTGGCTCCGCTGGCATCGGGCTCGATGAGCGGCACATCGGGCGGTGGCGGCGGTGGTGTGTAGCCGAGGAGTTTATGTTGCACATAGACGCCACGCACGACGGGGGAGGTGTCCACACCATTCGCGGAGGCGGTGAGGAAGGTGGACTGGGTGAGCAGGCCGCCGCGCTCGCCTTTGGGCAACGTGACTTGGCGGAGTTGCACGCCGTCCAATGGCGGCAGGCCGTAGTGCAGGGCGAGTTCGCGATTGAGGAAGGTGTAGTTGGCGGCAAGGAACTCGCGTGGTGGCAAGTTTTTGTCGAGGATGTGGCGGAAGAACATCTCGGTCTCGGCGCGCATCGCTGCGTCGATGTTGTCGCGGAAGAAGCTGACGAAGTCGGTGGAAACCGGCATCTCGCCGATGTGATCGAGGTTCAGCCAGAGGCGGATGAAGTTCTGCACGAAGCGTTGTGATTTTGGATCAGCGAGAAGGCGATCTACTTGTGCGCTGAGCGTGGCGGGCTCGTGTAGCTTGCCTGCGGTGGCGAGCTGGATCAGCGTTTGGTCGGGCATGGAGGACCAGAAGAAATACGAGAGGCGTGAGGCGAGCGCGAAGTCGTTCAGCTTGCCGGTGCCTTCATGCACATGCAGGAAGGCGGGTGAGCAGAGGATGGTCTGGAAGCAGAGTTGCAGCGCATCCATCGGCTTCATGCCGGCATCGAGCTTGGAATTGATGAGCTTACCGATGGGCGATAACTCGCCCTGACCCAACGGACGACGGTAGGCGGCTTCAGCGAAGACTTTCAAACGCTCGTAGATGTTAGCGCGGTTGATCTGATCCTCCGTGAGTTTGCCATAGAGCAAGGTGTGACCCGGCGTCGGCCACTGGTCGATCATCGGACCTTTGACCTGCATTTCCCAAATGCGGAGCTTCGGACCGCGATAGGCCTTGAGCATGGCCAAAGCGGTCTCGCCCTTGCTCAGTTTTCCAATCGCTTCCAGTTCGGGATGCCCTTTTGCGAATCTGTTCAACTTGAACGCCAGTGATTTGGCTTTGACCGTGCCGTTGCGGAAGCGCACCTCCGGTTCCTCGCCGCGTTCGAGATCCACGGTCCACTCGAACCACTGCGGCTTGTCGCTGGTGATTTCCACCAGTGCGAGCGTGCGCTGAGTGGTGACGTTGCCCGTGCTCTCGACGCTGCCGCCGCGAGTCACTGCAGCGAGTTCCAGGGTGATGGGATCGCCGCTGCGGATGTCCGTCAGGAATGGATAAGGGTTCACGCGGTCAATGGCTGCGGCCTGAACACGAATGGTGTAGCGTCCGCTTTGCGGTGCGCCGCCGTGTCCCAGAGGCTCGAATCCAATGTGCCCACCGCGATAATACCGTGCGACAAGATCATCGTAACCTTTATCCGACACCCAACGATAGCGGTCCGTCTGGAAGATCTTCGGCAGGTCGCCAGCCTTGCGTTTCTCAAAGTAGAAGGGCGACTTCTGTGTGTAGGTCTTCACCTCCGGTTTCGCACCAAACGCAGTCGCTCGCTTGATGGCCTCCTCAGCGGCTATAAAGTAGTGGTCGAGCAAAATGCCGGAGGTCACCTGCGAAGCGCTGTTGTTGTCGAAGCCATCGGCACGGACCTCGGGTGGAAAATCTGCGCTGGGATCCCAACCCGCGACGTTCAATCCCAGCAGGTCGCCGATGGTGTTGCGATACTCGAAGCTGTTGAGCCGACGCAGCACGGTGTGCGCTCCCGTGCCTTTGAAGCGCTGTGTGGCATCGGCGATGGATTGCGTGATCGCATCCACTGCTGCGAGCAGCTCCGGCTTCTGCGGCTGCTTCTCATCCTCTGGCGGCATGTCGCCTTGATTGATCTGATCAAGAATCTCCTGCCAGAGTAGGGCATCGTCCGGGGTTTTGATCTCGGCGGTGAGTGCGTCGAAACGACGGTCGCCTTTTTGTTTCTCCGCGCCGTGGCAGTTGATGCAGTAGGTCTTGAGGAACTCGGGGGAGGGAGCGGCAAAAAGATGGGCGGTAAAAGATAAGAAGATCAGAAGTCCCCATCTTTTACCGCACATTTTTTTGCCGAATAAGGAGTTAGCGGATGGTAGTGAAGGTAACATGGCTGTGAGTGATATTGGCCCAATGAATGGCTTTTAAAGATGTGTGTTGAATGAGGCGGCGGGCATGCACCTCGAAAGCATCGAGTCGATCAGAGAAAGCGGTGAGCTTGAATGCGACATCAGGTGCCAGGAGGCGCAGTTTTTGATCGTGCAGATGTCCTTTCGCTCCCATCACTGGCACAGGCAGCAGAACCCGCTCCTCGCCACCCAGGAAGTGAGTCAGCGCCTCTTCGTAAAGCCCCGTCTCAAGGCCGGAGCCCCAGTCTTTGATCACGCTCATCAGGTGGTCATGGAAGAAAGCTGACCCGGCAACGGCAGACTCAAAATCGGTCGTGTCCACAGATGGATTTCGCAACGCATCCAACCGCAAGTGGCAGTTCACGAACTCATCGCCCACTCGCTCGGGACGGACGTTGATGATCTTGCCGTGCGGGAGATCAAAGAGGAGCAGGTAGTTGATGGTCTGTCCGCGATGACGGGAGACAATGTTCTCGGCGGCCTTGAACTCGAAAATCCCTCGCTTGTGAGCCAGAATGTCGAGCTTGTAGAGCTTTGAGAAAGTTCCGTGAGTGACGGTGACCGGGAGTTCCAGCTCCATGCCTGGCATCCTGTCGGCGAGTTCGCGTTCATAGACAGCTTCGTCGAAGAATCGGCCAAACTCGTTGTGGATTTCATACACGCAGTTCATCACGTCGTAGGCGATCTGACCGAACTCGGATTGAGTCGGGCGGATGGTTTCGGTGGTGCGGGTGATTGGCATGGGGGATGGATTTATCGGCAAAAAGATGGGCGGTAGAAGATGAATGCGGTTCTTATTTTTTACCGCCCATCTTTTTGCCGGCCTCACCCAATCTTCATCGGCGAAAACGTCCCCGTGCTACGCCCGAAGCGCTCACGCTCGACGCCGAACCACTGGAGCGTGGACAGCCAGAGATTGGACAACTGGATGCGCTTGTGATCCACCTCGGGGCACACGAGATGGCCCTGGTGCTTGATG
>JANPIW010000069.1:0-11208 GCA_031425215.1 Verrucomicrobiaceae bacterium
AACCCCCGCCCCCGCAGCCCAGCATCCCCCAGGCCCAGGTGGGGGGGGGCAAACCGGCGAATTTATCCGCGCCGCCCAAGGGCAAGCCCCCCCCCTGTCACCCCACCCGGGCGCGAATTCCCCCCCTCGACCGTATCCGCAGCAAGCAGCGCCGCTCGCGCCTCAATGACGACTTTGAGGTGGAGAACAAAACGGTGCAGCCCGAGTTTGACGAGTCGAGCAGCGACCTCGTGCAACACAAGGAACGCGATACACTCCTGCGCAGAGCCGTGAAGAAACTGTCCGCAGATCAGCGCGAGGCCATCGAGCTGACTTACTTCAACGAGCTAACTCAAGCCGAGGTGGCTGAAAGGCTCCACGAACCCCTCGGCACCATCAAGGCGCGCATTCGCCGAGGCGTGACGCGTCTCGAAGGTCTGGTAAAGTCGCGGTTGTGAGCGGAGCGAGAATTCCGATGGCGCTTTGCCGTGCCACCGGGGCCAGCCAAGGTTAAGGGCTGGGCGGAGCGGACTTGGGAGAGTCCGCTCCGTAGTTTTCATCAGACGCGACACCACCTCCCAAAAATCCCGCACGGCAGCACGAGCTTTCCGGCGGTGATCGGCAGGCCCACCTCGCCGGTGGTGATCTGGCCTTTGAGATCGGAGAGGAGGCGCGTCATCACGTTCGCCAGCGCGGTGGGGGAGAGGCCGGTGGTATAGGCGTTGATGAGGAAGAGGAGCGGCTGGTCGGTGAGGAGTTTTTTGCACTCGGTGAGCAAGGTCCAGAGATGCGTGTCGAGCTTCCACACCTCGCCACTCGCGCCGTGGCCGTAACTGGGCGGGTCCATGATGATGGCGTCGTATTTTTTCCCGCGCCGGATTTCGCGCCGGACAAAGGCGAGACAGTCCTCGACGATGTAGCGGATGGGCACGTCGCCGAGGCCGCTGAGGCGCGCGTTTTCCTTGGCCCACTCGACCATGCCCTTGGCGGCATCGACGTGACACACGCTTGCTCCTGCGGCGGCGGCTGCGACAGTGGCTGCACCGGTGTAGCCGAAGAGATTGAGCACATTCACTTCGCCGTCTTTGGATCTCGCTTCGCGGATCAACTCGCTGCACCAGTCCCAGTTCACAGCTTGCTCAGGAAAGAGGCCGGTGTGTTTGAAGCCGGTGGGCGCGACTTTGAAGATGAGATCGCGATACTTCACCGTCCACGATTCAGGCACACGTTTGCGAAAGTCCCACTGGCCACCGCCTTTGCTGCTGCGGTGATACCATGCGTCCCAGTTCGTCCATTCCGGGCCTACGCGCGGCCAGATGATCTGCGGATCGGGGCGCGCGAGAATGATGTCACCCCAGCGTTCGAGCTTCATGCCGTCGCCAGCGTCGAGGAGTTCGTAGTCGCGCCAGGCGGGTAGTTGGGGGGAGTTGACGGTGGATGGGGGCACTCGCCTGTATTGCAACAACCGTCAACGACCGTCAACCATCGTCAACTTACCCCTCAGTCCCTCAGCGCCACGGCCGGATCGACGCGCGCGGCAAACCATGCGGGGATGAGCGCGGCCAGCACACACAGTACGAGCGCCGCGAGACAGACGGCGGCGAGATCGGCGGGCTGCACGTGCGATGGGATGCTGGAGAGGAAATAGATGTCGGACGGGAAAAAGTCGCGGCCGGTGATGCGGGCGAGCAGCTCGCGCAGATCATTCCGAAAGTGCAGCACGATGAAACCGCCGATGAGGCCGAGGATGCAGCCGACGATGGCGACGACGATGGCTTGCGAAAGAAAGATGGCGATGATCTGCCGGGCACGAGAGCCGAGCGCGGTGAGGATGCCGATCTCGCGGCGCTTTTGCACGGTGACGGTGATCGTGGTGTTCATCACACAGGTGGCGGCCACGATCATGACGAAGAGCAGCAGGAACCACATGAGCGATTGCTGGTTCTCGACATCCTGGAGCTTCGCACCAAAGCGGTCCATCCAGGTGCGTGGCGACCAGTCGAGCGGCAGGAAAGCGGTGCGCATCCATTCCTCGCTGATGTCATCGGCGTGATCCGCATCGGCGATCTCGACGCCGATCTCGGAGATGTTGTCTTCCAGATTGAAAAGCTCCTGGCCGATGTTCAGCGGCACATAACCGCGCATCCCGGCGGTGTCGGCACGCAGGATGCCGACGAGTTTCACCTCGGAGGAAAAAATCACCACCTCGCCCATCGCGGCGGCGCGTTTGTCGTCGTCGGTCTCCTGGTCTTCGATGTCACGCACTTCGCGGATCACCTGGCGGATGGTGTCGGTGGCGTGGAGCACGACTGTGTCGCCGAGCTTTGCGCCGAGATCGGCGGCCTGCCTGTCGGTGAGGATGATGTTGTCGCCCTCGAGATCGAACACGCCTTCCTTCAAATGACGCGCGAGCTTCTTCACCAGCGCGTTGTTTGTCTCCGGCTGCAACCCGAGCACCTCCATGCCGACGGGGTCTTTGCTGCACTCGGCGGCGACAGTGCCCGCGGCGATCGGCTCTGCGGAGACGACCTCGGCGCGCTGTCGTGTTTTCTCCAGCAGCTCGCGCCAGCCCGTGCGCGGCGGCGGCGGGTTCGCCGGATCCGTCTGCCCTTCATACGGCGGCTCTTGCACGAGAATGATGTGCGGCTCAAATCCGAGCACGAGCTTTTTGAACTCGACCTGCCAGCCCTTGAACACCGACATCACCACGACAAGCACGCCCACGCCGAGCATCACGCCGAGGATTGAGATCAAGGTGATGACCGAGACGAATGAGCGCTTCGGCCGCAGGTAGCGGAGGGCGAGGAAGAGTGAGGCGCTGCTGTTCATGTGGGATCAGTCTCTGAGTGCCACCGCCGGATCAAGACGCGCGGCGAAGAACGCGGGGATGAGCGCGGCGATGAGACACATCGCGAGCGACAGGACACAGGTGAGCGCCACGTCGTCCGCGCGCACTTGGGCGGGGATGGTGGCGAGGAAGACGCCGTCCACGGCATTGACGTGTCCGCCGCCGAGGCCGGTGAGCGCGGCGCGGATGTCGTCGCGAAAATGCAGCACGATGAAGCTGCTGATGAGTCCGAGCAGCGTGCCGAGCGCGCCGACGATCGCGCCCTGGATAACGAAGATGGAGGTGATCTGATTGGGTGCGCCGCCGATGGCGGTGAGCACGCCGATCTCGCGGCGCTTCTGCGTGGTGACGGTGATGGTGGTGTTCATCACGGAGAAGGCGGCGATGAGCGCGATGATGGCGAGGATGAGGCGCATCATGATCTGCTCATTGCCCATGGCCGCGAGTCGCGCCTCGCCTGCTGAAGTCCAGAGCGTCGTCTTCCATTCCGCAGGCACCGCGCCGCTGGTCGCGATGGCTTTGGCAAACACATCTGCCTTCTCCGGCTCAGCCAGCTCGACGGCGACGCCGCTCACCGCGTCGCCGAGCCGGAAGATTTCCTGGCCGGTCGAGAGCGAGCAGTAGGAGTAAAAGCCGCCGGTCTCATCCCGCACGACGCCGGCGATGCGGAGCTTGAGCGGCTTGAGTTTGATCTGCTTGAGCAGCGCGTTTTTTTTGTCCGCGTCAGATTCATTCTGCGCGTTGCGGAAGCGGTGCAGCACATCGATCACCGATCTGTCGGGGTAAACATCCACTTCGTCGCCCAGAGCGAGGCCGTGCTGCGATGCGGTGCTGTCGCCGATGACGAGCGTGCCGTCCGCCAGATCGAGCGCTCCTTCCAGCAGGCTCTTGCGCACCTTGTCGAGACGCGCCGCAGCCTCATGCGGTCGCAATCCAAAAATGCGCGCGTCCGTTTGCCGCCCTTTGAACTCCACATACACAACGCCGCCAGCAAACGGTGTGGCGCTGAGCACGCCGGGCTGCTGCTTTGCGGCTGCAGCGAGCTTCTGCCAGTCAGCCATGACCGGCGGCGCGCCTTCTTTTGCCGATGGCGCGCTGAAGAGAGCGTGCGGCTCCGCAGCGATGAGCGTGTTACGGAAGTCCACCTCAAAGCCCTGCATGACCGAGCGCACCACGATCATCATGAGCACACCGACCGCGATGCCGAGGATGGAGACGATGGTGATGACGGAGACAAATGACCGCTTGGGCCGCATGTAGCGGAGGGCGAGGAAGAGCGGCGCGGAGTTAGTCATCGTGAGGGCGTGATGAATGCATGGCACTCTTTTTCTTTTCCAGCAACGGCGCACTGCGCAGGGGGATGTGTGCGGTTTGCAGAATAACCCCGGCTTGCCGCCCGTTCTTGCGCGGCTACAAAAGGGGCGGTCGCTCCCTCATTTCACCACCTCGGGCCATGCCTGCCTCATCGCTTCGGCTCGACACCGCGGCGAAGGTGATCATGGCGCTGTACCTCTGCACTTTCGCGTTGGTAGCGGTGTTTGGGAATGAGCCTGGAGGCGCTAATGTCTCGTGGGATTTGCGCAAAACTCATGTGACGCAGCTCACCGTTTGGAATGCGGGCGCACTACGCTACCTCGCCCACCCGCGCACTTTCACATGCACTTGGGCGGACTTGCCCATGTAGTGGTCCATCTTGTAGTCGATGGCGGCTTTGAGCATGTGATCCTTCGCCTTCGCGGTCTCGCCGAGCGCTTCGAAGTAGAGGCCGAGATAGAGATGCGCGTAACAGCGGTGGTTGCGGAGTTGCTCGCCCTCGCCGGTCTCGGCGGCTTTGAGCACGTCCTCGACCGTGCCTTTGCCGGCGAGGAGATCATGCACCTGTTTCATCGGCACGCGGCTGTCGCCGTCGATGGGAATGAGGTTTTTCTTCGCGGCCTCCAGCGACTCGACGCGCACGACGCAGATGAAATGCCACGCGGCGTTTTCCACGTCGTTGCTGTTCACAGTCTGATGAACCTCGAACTGCTCGCGGCCTTCCTTGTATTTTTCCGCGTAATAGAGCGACAGCCCGCGCTGCCAGAGCTGCGGCTTCACGTCGGGCTGGAGTTTGATGAGCTTGTCGAAAGCGGTGACGGACTCCTTTGCTTTGCCTGCGTAGAAAAGCTCGACGCCGCTGGTCATCAGCTCGCGCGCGTCTTGAGAGTACGCGGCTGTTACCATCAGCGAGAGGAGAGCTGCCAGCATCTTCCAACCACGAATGGACACGAATAAACACGAATGAATTTCAACTTCTGTTTTCATGCTCAGTCATTCGTGTGAATTTGTGTCCATTCGTGGTTCCTCTCATTTTTTCCCAGCCGTCTCCGGCATGTAAAACCTTCCCATGTGCTCCAGAATTTTTGCCCGCAGCTCGTCGCCATCGACCTCGCCATTGTGGCGGAAGATGACCTCGCCGCCTGGGGCGATGACAAGGGTGTGTGGGATGGGGCCTTCCCATTTCGGATCAAGCGCCTGGATGAGCGCGTCGCTGTTGGACTCGGAGAAAACATACGCGTTGCCCTTGCGGCCCTCCTTGGCGAGCGAGGGTTTGATCTTGTCGGGCACGATGGCGTTGTTGTTTTCGAGGAACTCCTTCACGACGGCGATGGTCTTCGGGTCGTCCATGCTGATGCTGATGAACTCAAACTCGCGCAGACCGAATTTGCGCGAGGTTTTCACCAGCTCGGGGAACTCCTCCACGCACGGCCCGCACCACGTCGCCCACACGTTGAACATGCGCACTTTGCCCGTGTCGTTCTTGCGCAGCGCGGCCACGCCCCTGGCGTCGATCAGCTCCACATGCACATCGCCTTTCTCCCACTTTTCGTTGTCGGCGGTCACGGCGGCGCGTTTGTCGCCCCATTTTGTCGAGCAGCCATGCGGCTTCGTCTCGGCGACGGCGACGGGCTTTCCCGAGAGCAGTGCTTCGACGGCGTTGCGCGCATCCGGTGAGGTCACCGTGGAGTCATCGCCGAAGCGCGAGTCATCAAAGCGGCCCTTGTATTGAAGCTTGCGCGCCTTGTCGAAGATGAAGACGTGCGGCGTGGCGAGGCAGCCATAAGCCTTTGCGGTTTTCTGCGTGTCCCCGTCGTAGAGATACGGGAATGCGAAACCCTGCTCCTTCGCGTGGATTTTCATCTCGTCGAAGCTGTCGTTGTACTTTGAGTAGCCCAGTTCATCTGGCCGCAGCGCGCCGGGATCATTCGGATTAATAGCCACGAGCGCGAGGCCCTGGCCCTTCATTTCGGCGAGCAGCTTTTTCACGCGACCTTCGATGCCTTGCGAGGTCGGGCAGTGATTGCTGAGAAATGTGACAATGAGCACATCAGCCTTCACAAAATCTTTGAGGGAGTAATTGCGGCCATCGATTCCTGGCAGATCAAACTCCGGCGCGGCATCGCCGATGTTTAACACCGCGAGATCAGCGGGCATGTCTTTGGATGCCTTCTTCGCGGCTTGTGCATGCATGTTTGAAACGAGGCATGACAATGTGAGAGCGGCGGTGAGCAAGAGGTGGAGATGTGATTTCATGCGTTCCAAAGTGGAGGATGGAACGCGAATTACGAGCGCGCATTGCAAGTGGCTGTGGCATTCTGCCGCCCCCCATCACGGACTGCGGCAGAATGCCGCAGCCACATCGCGATGCGAGGTTGAGCTTGCGTTTGGCAGGCAATTCCGGTCAATCCTCGCACCATGAAACGCATCCTCATCGCACTCGCCGCATTCACCAGCATCGCGCTGGGAGAAACCAAAACCGCATCGCTGCTCATCCCGGACGCTCGCGTCGCGGTCATTGGGGACAGCATTACGGAGCAGAAGCTCTACTCGAAGTACATCGAGTGCTACCTGCTGGCCTGCACGGGGCGGAGCGACATCCGGGTGTTCCAGTTCGGCTGGAGCGGCGAGCGTGCGGATGGTTTCGCGGCGCGCGCGGCAAATGACCTCGCGGTTTTCAAACCGACCGTCGCCACGACGTGCTACGGCATGAATGACGGCAGCTACCAGCCCTTCAACGCCAACATCGGCGGCGCTTATGAGAAGAACATGCGCCGCGTGATCGCGGAGTTGAAAGCGGCAGGCGTGCTCAAAATCGCTGTTGGCTCGCCGGGTGGCGTTGATCCTGATTTCTTCACGCGCCCCAACATCAAGGGCGAGGTGTACAATGACAATTTAGCGCACTTGCGTGACATCGCGAAGAAGCTCGCGGCGGAGCACGGCCTCGCTTTTGCGAACGTGCATGGCACGATGATGGACGCGTTGCCAAAAGCGAAGGTCGCGCTCGGCAAAGGCTACGGCCCCTTTGGCGGTGACGGTTTTCATCCCGCGCCAGCAGGCCAGCTCTTGATGGCGATGGCGTTTCTCAAGGCGCTCGGGCTGGATGGCGACATCGGCACGATTACCATCGACATGAAAGGCGGAAGCACCGCGAGCGAGGGGCACCAGGTCGCGGGAGGCAATGGCAGCGCGGAGATCACGAGCAGCAAATGGCCGTTCTGCTTTGACGCTGATGCGAAGGACGCGGGCAGCACACGCAGCATCCTGGCGTTCACGAGTTTCAATCAAGACCTCAACCGGCTGACACTGCGTGTGAAAAATCTCACAGCCGCGAAAGCAAAGGTGACGTGGGGCGCGGAAGCGAAGGAGTTCGCGCGCGAGCAGCTTGAAAGCGGCATCAACCTCGCCGCCGAGTTTCCGAAGACACCGTTTGATGCGGCCTTCATGGACCTCATGGGAGCCGTTGCGGTGAAGCAGGCGTTTGAAACTGTGGCAATCAAGAACCTCGTCACGAACTTCCGCAGCTTTGGCGATGACGTGAAGACCGACCCCGAATTTGCCGCCGCGCTGGAAGTGATCCGCAAAAAGGTCGGCTCAAAAAACGCCGCGCACGATGCCAGCGCGCGCAAACGCCTCAAGCCCGTGAAACACACGATCAAAGTCGAGGCGGTGAACTGACCAGCATCTAGCATCTAGCAGCCAGCCCCATGCATCTCGCTGATCTCAAGTGGACCGAAGTCGCCGCGCTCAGCCGCGACACGCCCGTGGTGTTTCCCATCGCCGCGCTGGAGCAGCACGGGCGGCACATGCCGGTCTTCACCGACAGCCTGCTGACGAATGAACTCATCCGCCGCACCGAGGAGCGCATGGGCGGACGTGTGCTCTTCGCGCCGCTTACTTGGCTGGGGAACTCCCATCACCACATGGACTTTCCTGGCACGCTCTCTGCGGAGCCGCGTCTTTACATCGACCTGCTCAACGGCCTGCTGGAAAACTTCATCGCGCACGGATTCAAGCGGCTCATTTTCATCAACGGCCACGGCGGCAATGACGTGCCGGGCAAGCAGTCGGTTTTCGAGACACGGCAAAATCATCGCGACCGCAAAGACCTGCTGCTGCTCTTCATCACCTACTGGAATCTCGGCGCGAAACCTTGGGAACGCGATGCCACCATTCAGCAGCGCGTCATGGGCCATGCCTGCGAATGGGAGACGAGCATGGTGCTGCGCATCCGCCCCGAACTCGTCGGCGATCTCTCAATGACAACAGACATGCCCTTCGGCAACGCCTTCGAGCCAGCATCGCGCGGCTGGATCATGCCCGACCGCAGCGAGCCAGGCCACATCGGCGATCCGCGCAGTGCGACGGCGGAAAAAGGCGAGATTTTGTTTTCGTGCTTCAGCGATAAACTGGTGAAGCTGCTGGAGCGAGTGCTCGAGTGGGATGGCGTGAGCTGGGAGGGGTGATGATTAATCCCAGCCATGGATCACGAATTGATCAGGCCCGTTGGAACTTTTGGTTGGTTTGCGATGCTCATCATCGGGCCGTTTTACCGCCGTCGGCTAATTGATCTCATCGTGCCGGTTTTAGGAGCGATGTTGATCATGGATGCGTGGGCAGTGGCTCCGATTCAATTGCATGAGAATCCGTCGAGGTCGTTTGCAATCTCTGTGTGGGTTTGTGCATTGTTTCCGTATGCAGTGACGATCAGTTGGTTGGTCAAGACGATCAAATCGTGACATCAATGAATATGCCTCGCTCCTCCTCGTGGAAATGGTACGTCTGCGGCCTGCTGCTGCTGGCGACGACGATCAATTACATGGACCGCGTCACTCTGGCGAACGCCTCGGTGCGCGTGACGACGGAGTTCGGACTGAGCGAGGAGCAGTACGGCAATCTCGAGCTGGCCTTTGGCTGGGCGTTCGCGGCGGGATCGCTGTTGTTTGGATTTCTGGCGGACCGGGTGCGCATTTATTGGCTTTATCCCGCCGTGCTGGCCGGGTGGTCTGTGATGGGCATGATCTCGGGATGGACGGGCAGCTACGCGGAGCTGCTGGTGTGCCGCGCGTTGCTGGGATTCTTCGAGGCGGGGCATTGGCCGTGCGCTTTAAAGACCACGTTCGCCGTCCTCGATGAGAAAGATCGGACGATGGGAAACAGCGTGCTGCAAAGCGGCGCATCCATCGGCGCGATCATCACGCCGCAGATCATGAAGGCGCTCATGACAGACGAGGTGGGATCGTGGCGCGGCGCGTTTGTCATCGTTGGTGCTGTGGGGCTGGTCTGGGTGCTGCTTTGGTTTGCCTCAATGCGACCACGCGAGCTGGATGGTGCGGCCCCGGAGTCTGGAAAAGTCGCGCCCGGACCGGGCTTGGGCCGGTTGATCGCGAGCCGACGTTTCTGGGCGCTCGCGCTGCTCATCACGGGCACTCAGACGGTGTGGCACATTTACCGCGTGTGGTTGATGAAGTTTCTCCAGACGGGCCGCGGCTACAGCGAGGCCGCCGCGCTAAATTTCCAAAGCGCCTACTACATCGCCACGGATGTCGGCTGTGTCCTCGCGGGCGTCGCGTCGCTCTGGCTGGCGCGGCGCGGCCTTGATGCGCACGGGGCGCGGCGGCGCGTGTATGCAACGGCGTGCGCACTCACGTCGCTGAGCGCGTTGCTACCGTGGCTGCCGCAGGGTTGGTTGTTGCTCGGCGTGCTGCTCTTCATCGGCGCCGGCGCGCTGGCGCTCTTCCCGTGTTACTACAGCTTTGTGCAGGAGATCTCCGCCACCCATGTGGGGCGCGTAACCGGGCTGCTGAGCATGTGGGTGTGGGCCGTGACCTCGCCGCTGCACAAGCTCTTCGGCTGGATCGCGGACCGCACCGGCTCGTATGACCAGGGCCTCGTCATAGCCGGCCTCGCGCCGTGGCTCGGTGTGCTGGCGATGTGGCTGCTGTGGGACCGGGCGAAGCGCGAGGTGTAGCGCGCTAATTTAAATGCCCGCAAGCGCAGCCATTGCCGCCTTGGAGATTCCACCCGATTGACGCGCGAACTCCTTGCCGTCCTTGAGGGCGATGAAGGTGGGCACACCGCGGATGCCAAACTGCGTGGCCAAGCCGGGACTTTCGTCGATGTCGATCTTGAAGGCTTTGACCTTGCCCTGGTTCTCGGTCGCAAACTGGTCGAAAACCGGTGCCACCATCTTGCACGGCCCGCACCAGGTCGCGGAGAAATCGACAAGAACGGGAACAAGAGAATTTTCGACCTCTTCTTTGAAGTTGGAATCGTTGAGAGCAATAACAGCGTCGCTAGCCATGGTGTTGTGTGTGTTGGGGGATGAGTTACGCCGGAGACTGGCGGCGGGTCGCTTTTTGTCAAACCGCGCGGCGAGAATCACGGCACAATTATTTCCTCGTGCGCGCCGCGACATCGCGCGCTAGAGGGCGCGCATGACTACAAATGAGAGCGACTCCATTTCAAAACTCCGCGCCGTCGTCCATCGCCTGCGCGCGCCGGGGGGGTGTCCGTGGGACCGGGAGCAGACGCATGAGTCACTCATCCCGCACGTGATCGAGGAGGCGTATGAGGTGGCGGAGGCGATCCGCTCGGGCGATGCGACGCTGATCTGCGAGGAGCTGGGCGATCTGCTGCTCCAGCCGGTGCTGCACGCGGAGATCGCGTCAGAGAGCGGTACGTTTGATCTCGATCGCATGGCAGATGCTTTGACGGAGAAGCTGATCCGCCGCCATCCGCATGTGTTTGGCGAGACGACGGCGGACACCTCAGCCGCCGTGCTCACGCAATGGGATGCTATCAAGCGCACCGAGAAAGGCGTGACGCACGAGCCTTATCTCGCCGGAGTCGGCAAAGGATTGCCCGCGCTGATGCGGGCGCAGAAGGTACAAAAGAAAGCGGCGCGCGTGGGTTTTGACTGGCCGGATGCCGCGCCTGTGTTTGGGAAAATCCGCGAGGAGGCTGCAGAGCTGGAGGCGGCGATTCAATCTGGCGACAACGACGCGGTCGTGGATGAGGTGGGCGATCTGCTCTTCACCGTGGTGAATCTGGCGCGAAAACTGGGC
>JANPIW010000070.1:0-10485 GCA_031425215.1 Verrucomicrobiaceae bacterium
GTCCTGATCCGCATCATTGTTCAGAGGATCGGTCGGGTACGGGTCGCTGGGATTGTCAGCCCCGTCGCCGTCATAATCGAAGAACTTGGCGTTCGGGAATGATGAGGGAAGGACACCGCCTGCATAAACCGGCGGTTGGTAGGTGCTGCCTGGGTTCAGCGCCAGATAGTAGGCATCAAAGTCAGAGATGTTGTCGTTGTTGCTGTCCCAATCAGTGAGGCTGAGTGAATAAGCGTTCTCCGGAAGACCTTCGATCAACGGCTTTGCCAACAGCCATTCATCGTCGTCAAAAATGCCATCGGCGTCGGAATCGGGGTTGTTAACCAACGATCCAGTCAAATCTACTTCCTCCCAGTCAAGGAGCGAGTCCGTGTCGTTATTGAAGTATTGAACGACTTCCGTCCCATTCACCGACCAGCTCCAGTCGGCGTCATTGAATTGTCCCGCCTCAGTTCCGAGAGCTGAATAGGCTGTCATCCAATGGCTGTAGTAATTCGCCACTTCATCTCCGTCGAGAACCCCGCTCTCGTTCACGTCATCAAAGTCGTAGTACGGCTCGCTTCCCTGATAGACAGTGATCACGGCTCCAAATGCCCCGGAGCAAGGCAGCAGGATCAAACCCGCGAAGAGCAGCGCGTGCAGCGGCCAGGCGTGGCGGGCGAGGGAACGGAATGCGGGCAGGCAGCAGGGCTTCGATTTCATGGTGTGAACCTGGTGGTGGATGGTTGCCGCGTAGAGATGCTCGCAGAGGCACAGCAGGGGCGGCTGTGTTGGGTGGTGATTACCTGGAATGAATTTCGCATGGCAATTTCGGCTTAATATCCGGCCATTGTTTCAGAGACGAGACTGAAATACCAGCTTTAAAGTGGCTTAAATAAGAACGCATCCTAAGCTGCTACTGCGGATGCCTTGATTTAACAGGGAATGCGTCCAACAAAATAATTGTGTGGCATAGGGATCGAGATTTTCTGGTGGAGCGGCATTCAGAACGAAGATGCGTGGTCCCTGACTTCTTTGGTTCTGAACGCTGGCCTCTGGACATCCGTCCTCTGCGGTTCCCTACCACTGATCTTGCTGACAGCGGATGCGGCGAGGTCTTTTCGAGTTGGCGGCGATGTCCGCAGAGCAATGGTCAAAACAGCTTCTCGCCGTGCCATTTTTTGCCGCTCTCCTGACAAATTTCTTACTTGCTCGATGCCAAACGCGCTGATCTCCAGCTAAATCAGGGGGTTCCTGCGTTTTGGAATGACAATTCTGAGGTCGGGAAAGTTTTTCCAGAGGTCGGAAAAGTTTTTTCTGATGTCTGGAATGAAAAAACCGTGACTGGTTTTGTCAAAACCATGACTGGGTACGACAAAACCGTGACTGGTTTTGTGGAGATCGTGACCGGGTGCGACGAAACCGTGACTGGATTCCGCAATGCCATGACTGAAAGCGGTGAAACTGTGACCGGGTGGGGCAAAACCTTGATTGGTTTCTTCAAGACCATGACCGGATGCCGCATGACTGTGACCGAAGACGGCAAGGCCGTGACTGGGTGCGGCTATACCGCGAGTGGTTTCTCCAAGACCATGAGCGGGTGCCGAGGGCATGATCACGCTGGCGCGCAAAGTGGGCACGGCGCCTATCCGCAGGTGAGCGTGGATCACTTCCGCATGTCCAGACAAACGAGCGCGCCGTCGTTGTTGCGAGTGTAGAGCAGGCCGTTGGCGAAGGCGGGCGGCGCCCAGCAGGTTTTGCGGTTCACCTGCATGGATTGCAGCTCGGTGTACTTTGCTGCGGATGGCTCGGCGAGGATCAGCTCGCCTGCGTCGGTGAGGACGAGGAGCTTCCCTCCCACGTGGATGATGCTGCCGCGATTGCCGGAGATTTTGTGTTCGTATTGGAGCTTGCCGGTGGCGATGTCCACGCGGCGGAAGGTGGCCCGGGTGGTGTTCTCTCCATTCACGGCGAAGGCGTGGCCGTCGATGACGATGATGTTTTGAAACTGAAGCATGAGGACATCGCTCTCCCACACGGGAGTGACGCGGCCCTCGGCGACGCGCAGAAACGCCGCGCCGTGTCCGTAGGCGGAGCTGACGAGGAATCCGTCGGCCCATGGCATGGGGGAGGTGGCGTTCACGTCGTTGTCAGTCTTCCACGCGCTGCGAAAAAGTTCCTTGCCCTGCAAGTCGCGTCCCACGAGTCCGAACTGGTTGAAGCTCGCGAGCGCCGGTGTGCCGGCGGGCCATTCACAGATCGTGGGTGTGGCATACGCCGTCGCGTCATCACCCGCGCGCCAGAGTTCAGCGCCCGTTTCTTTGTTCAAAGCGACGAGCGACGCTCCTTTGCCACCCGGCTCGATGATGAGCGAATCTCCGACGGTGAATGGCGATGACGCGTAGCCCCATTTCGGTTCGCGGCCACCGTAGTCCTTGGTGAAACTCTTCTCCCAGAGAGCGGCGCCTGTCGCTGCATCGAGGCAGCGCAGCTCGCCGTCGCGGCTGAGTGTGTAGAGCTTGCCCGCGTCGATGCACGGCGTTGCTGATGGGCCGCCGGAATAATAGAGAGGCTCAAGCTCGTGCTTGTACTCGAATGTCCATTTCACCGCGCCGCTCACGGCGTCAAAGCACCAAACGGTTTCCTTTTTTCCGCGCGGCTGGCCGACGGTGTAGGCGAGGCCGTTGGCGATGGAGATGGACGAGCAGCCGATGCCGACCTTCGCGCTCCAGAGTTCCTTTGGCTCGCTCTTCGCCCAGTCGGTGTTCCACTCGGTTTCGTCGGAGACGCCCGTGCCTTTTGGTCCGAGAAAACGCGGCCAGTCTGCGGCGTGAAGTGATGTGGCGACAAGGGCGAGGAAAAGGAAGGGCTTCATGGTTGCGGTGGTTTACGGATGCGGACACGTCAGAGGCTCACTGCTTCCCCTAGTGCTTTTGCGATCGTGAGATAGCCGTCGGCATTTGGGTGAAGTCCGTCTTTGAAAAGTTTCTCGTCGGTGGTGATGAGTTTGGTGCCTTCGATGATATGCAGATTGGGATCGGCGAGTTTGGCGAGAGTGTCGCGAGCGGTGATGCGGTAGGCTTCGAGTTGGTCGCTGCCGGGCCATTTTGCGGAATCGACGACAGGAAGCGGCGTGATGAAGAACAAGGGTGTCTTCGGCGCGCCGCGTCGGAACTCGGTGATGAGGCCGCGCAGATCAGCGGCGAAACGGTCGAGCGGTTTCTTTTGCAGGCAGTCGTTCACGCCGATCATCATGGTGACGATGTCGGGGCGCAGTCTGGCGAGGACGGCACCGTCGGGTTGGGTGATTTTGCGGCTGCCGAATCCCATGTTGATCAGCTCCCAGTTTTTCGCGCGAGCGAGGAGCATGGGATAAGTATTCACGGGATTGGTGGCGTGGAATCCCTGTGTGATGGAGTCGCCGTAAGCGACGTAGCGTTTGAGCGCCGCGCGTTTGTAATCGTAAAGCTCCGCGCCTTTCGGCAGGCCGATGCCGAGGAAGGTGACGTTGTCCGCTACGGGCATGACGAACTCGATGAGACGGCGGCCCTGCTGGCCGAGAGTGATGCGGGTGATGCTGACGCCGGATGCGTGTTTGTCCTGCGCGCCGAGGCGGTGGCTGTCGCGATCATCGACGACGACCATGCCTTCGCTGGCCCAGTTTCTGCGGCCAGGGATGGAGTCGGCGAGCACGTATCGAAACAGGAGCTTCACCTCGCTGGCATCGGTGTCGAACTGGATGCGCGCGCAGGGATTGTCGGCGCGGAAAGGAGAATCGATGACCATGCGGTCGCCGGTCGCGCCGTCGTAGGTGGCCTTCACATTGGCCCAGCCGAGATAGCGGATGAGCGGATGATTGGGCCGGTGCGTGATGTATGGCGCGAGCGGATCAGCGCCGCGCGCGAGGGCGGGAGCGAAGGACGAGGCGAGGAGAAAGACGCGGCGTTTCATCAGGTGACCAGCGCCTTCATCAAGTGGGCGATCTCGTCATCGACCTCGGCGGGATCGGTGACGAGGAGCGCGACCTCGCTGCGCACATGATGGCCGTAGTTTCGGCGAAAATTTTGCAACAGCTTGCGGAAGTTTGCCACGCTGACGCCGAGCTGGGCGGCGAGAGAAGCGGTGTCGCCATCATGGCGTGTGGCGAGGAGCGGACGCAGGACGGTGAACCGCTCCATGTGCCCTGCGCTGGCGTGCTCGACGCGGAGCCGCTCGATGGCGGCGGCGATCACGGCCTGCGCCCATTTTTTCTCGTAGATGGTCTCGGGTGTGTCAGTGGCGCGGAGCTCGTGGGCCACGTCATCGAGCGGGAGATGCCGCGCGTCGGGACCGCCGCGTTTGAGGCGCGTGGCGTCGCGGTGCTCGTTGTTCATGAAATTCTGCATCGCCGCGAGCAGGAAGGTGCGGAAGCGTCCGCGTGATCTGTCGGCGAGCATGTGTGTTTTGTTGGCGAGGAGGCGCTGGAAAAAAGACTGCGTGATATCTTCCGCATCGGCAGGCGCGCAACCGCGCGAGCAGGCGTAGGCGTGCAGCGGCTTCCAGTAGCGGCGGCAGAGCGCGTCGAGCGCGGCCATGCCATCGGGTGTCTGGCTCGTGGCGGCTTTCAGGATGAGGGTCCACTGCGTGGTGTCAAAGGCGGAGGACATGCGGCGGCGGAAGGATGAGAGGAAATGGGGCGAAGCAAGGGCAAGGAAAACATTTCCCTCAACCGGCGCGGCGGGTTTAGAAATGACCGGACCCATGACCAGCCAGCCCGACAACACTCCCACCGCACCGCTGGACTTTGCGCGCTACGATGACACACCGGCGGCTGACGCGGCGGTGATGTTGGGGCACGCCATGCGCGCGCCCGGGCTGCTGGAACAGGAGGGCGACGAGGTGGGGCTGTACACGCTCGCGGAGAAGCTTGGCGATGGCGGCTTCGGGAGCGTGTGGCGCGCGGAGCAGACGGAGCCGGTGCGGCGCGAGGTGGCGCTGAAAATCATCAAGCCGGGGATGGACACGCTGGAGGTGATGAGCCGGTTTGAGCAGGAGCGCGTGGCGCTCTCGATGATGGATCATCCGAACATCGCGAAGGTGCTCGACGCTGGCGCGACGCAGGAAGGACGGCCGTTTTTTGTGATGGAACTCGTGCGCGGTGTGTCCATCACGCGTCATTGCATCGAGGGCGGCCTGTCACTGGAGCAGAGGCTGGCGCTCTTCCGATCCGTCTGCGCGGGTGTGCAGCACGCACATCAGAAAGGCATCATCCACCGCGATCTGAAACCCTCGAACATCCTCGTCGCCCAGATCGACGGCGTGCCTGTGCCCAAGATCATCGATTTCGGCATCGCCAAGGCATTGACGGCGGACAAGCTCACGGCGCTCACGCTGGTGACGCGTCAGGAGCAGATGATCGGCACGCCGCTTTACATGAGCCCGGAGCAGGCGGACTCCAGCGCGGACATCGACACACGCAGCGACGTTTACGCCCTCGGCGCGCTTTTATACGAGCTGCTCACGGGGCGGCCGCCCTTTGATGCGAAGACTCTCATGGCCAAGGGGCAAGATGAAATGCGGCGCATCATCCGCGAGGTGGAGCCGGTCAGGCCTTCGCGGCGGATTGAGGAATGCCGAATGACGAATAACGAGAGTCCCGCAGCCATTCGGCATTCGGCGTTCGGCATTCGGCATTCCCGCGACCTCGATCTGATCACTCTCCGCGCTCTCGAAAAAGATCGCGCTCGCCGCTATGAGTCCGCCACCGCGCTCTCGAATGACATCCAGCGTTTTCTCGATCACGAACCGGTCACGGCGCGCGCGCCGAGCGCGGTGTATCTGACGCGGCGCTGGGTGAGACGGCATCGGTCGCTCAGCTTTGCGGCGGCGGCGATCATGGTCGGCGCGTCGCTCGCGCTCTGGCAGGCGGTGCGGGCCACGCAGGCGCGGCGCGTGGCGGAGCGGCAGCTCGCGGACGCCGAGGCCGCGACGAAGCTGGTGACCGACACGCTGGCCGCGCTCCCTTTCGGAGGCGGTGATCCGATGATCAAGCGGAGCGATCTCATGGCGGCGCTGTCCAAACGCGTGCTCGCCTTTGACGGTGATCCCATGAGCAAAGCGCGGCTGCTCTCGCAGATGGCCGAGGTCGTGGCACCGGCGAATGCGATCACGCTCCGCGAGGAGGCCCTGAAAATCGCCACGCCGCTGCTGGGTCCTGATGATGTGGAGCTGTGGCGGCTGAGGCTCGGTCTGGCCGGCGTGATCGCGAGCTTTGGCGACAGACGGGAGCAGGCCATGCCGGAGCTGCGGCGCGCGCATGAATGGTTTCAGGCGCATCTCACCGCCACGGATCCTCTGCGGTGGCATGGTGCTTTCGTCTTCGCGCGGAATCTCAATTTCACCGGCGGCCACGCTGAGGCGGCGGAGATTCTCGGAGAGATCGTGCGTCTCGGCGAACGCCAGCCGGATGTCGTGCCGCCCCGGGATCGGGCGTTCCACCGTTTCGATTTCGCGCGCGCGCTTTCCTCGCTCGGCAAATCCGCCGAGGCTCTGGAGATGACGCGGGAGAACCTCAGCATTGCCCTGCAGACACTTGGCCCCTCTGAAATCGTGACGGCTCGCGCGTGCCTGGCTCACGCCGAGCTTTGTCACAAACACGGCCTGCTCGATGAAGCAGCGACCACCACGCGGCAGGCGTTGAATTTGTTTTACGACATCGCCGGCCCGCTGGCGGCATACAGCCTTTCCACGCTGGAGCGGCTCATTGAGATCGAGAAAGCGCGCGGTGACATGGATGCTCTCATCGCCGTGCATCGGGACGCGCTGCGCGCCTTTGATGCCAGGCTGGGCCCCGCGCATGAGGCCACGGCGGAGCGGCTCAAGCACTACTCGCAAGCGCTCGTTGCCGCGAATCGCGCCGACGAGGCGGACAAGCTCGACAGCGAGTGGCTCAAGCGCGTGCGCATGCCAAACGGCACGCTGCCCGCAGCCTGTGAGCAGATGCTGCGCGGCCACATCGAGGTGCTTCGCAAACTATCCGACTGGCCGCGCGCCGAGACCGCGCTGCGCGAACTGGTAAGCATGATGCAACGCGCGCGCCCCGACCATCCTCAACGCCACGGTGACCAGAACAATCTGGCCGATGTGCTGATGAAACAAGGCCGCCATTCCGAGGCCGTGCCGCTGCTGGAGGAGGCGATCGCCGCGCTGGAGAGATCGGCGGATGGAGAGGTGCGGAGAAGGCATCTGCCGCTGGCGAAGCAACGGCTGGCGGAGGCGAGGAGCCGGTGAGTGATTCAGGGTTGAAGGCGCGCAGCGTAGGAGCGCTGCGCGCGAACAAGTTATGCGCGTTCTTCAGAGAAGTGAGAGGTGCGTGTCAGATGCGACGCGACGCATCAGTGACTTTGCATTTTTCACTCCTCATTCAGAGGCGCGTTATAACCGCGCTCCTCACTCTACCGTCACGGCTTTTGCCACGCATTGAAGATGTACTCATTACCCTGCCACGCGCCGCTGAGGAAAGACCAGAGCTTCACATAAACGGGGCGGCCGTCCGAGGGCAGGGTGGTGACGGTTTTGGCGAGGTTGGTGCCTTCCGCGCCGCCGTAGATGTCGTAGCCGCCGGGTGTGCTGCCGATCCAGAGCGCGTATTGCGTCGCGCCTGCTCCGGCACTCCAGGTGAAGTTCTCCGTGGCGCTGCCGAAGAGGAAGGCGGGGTTCGGCGCGGTGAGCACGGCTTTGGTCTGCGCGGAGTTGTGCGCGAAGAAAATGTAGTGACTGCCCTGATAGCCGCCGCTGATGAGCGACCAGACGGTGAGATAGATCGTGCGGCCGTCGGTGGGGAGCGTGACCTGCCGGGTGCGGTTCGTGCCTTCGAGCGAGGCATGCAAATCATACGCGCCCGGTGTGCTGCCGATCCAGAGGGCGTAGCTGGTCACACCGGTGCCGGTGCTCCAGTCGAAGGTCGTGATGGCGGCGTTGAGCAGGTCGAGATTGGCGTGGGAGGTGATGAGGGCACGCTTGTTGCCCGCGCCTGTGTTGGCGGTGGTGTAAGCTCTTGATGATGATTGAAACGCGCCGTCGATGAGTGACCAGAGCGTGACATAAACCAGTGTGCCGTCGGTGGGCACGATCACGTTTTTCACGAGATTCAATCCCTCGTCGCCAGCATGAAGATCGTATCCGCCGGACTGACGACCCACCCAGAGGTAGTACTTCGTGACGCCGACGCTCGCGGGCCAGGTGAGTGTGAGGTTCTCATCGGCGAGCACGGCGGCATTGGCGGGAGTCGCGATCTCCGAGGCCACGCCTGTGTGAGTGGTGAAGAACCAATGCGTGGGCTTCCACACACCGCCGATCATGGTGTAGAGCGTGACGTAAATCTCAGCGCCGTTCGTCGGCAGGTTGTTCACGGTGCGGGAGCGGTTGTTTCCGGTTTCGAGGCTGGAGTACAAATTGTACCCGCCGGGCGTGGTGCCGACCCATAGCGCGTACTGCGATGCGCCCACGCCCGAGTCCCAGAGAAAGGTGGCGGAGGTGCTGGTGAGCGTGGTGCCGTTGACCTGGTTGATGATGGCCGCGGGCTGGGTCGCATCGAGGGTGGCGGTTTTGAACCAGTATTCGTTCTTCTCATACTTGCCGTTGATGAGCGACCAGAGCGTCACATAGACATGGCGGCCATCGGTGGGCATGGTGACATTGGTCGTCGCTGCTGTGCCGGACCATGCTGCGATGTCATAGCCATCGGGCTGGCTGCTGACCCAGACTGCATAACTGGTGGCGCCGAGGCCTGTGCTCCAGTTCAGCGTCGTGGCCGCGCCAGGCAGCACGTCACCATCGACGAGGCCGGTCAGCTCCGCCGGGATGCCAGCGGGCGTGACGTAATAATAATGGTTCCCCTGCCACGCGCCGTTGATGAGTGAGTAGAGCGTGACATAGATGCGGCCATTGGAGGCTGGCACGGTGAGATTCACGCCGTTGTTTGTGCCCTGGCTTCCGGCGTAGAGATCGTAGCCGCCAGGAGTGGTGCCCATGAAAATGTAGTACTGCGTGGCACCCACGCCGTCATCCCAGAGAAGGTTCAGCGTGGTGCCCAGCATGGCCGTGCCGTTGACGGGATCGATCATCTTTGCCTTCTCCGGCGTCGGTGATGTGAAGGCGGTGTAGGAGTACTTGTTGTTTTGATACACGCCGTTGATCAATGAGTGCAGCGTGACGTGAATGGCGCGTCCGTCTCCTGGGAGTGTGACGGTGCGGGTGAGATTGGCGCCTTCAGCGCCTGCGTACAAATCACTGCCGCCGAGTGTGCTGCCGATCCAGAGCGCATAGCTCGTCACGTTGGTGCCCGTGTCCCAGTCAAACTTCACGGAGGTGGAGGGAAGCGTGGCGCCTTGGGCGGGATTGATGATCTGCGCTGCTGTCGTCAGGGTGTCGAGGACGCGGGCGTCGAGCTTTTCGTTCGTGGCATTGATGGTGAGCGGGCCGATGGGTGTCATCTGCACCGTGGTGAAAGGGCCGCTGGCCGTCACGGTGTAATCTCCCGGCGGCACCTGCAGGGAGTAACCGCCGGAGGTCCATGTCGTTGTCGTGAGCGGCGCGCCGACGGCTGGAGTGGCCGTGACCGTGGCGCCGCCAACGCCCTCTCCGGGTGTGTAAAAATTATTGGCGTCGGTGTCGCGAAACACCACGCCAGTGAAAAATGCGTTGCCCGTGGAGTGCGCGTAGTTTTGCGTCGTGACCACGGAGTTGAAGACCTGTCCACCCGCGCCGCCGTTGTAATTGTTACCCGCTGCGATGCCGAGGCCGATCTCCTTCATCGCGCCGTCGAGGATGTTGAGTCGGTGACCGCGTCCGGCGACATTGCGGTCGATGAAAAGCTGGTTGTGATGATCCTCGGACACAGCGGTGGTGATGGGGAAGGCCAATGTGCTGCCCGACCATTGGAGGTTCTCTCCGCTGCCAAACGCGCCGTTGAAAGTGTAGCCTGCGGTGGTCATGCGCTGCGTGGGCGTGGTGCCGCCGAAGGTGTGGGTGAAGGCGTTGTTGGCCAGCAGCAGCGCGCTGTAATCACGCGCGGACTTGATAAGCGCGGGGTTGAAGGCCAGCGCCTGCTTGGGCGTGTTGGTAATGGTTCCGGCAGCCAGGCCCTCGTTGAGATCAGGCGTGGCGGGAGCGCCCGTGTTGCCCCACACATTCGCCGCCAGCCGGGTGACCTCGCCTCCGGGATTCAGGCGCGCGCGGTTGATCAGCTCGAGCTGGTATTGCTCGAAATCAGTAGGCGTGTATTGCGCGAGGGCAGCGCCCTGCGCGATGAACAACGAGGATGCGATGAGAAGGAGCGTATCTGGTTTCATGATTTTGATTGGATGTGGCGGGCTGTTGCTCTTGCTAAACTGTTTGGATCTGATGTGGGAAATAATTGATGTAAATCATGATGCGGCTGCTTTTTGCGTTCAGTGAGAGCGGGCATGGCGCGCGAAAATGCGGCATGGAGCGCGATTTCTCAAAGAGAATGCGGATGTTGAGACA
>JANPIW010000071.1:0-19149 GCA_031425215.1 Verrucomicrobiaceae bacterium
GTCGCGCCGCGTGGTCTTTTTCTTCCGCGCGTACTCCTGTTGGGCAAAGCTCAGTTGTCGTTCCATGCCTGTGAACTTACCCCACCGCGCAACTTCTTTTTGCTCCTGATTGCCGCGCCGATTAAATCAGCGGTTCCCTAACACAGGCGTCGCTGCTGAAAGTCTGCTTTTAACGACAAAGGGTCTTCCGTAATTCGGCCCGGGGTTGGAACAACCCTGCGTCAATCATTGCGGGAAAACCCAGCTCAAGCATGAAACCCAACGGGAAATGCCGCCGGAGAAGGAGCCTCACACCTCCTTTCCTCGGAGGAATTCCGGTGATCCTGATTCAGCCCCACGGATTCAGGACGTCTGCTGCGCACGGACATCACACGGGCATCAAGGACAGATTCGAGTTTTCACGAATGCCGAACTTCGCTCGTCCGGGTTTGAACTTTCCCGCGACACGGCCATCATGCGACACTCATGGCAAAAAAACCCGTTGTTCTCATCATTCGCGACGGCTGGGGCATCAATCCCGGCGGCAAGGCCAAGGCTCAAGAAAATGGCGATGCCACCTTGCTGGCGCACACTCCGTTTCACGATCATCTGTATGCGACGTATCCGCGCGGCACTGTCAGCGCCAGTGGCGAGGATGTGGGGCTGCCCGAAGGTCAGATGGGCAACAGCGAGGTGGGCCACCTGAATCTCGGCGCGGGCCGCGTCGTGTATCAAGACCTCACACGCATCAACAAAAGCATCCGCGATGGTGAGCTGGCGCAGATGCCCGTGCTTCAGGAGGCATTCGCACGGTGTGCTTCAGGCTCGCAGGTTCCGCCGGAGGTTTTGCCTGTGCTTTTTTCCACCGATCAAACACCTTCCTTGGTGGCTGCAAAGGAGCGGCTCAAAGAACAAGGCTACCCGCTGGAAGAGTCAGCCGCCTGGGTGACGGCGCACTATCGCAGTGAGAGCTATGCCGGTCTGGCCGGAAAGAATCCTGTCTGGCTGATCACACCATCGACGACTGGCATCAACACCCTGCCGCTGGAGCTGGCTCGGCGTTTGCAGCAGGATTTCGGCGGCGAGATCGTGACTGAGGAAAACTACGCCGTCATGCTCGGCGAGCATGAGGCCAAACACCGTCGCGGTTACTTGAACAAGGTGGAGCACCCCGGCCGCGTCGAGATCAAGCACCACGCCTTGTCCGCTCTCCTTGCTGGCCGGCATGTGGTCCTGGTGGATGACGTCTTCACCTCCGGAGAGACGAGTGAGGCGCTGGAGCGCGCGCTCGCAGAGCATGGAGTCCGACCTCTCGCTGTCGCCGTGCTCGGTGCCACGCGTGGCGGTGAGCCTGCGCTCAATACCCAGATCGTGGAGCTGGCGAAAATCCTGGCGCCGCACACGGGAGAAAAGTGGACTCTCATCGACAGGGAGATTCGCATTGCCCACGCACGCAGCCGGGCTAGCCTCCTGAAAACAGCCATCCAAGAAGCAGCCCATGAACCCGACCGCATCCGATCCGCCATCCGCAACCGAGCGCAACTTGTTCGACCAGCTCTGGGAGCAGGAACTCCAGCACCTGCGCAGACAGGGGGAGACGCGCTCGTTCCGTCCGACGGAGCTGGCGTTGGACGAGGTGTTCCGGCGCTATCGCATCTACACCCGGCAGAAGGCGGCGCCGCTGCGCAACCGGCAGCTCCGGGGGGAGGCGAAACTGCTCGCCGTCCACGCCTCCACCTGATCGGCCTGGTCAGTGATGGCGGTGTGCATTCGCATCAAGACCATCTCACGGCGCTGTGCGACGCGGCGAAGGCGGCGGGAGTGGAGGACATCTTGGTCCACGCCATCACGGATGGCCGCGACACCTCGCCCACAGGCGGCGCGGGTTGTCTCGCAAAGCTGGAGACCGATCTGAAACCGAGCGGGGCCAAGATCGCCACGATCATCGGCCGCTACTACGCGATGGACCGCGACAAGCGCTGGGATCGCAACAAGCTCGCGTGGGACGCCATCGTGCTCGGTCGCGGCGAGCAGCGGACAGACACTCCGCGCTCAGCCATTCAGGCCGCGTATGAGCGCGATCCACGCGGCGATGAGTTTCTCCTGCCGATGATTTTCTCCAACGCGAATGAGCAGCGCGTGCAGGATGGTGATGTCATTCTCTGGTTCAACTTTCGCGCTGACCGTGCGCGCCAGCTCAGCAACGCGTTTTTGAAATCCGGTTTCGACGGCTTCGACCGCGAGGTCACGCCGAAGGTCGGCTATTACACGCTCACCGAATACGACATCACTTACTACGACCTCGGCTGCCGCGTGGTCTTCGCGCCTGAGAGCCTCCACAACAATCTCGGCCAGATCGTCGCCGCCGCAGGACTCACCCAGCTCCGCGCCGCCGAGTCGGAGAAGTACCCGCACGTCACCTTCTTTTTCAACAGCGGCATCGAGGAACCGAATGCAAACGAGGATCGTTACCTCGCGGTGAGTCCCAAGGAAGTCACCACCTACGACAAGAAGCCGCAGATGAGCGCGCCCGATCTCACCTTTGAAGTGCTGCGCCGCCTGGAGAGTTACGACCTCGTGATCATGAACTACGCCAACCCCGACATGGTAGGCCACACCGGCGTGGTCGAGGCCGGCATCCACGCGTGCGAGACCATCGACCTCGCCGTGCGCCTGATCGTGGAGAAAGTGCTCGAACTCGGCGGCAAGCTCTTCATCACCGCCGACCACGGCAACTGCGAGCTGATGCGCAATCCCGACGGCAGCCCCAACACCGCGCATACGACCAATCTTGTGCATGGCATCTACGTCGCCGCCGATGCAGCGGGCTTCACCGTGCAAGACGGCAGGCTCGCCGACGTCGCGCCGACTTTGCTCGACATGCTCGGCGTGAGACAGCCCACGGAGATGACGGGGGTAACGCTCCTGACGCGCAAGCCGCGGTCCGCATGACGCCCGACAATGGGCAACTGACACCGCGCTGGAGCACAAGACGGAAGCTGGGATGAATGCGCCCCTTTCTGATGGCGTGAAATTTCGGCTGCATTATTACGGCGGAGCGAGGGCACACACAGATTGCACTGGCATGAAAATGGCGGAGAAGCTCTTCTTCTGCCATGCCGCTTTTCATCGCCGTCAGTTCTGTTCCTCCGCTCTTCGCTTTGCTGGCGATGATGCTGGTGGGCGTGGTGGTGGTGTCGCTATTGCTGATTCGGATGCGGCAGTCGTTGCTCGTCGGGTATTTCCTTTGCGGCGTGTTCATCGCAAACAGCGGGCTTCTCGAAATGCTAGGGCACTCGGCGGAGATGGAGCATCGCATCGCGCAGATGGCGGATTTTGGCGTGATCCTGCTGCTCTTCACGCTGGGGCTGGAGTTCTCGCTCGGGGAACTGAAGTATCTAAGGCGCTTTGCCTTTGCGGGCGGGTCGGCGCAGATGCTCGTGTGCGCGCTGCCGGTAATGGCGGTGGCGTGGTGGTTTGAGCTGCCGTGGGCGCAGGTGGTGGTGCTGGGCGTGGCGCTGGCGCTCAGCTCCACCGCGGTGAGCTTCAAGACGCTGCAAGACATGGGCCTTATGGCGAATCCTGGGGCGCGTTTCTCCGTGGGCATCGCGATCTTCCAGGACTTGTTTGTCATCGCGTTCTTCCTGTTTCTGCCGCTGCTGTTTCAATCCGAGGGCGCGGCGGGAAACGGGATGCTGCTGCCAGCCATCGCGCTGCTCATGGGCAAGGGTCTGCTCTTCGTGGCGCTGGCGGCGGGGCTGGCGCGCTTTGTGTTTCCCAATGTGCTGCACGCCGTGGCGCGGTCCCGGAGCCGGGAGCTGTTCACGCTGACTGTCTTCGGCCTGTGTGTGGGCGTTGCATTCCTTGGCGGGATGCTGGAGCTGAGCCTCGCGCTCGGCGCCTTTGTGGCCGGCGTGGCGGTGAGTGATTCGATCTACCGCCACCGCATTCTCTCGGACGTGATGCCGCTGAAGGATTTGTTTTTGACGCTGTTCTTTGTGTCGGTGGGTTTGATGATCGACCTGCGCGTGGCGGCCAGCCTCTGGCATCTGATCATCATGGCGACGGCGACGCTGATGCTGAGCAAGGCGACGGCCATCACGCTGGTGGGCCGCGCGCTGCATCTGCGCACGCGGCCCGCGCTGCTTGGCGCGTTCAGCCTGGCGGGCGCGGGCGAGTTTGGACTCGTGCTGATGCAGCGGGCGGGTGAGCTGCAGCCCTGGCCCGCCGCAGTGGAGCAGATCGTGCTGGCGAGCACCGCGCTCTCGATGGGCCTGGTGCCACTGCTGATGCGCGCGGCGGACCCGGCGGCGGATTTCTTCAAACGCATTGGCTGGTCCGGCAAAGCCGCCATTCCTCCAGCGGATGCCAAGCCGAAGGATCGCCTCAAAGCCCTGGAGGATCACGCCATCGTGTGCGGCTACGGCCCCGTGGGACAACGGCTCGTCGAAGCGCTCGACCAAGCGGGCGTGCCCAATGTCATCGTCGATCTCAACGCCGACACCGTGCGTCGCCTGCACAAAGAGGGCCGCCAAGTGCTCTTCGCCGACGCGACCCATCACGAGACATGGGAGCTTGCCGGCGTGGAGCGCGCGCGGCTCGTGGCGTTCACATTCCCTGACACGGCGACGACCACTGCCGCGCTGCACATCCTGCACGAGAAGAACCGCGAGCTGGTGATCCTGGCCCGAGCCAAGTTCGCGCCCGACGCGGAGACGTTGCGCGCGAACGGAGTTCACGCCGTGATCCACGACGAAGTGGAAAGCGGCCGCGCCGTGGTGAGGGAAGCGCTGGGGATTTTTGATCGTCGAGAAGCCGGATGAGGCGAAGCGTTCCATGCCTTGTTTTCAATGCCATTCCTTGATTTCCGTGGGCACCATTTTCCTTTCAAGGTTCAGCAATGAACCCGCCACCCTGGCCGACATGGAGCTGATGCGCGCGATATCCAACAAGCCGGTGCTGGCGCTGTGCAGATGAGCTGGCACTACCACAGGGAGACAATCCAGGTGGTGAAAATCCTGCCGGTTGGTTCATAGTGGCCCCTTCTCTCAAAACCATGTCCCGCAAAACCCCTGAACAACTCCGCAGCCACCGTTGGTTTGGCCGTGATGAACTGCGCTCTTTTGGTCATCGCTCACGGGCAAAGCAGGCGGGGTTTGACGCGCCGGATTACAAGGGGAAGCCGGTGATCGGCATTTTCAACACCTGGTCAGATCTGAACTCGTGCCACATGCATCTCAAGCTCACGGCGGAAGCGGTGAAGCGCGGTGTTTTGCAGGCGGGCGGCTGGCCGCTGGAGGTGCCGGTGATGAGCGTGGGCGAGATGTTCACGAAACCGACGAGCATGTTTCACCGCAATTTCCTGGCGATGGAGACGGAGGAGATGCTGCGCGCGAATCCCATCGACGGCGCGGTGCTGCTGGGCGGCTGCGACAAATCCACACCGGGGCTGCTGATGGGCGCGTTCACGATGAACCTGCCGGTGATCTACATGCCGTGCGGCCCGATGATGAAGGGCAACTGGCACGGTGAGGTGCTGGGCAGCGGATCGGATGTGTGGAAATATTGGGACGAGAAACGCGCGGGAAATCTGAGCTGGGAATCGTGGTGCGAGATCGAGGACGGCATCGCGCGCAGTCCCGGCCATTGCATGACGATGGGCACGGCCTCGACGATGACGGCGCTGGCGGAGGTGCTGGGCTTTTGCATTCCCGGCGCGTCGTCGATCCCAGCGGTGGACAGCGCGCACACGCGCATCGCTGCGGCGGCGGGCAGGCAGATCGTGGAGAATGTGTGGGTTGATCTCAAGCCGGGCGACATCATCACAGACAAGTCTTTCGACAACGCCATCGCCGTGGACATGGCCCTCGGCGGCTCGACCAACGCCATCGTACATCTCGTGGCGATGGCGAATCGCGCGGGACTGAAACTGCCGCTGGAGCGCTTTGACGAAATCTCGAAGCGCACTCCGCTGCTCGCGAACCTGCGACCGGCGGGAAAATATTTGATGGAGGATTTTTATCTCGCTGGCGGTTTGCCGGCGCTGCTTAATGGAATGCGCGAGCTTCTGCATTGCGATCAGATGACCATCACGGGCAAGACGCTCGGCGAGAACATCGCGGACGCGGCGATCTTCAACGAAGACGTGATCCGCACTCCCGCCCGCGCGCTCGCGCCCGACGGCGGCACGGCGATCCTGCGCGGCAATCTCGCGCCCAACGGCGCGGTAATCAAACATGCGGCGGCGACGAAGGAACTGCTCACGCACACCGGCCCAGCGCTCGTGTTTGAAAACTACGCGGAGCTGAAGGCGAAGATCGACGATCCCGATCTGCCCGTGACGAAAGACAGCGTCATCGTGTTAAAAAACGCCGGCCCCGTCGGCGCGCCGGGAATGCCTGAGTGGGGCCAGCTCCCGATCCCGAAGAAGCTGCTGCAGCAGGGTGTGCGCGACATGGTGCGGCTCTCCGACTGCCGCATGAGCGGCACGAGCTACGGTGCGTGTGTGCTGCACATCGCGCCCGAGGCGGCGGTCGGCGGCCCGTTCGCGCTCGTGAAAACCGGCGATCTCATCGAGCTGGATGTGCCGAATCGTGTGCTCAATCTCAAGGTGAGCGATGAGGAGCTGGCGAAACGCAAAGCGGCATGGAAGCCAGCGCCGACGCGCTATCATCGCGGCTACGCCAAGCTTTACGTTGAGCATGTGACGCAGGCAGATGAAGGCGCGGATTTCGATTTCCTCCAGCACGGTCCGGAGATCCCTGAGCCGGACATTTTTTGATATGGAACGCCGACGATTCGTCGGCTAACAAAGATTTGGCTGGCCGACGATTCGTCGGCATTCCGTAAGCTTCCCATGAAAACCTCGCCCATCACTCCCGCTGATCTCAGCAGTTCCGTCATCGCCGTGCCGCCGCTTTGCCGGAAGACGGATTTGTCTTTGAATGACGCGGAGAACACCAAGCTCATCCGTCATCTCGAGGCGGGCGGTGTGACCACGCTGCTCTACGGCGGGAACGCGAACCTCTACAACATCGCAGTATCGGAGTTCCCTGCCCTGTTGGATTACCTCTCTAGCGCGGCTGCCGCGAATACGATCATCGTGCCATCGGTCGGGCCGTTTTATGGCAACATCATCGATCAGGCGGACATCTTGAAACAGTTCCGCTTTCCCACGGCGATGATTCTACCGACGCTGTTTCCTTCGAAGCCCGCCGGTGTGCAGATCGCGGTGCGGCATTTCGTGGAGCGCGCGGGCATTCCTGCGGTGCTCTACATCAAGGACGAAGGCTACATCACACCCGAGGCCGCCGCTGCGCTAGTGAATGACGGCCTCATCTCGTGGATCAAGTACGCAGTCGTGCGCGAGGACACGACGAAGGATCCGTTTCTCACGAAGCTGCTGCAGCTCGTGAACCCCGAGATCATCGTCAGCGGCATCGGTGAGCAGCCGGCAATCATTCATCTGCGCGACTTCGGGGTGAACGGTTTTACTTCCGGCTGCGTATGTGTCGCGCCGTCGAAATCGACGGCGCTGATGCATGCGATCCATGCGAAGGATTACGCGAAGGCTGAGGTGATCCGCGAGGAGTTCCGCCCGCTGGAAGATCAACGCAACGCGCATGGGCCGATACCGGTGCTGCATCACGCAGTGCAGCTCGCTGGCATCGCGGACACCGGGCCGTTTCTTCCGCTGCTTGCGCCGTTGAGCGACAGCCTGCTGCCGGGGATCGAGAAGGCGGCGCGTGAGCTGATGTAGCGCTACTCTCCGAGGCGCGCACCGGAGACACCCGCCTCGGCTGCGAAGCCGCGAAGCGAAAGTCGGGCTACTTTTTCTCGAAATCGCGCACCGCATCGCGCAAGCCTTCGCGCAGCGGAATCGTCGCGCGCCAGCCGAGCGAGTCCATCAGCGACACATCGAGGAGCTTGCGCGGTGTGCCGTCGGGTTTGGTGGTGTCGAGCCTCAGCTCTCCTTTGAAACCGACGGCTTCCTTCACCAACTCGGCCAGTTCGCGAATGGTGACCTCCTGGCCTGAGCCGACGTTGACCCAGTCGGGCGGATTCTCGATGCGCAGCAAATGCAGACACGCGGCGGCGAGATCATCCACGTGGAGGAATTCTCTGCGCGGCGTGCCCGTGCCCCAGAGTGTGACATCGGCAGCACCCTTTGTTTTTGCCTCGTGAAAACGGCGGATGAGACCGGGGATGACGTGGGAATTCTCGGCGTGGTAGTTGTCGCCAGGGCCATAAAGATTCGTCGGCATCGCAGAGTGAAACAGCGCGCCGTGCTGCGCGCGGTAATGCTGGCAGAGTTTGAGTCCGGCGATCTTTGCGAGCGCGTAGGCCTCGTTGGTTTTCTCCAGCGGGCTGGTGAGCAGGCAGCTTTCGGGAATCGGCTGCGGCGCCTCGCGCGGATAGATGCAGGAGCTGCCGAGGAACAACAGCCGCCGCGTGCCGCTGCGATATGCGGCGTGGATCACGTTGGCGGCGATCATGAGATTATCGTAGATGAAGTCCGCTGGATAAGTCGCGTTTGCGTGGATGCCGCCAACTTTTGCGGCGGCGACGATGACAACATCGGGTTTGTTTACCGCAAAGAAATCTTCCACCGGTTGCTGCCGCGTGAGATCGGCCTCCGCGCGCGAGGCAGTGATGATGTTCGCATGGCCGCTCTTTTTTAGAGCGCGGATGAGAGCGCCGCCCACCATGCCGCGGTGGCCGGTGATGAAAATGGAATGCTCAGGCTGGAGAATCATGGGCGCGGATTATCGCGGCGCGCGTGATGGTGGCAAATGATTCACTCCACTGAGAGCACGGGCCAGAGCGGGGTGCAGCGCTGGAGAAACTCAAGCGCCTTCTCGTTGTCGGGTGTGACAACGGCGCATGAGAACTCGACGCCGGCGGGCATGAGCTTGCCGGCCATGAGGGTGAAGTCGTTGTAGAAATCGTTGTCGAGTCCGCGCAGGCGGAGGACGAGGCGATAATCGCGCTGATCGGGCTGGCCGTTGGCATCGGCGGGGAGGCAGAGATAAACGGCGATGGGGGCGCGGTGACGGTCACAGAAGCTGCGGATGCCATTGATGAGCGCGGGCGGAAGGCTGGCTGGGTCGATGGGGAAAAGGGTGGTCTTCTCGCCCTCGCCAGTGCTGGGGCGGCTGTGGCGCAGCTCTCCATTGATGAGGCCGGTGATAGCTTCGTGCTTCAGCTCCATGCCAGCGGTCATGCCGGAATTAAAAACCACGCGGTGTTTGATTCCGGCCACGGCTTTGAAAAACAGCTCGCCTGGCATGGTGGCGACGCCGATGGCGCCTTTGTCGGGCGCGTTTTTTTGCAGGCAGTACTCCGCGACGGCCTCGCTGGTAAAGGCGGGGACAAAGGGGCCGCGCTCGTCATTGAAGATGAGGAACTGCATCGTGTCGCCGCTACTAAACTCATGAGTGCCGATCATCTCGGGGTGATAGGGCATGAGTGTGCTGATCTCAGCATTCCAGAGCGCGCGCATGAGCTGGCCGTGTAGCGCGGGGTTATCTGCGGCTCGCGGGAGGAGGCGCTCAAGTGCGTTCTGCGGCTCTGGCTCGGGCCGCCATTGGGGTGTGCTGAAGTCTTCGTTCATGTTCACACGAGCTGCATCGTGCCATCGCCGCGGCGCAGGGCGTCGGGAAGCTGGCCGACGAAGCGGGGGATGAGGCCGATGTGGGTGAAGAGGTCGTTGAGCTGCCGGAGGGAGACTTCCTCGGGGTCGTCGAACTCGAAGTACACGAGGTCGTGGTTGGCGTCGATCTTGTAGCGGACGCGCGGGAGCATGTCCATCTGGTTACGCAGTTCCAGGATGGTGGACTCTTTGCGCAGGCCGCGAGCATAAACTTCGAGTTCAATCATGGTGTGAAGGCTAGCGGAAACGGGCACGGATGGGAAGAGGGAAATTCAGGGATTGGATTTCCTGTTTCCTTTCCCGTCCCCATCCGTTAATCTTACCGCCATGAGAACCTCAAACCCCGCGCTTTCCGATTCCACATTCACCTCCGTGCATGGCACGGGCACGGATGTGATGACCATGAACGGCACGGTCACGAAGACTGCTTTCCTGACTTTGATCGTGGTGGCGATGGCCGCTTTCTCCTGGAAGACGTGTCTGGCCCAGCCTGGTGCCGCAGGATTGCTGATGGGCGGCGGGGCGATTGGTGGTCTTATCATCTGCCTCATCACCTGCTGGAAGAAACATTGGTCGCCCATCACCGCGCCGCTATATGCCGCAGCGGAGGGTTTGTTTTTAGGCGCGCTGTCGCTGATGTACAACAGCATGCACAACGGCATCGTGCTCCAGGCGGTGATGCTGACTGTCGGCACACTGTTCGCGCTACTGACGGCGTATCAGACGGGTTTGATTCGCGCGACGGAGAATTTCAAGCTCGGTGTCTTCGCGGCCACGGCGGGGATCGCGCTGGTTTATCTGGTGACGATGGTGCTCGGATTTTTCGGCGTCCAGATCCCGTTCATCCACAGCTCGGGCTTGTTCGGCATCGGCTTCAGCGTGTTCGTGGTGGTGATCGCGGCGCTGAACCTGGTGATGGACTTTGATTTCATCGAGAACGGAGTGGAGCACGGTGCTCCGAAGTACATGGAGTGGTATGCATCCTTCGGCCTGCTCGTGACGCTGGTCTGGCTGTATGTGGAAATCCTGCGCCTGCTCTCGAAGCTGGCACGCAGGGATTGATGCCGGCTCGAGCACTCAGAGAGTGTCATGGTCAGAGACTCTTTCAGGGAGGTGACAAACACGGGCTGGCTCAGCCGCGTCGGCAATTCTTTTGGCGGCATGGCCGTGGGGGCTGCGATGGCGATGGTGAGTGTGCCGCTGCTGTGGTGGAATGAGGGGAACGCGGTGCGGACCTCGAAGGGACTGGCGGAGGGCGAGAGGGCGGCTGTGTCGGCGAAGGCGGATGCGGTGGACCCGTCGCTTGCGGGCAAGCTTGTCCATGTGACGGGCCATGCCGCGGGCAAGGATGTGCTGATGGACGAGAGTTTCGGCCTCGCGTTGAAGGGTTATTTGAAGCTGCGGCGCGTCGTGGAGCTTTACCAGTGGGCGGAGGAGAGCAAGACGACGAGGAGTGAAAAATTCGGCGGTGGCGAGGAGACGGTGACTGATTACTCCTACACGAAGAAGTGGGACGATGAGATTCACCGCTCCGAGAATTTCAAGCACCGCACAGGCCACGAGAATCCGGAGCCGCTTTTCAAGGGCAAGGTTTTCATTTCGCGAGATGCGACGATGGGCGCGTACAAGCTGCCAGAGTTTCTGCTGGAAAGCTGGTCGGATTTGAAACCGCTGCCGCTGCCTGCGGCCGAAGTTTTGCCTGCGAGCATCAAGGAGCGTGCGAAGGTGACGGATGAGTGGCTGGTGATCTCGGCGAAGCCGGACACGCTCACGGTGGGAGATGCGCGGGTGATGTTTGAGGGAATCGCGCCAGGCAGCGCGAGTGTGCTGGCGGCTCAGGTCGGTGACACGCTGGAGCCGTTCTACACGAGCCAGGGCACCCGCATTGCGCGTATCGCCAGCGGTGTGAAATCGAAGGAGGCAATGTTTGCGGAGGCGCGCTCGGAGGCGAAGTTTTTCCGCTGGCTGCTGCGCGGCCTGGGTTTCATGGCGATGTTTCTCGGCATCGCCGGGATCATGTCGCCTCTAAAGGCGCTGGCGAAGGTGATCCCGTTTCTCGGGTCTGTCGTGGGCGCGGCATCGGGCGTGGTGGCGTTCCTGCTGGCGCTGTGCGGATCGAGCATCGTCATCGCGCTGGCCTGGGTGATGTATCGTCCGCTGATCGCGCTCCCGCTGCTACTGGTGGCCATCGGCAGCCTGGTGATGCTGATCCGCGCGAGCGGGAAGATCAATCTGACGGCGGTGGGGTGACGATCACTTTCGCAGCCGGAACGAGGTGCCGCAGTACATGCAGCGGAAGCCGAGGGCGAAGAGCGCGCGAAGCACGGTGGTGGCGCGGTAGGTGAGGAGCGGGAGGCGGCGCGCTTTGGCGTGCTTCCGGCAGCGCTGCTCGGAGAGCACGGTGCCGTGGCATAGTGTGCAGTGTGTGCGCCGCGCCATGAAGAAGGCTGGGATGCGTGTGCCGAGGAAGAGGGCGAGGGCGGCGAGGCTGCAAAAGCCGTAGAGTTTTTCGTTCATCAGGCCCATGACGACCCCGAGGCTGATGAAGGCGATGAAGGCGAAGAACGAGATGAAGAGCAGCAAGCTCACGAGCCACAGGCGGCCCGGGCGATGATAAGCGCGATGCCGTCTCACCCGGTGCGGCGCTCTTTGCGCTGGCAGAGTGTCTGCGGGTGTGATGGCGTGAGCTTGTCTCATCGGTCAGCGGGCTGGGTTTATTTTTTCTGCGGTGTCTTGCCTTTTTCTTCGAGAGTGTGTTTGAATTTCTCGACCTTGGGAATGACAACGCCCTGGACGTAGCCTTGCGTGGGGTTGTTCTCGGAGAAGTCCTGGTGGTAGTCCTCGGCGACCCAGAATTTCTTGAGCGGCACGATCTCGGTGGCAATGGGCTTCTTGAATTTCTTCTGCGCGAGGGCCTTGGATTCCTCGGCAATTTTTTTCTGCTCATCACTGTGATACATTATGGTGGAGCGGTACTGGGTGCCGTAATCGTTGCCTTGATACGGGGTGCCTTTGGGCAGGAGCTTGCCGTGCTTGAACATCTCCTCGGTGGTGACGGAGGTGGGATCGTGCGCGTCCCAGAAAAGCTCGAGCAAATCGCGGAAGCTGACCGTGGCGGGATCGAACTCGATCTGGACGACCTCCGCATGGCCGGATTCACCTGTGCAAATCTGCTCGTAGTTGGGGTTGTCGGTTTTGCCACCGGCGTAGCCGCTGGTGACTTGCTTCACGCCGGGGACGAGTTGGTATTGGGATTCGACGCACCAGAAGCATCCGCCGCCGATGGTGGCCAGCTCGGTTTTGGGCTTGGGCGCGTCGGCTGCGGTAAGTGCGGTGGCTGTCATGACGGTGAGGATGTTAATGAATCGTTTCATCGGTGGATGAGATGGAGTGATGAGGGGTTTATTTCATCGCTTCTCCAATACGATTCCAGCGGCGATGTCATGCGGCCAATGATGCGGAGTTTTTTCAACGGGGTGGCGCGGTCAGGGTGTGACGACGGTGGCCTTGGGCGCACCGGCATCGGGGTCGTCTAGCGGTTCGCTCTTGATGGTGGTGCGGTCGGCTTCGACGACTTTCGTCACCCATGAGATGGTCTTGGCGGTTTCCATGACGCGGTCGCGCGTGGCCTTGGGCAGATCGTCGGGGATGACGAGCTCACCACCGGAGAGGGCGATGGGCGTGGTGGTGCCGAGGTCGAGGACGATGCGGAGGATCTCCGTGCGCATGGCGTCGGTGCGGGCGGCGGGAACGGGTTCGTCGCCTGCGCGCACGGCGGCTTTTTGCGTCGCCAGCGCGCCTTCCATGAGTGTGAGGGCTTTGGCGAAGGAATTGGAGATTTCCCGATGCACGGAGTCGCGCTCGGCTTTTTGGAGCGAGCGGCGGTGCTCCGTGAATGGCTCCTCGTCAGAAACGAATGGAGTGAATGCAATGGTCACCTGGAGCGGATCATAGCCGCGCTTGGTGAGCAGGTGAATGGGATCAGGCGCCAGCGGATCGCGCAGGCCGGAGATGTGGCTGCCAGGAATCCAACTGCGCTCCATGACGACGATGCCCGGTTGCGCGTCGATTTCATTGACGGCTTCCACCCAGCGGAGCGATGCCTGTGAGACCGTGGCGACAAGCCAGACGGTGCCGATCACAGCGCAAACAACGGCGAGGTCCGACCACCAAGTCGCGCGCTCTGGTTCGCCCTGGTGGCGGGAACTGGTGGTCGCGGGCGGCACATAATAGATGAGAGCTTGCTTGAGAATCTCGTCGAGGCTGGCGATGCGGTTGTCCACGATGTGACCGTTGCTGCCGTCGTGAATGATGGAGGCGGCAACGGCATCTGCCTCATCCGCGAGGTCTTGGATGCGATCGCGAAACCAAACGGGCGGCACCCCTGTGTAGTACGCGGCGAGCGTGGTGGCGTGTCCTTCGATGACGATCATGCCTTGCGGATGGTTTTTGTCCTTTGCGGGCGGGTACTTCAAGGAGGCTGCGGGGTTTGGATCACCCGCGAGCATCGCCTCGCGGAGCTGGGTGAAAAGGTGCATGACCTCCAGGTTGTCGCCATTCTCGTGAGACGCGGCATCCAGCGCGCGCACCACATCGAGAGTGTCGCGCCGGAAAAGGCAGAGACGCTGCACGTCGAGAGGGAACTCGTTGCTGACCGCGCTCGAGGCGAAGAGGCCCGGCATGGCGCGCTCCTGCGAACGGCGCGCTCGGGGATTCACCAGACGCCAAACGCGGCGAACCAGTGAAATGGGAAGATTCGAAAGGAAATTTACCAGCGCTCTCGGCAAGGCGAGACCCACGGCCGGGGCGATGATGTCAGCGATTTTGCGTCCATCGCGGCTCACACTCATCTGCAAAGCCTGCTCCACGGGATTGCGGAGTGCGCCGGCCATGCGCACGAGGGATGCTTCATTCACCTCCTGTGCCTCAAGCGCGTCAGGGATGTCCTCGGCAAGACGCCGGACACGCAGGTCTCTGTTTGATGCCTGCCGGCCGAGCTGTTCGATCTGGTCCGCGTACGGCCCCATGATCATGGTGCGAACGAGATCCATTTCGGGTTCGGGTTTCCGGGCTAGTGGTGCGGTGGCCATGGAGAGCTGGGGTCGGTGGTTGGGTTGTCTTCGTCAGCCTTGTTTCAGGCGGATCAAATGTTCGTTGGATTCAGGCGCGAGCTGAGATCACGAAGAATCTCCGCCAGATGAGTGCGCGGCACTGATGATGCGGACAGCTTGCGGAAGCGGTCGTCCACGCTCGTCACCAAGCTCACACGCTCTCTTTCGACATCGTCTGTGATCTCCCTTCCCCGCTCCTCCAGCTCCTTTTGCGCTTTGCTCGCGGCATTGGCTATCTCTCCTCGCAGCGTCCTTTCCAGGTGCTCGATCTTTTGGGTCAGAGAAGCGTTTGCCTTGGCGAAGTCTTCGATTCGTTTCTCCGTCTGCAGTTCAAAGGCCTCCACTCGTGCCTTCATGTCATCGACCTGTCCGCCCACGAAAAGTTTGCGCATCATCTCGAAGGCATCCTGCTCCGGTGCTCTCGCAGCAAGCACTCCCGTCACTGGTGCGGGAGTCTGGATAGGGGCCACAGAAGACGTAAAGGCAACCGGAGCAAACCCTGGCGTGTCTGTTAGCAGCAGGGAGGTCACACCAGCCTCGACGGCAGGAGGGGAAAGATCGGCAAAGAGGGCGTTCATGGTTTGTGGATGGTTGGTTGGGATTCCAAATCGCAGGACTTTATATCTTAATTATAAACAAATCAAATATTTTCCATAAATACTGATATTCGATGCGTGGCTTTTGTTTCTGTTTTTACGTCTATCGACATTCTTTGCGCAAGTAGCCGACATGATGCGAAACCAGCCGGAGCAGAGCGCCGGTCAGAACCAGGGAAAATAAGACTGGCACAGGAACACTTCGCGATTATTCTGGCCGCCCTCCCACTGAGATGGTGATCGTAGCTCAACGGTAGAGCCCCAGTTTGTGGTACTGGTTGTTGCGGGTTCGAGTCCCGTCGATCACCCCATCTCTTTTTCATTCGCCTGCGCGCTGCCGCGCGGCCATTCTTCCGGCGGCGAACGCATGGACTCGATCGAAAACGTCATCGGCTATCAATTCACGGATCCCCGCATCCTCGCGGAGGCGCTCACTCACGCCAGTGTCTCGTATGAGACCCAGCGGCCTCATGCTGACAATCAGCGTCTGGAGTTCCTCGGAGACGCTGTCCTGCAGCTCACGCTCTCCCATGAGCTTTACCGCCTCCTGCCTGATGCTGACGAGGGCATTCTCACCAAGGCTCGCGCGCAGCTCGTATCAACCAAAGCACTGGCGCAGCTCGCTCGCGCCCTTTGTCTCGGCAAGTTCATCCGCATGGGCCGGGGCGAGGAGGCTAACGGGGGGCGTGACCGCGACAACTCGCTGGCAGACTCCCTCGAATCCCTCACCGGCGCGATTTATCTCGACGGCGGCCTCGATGCCGCTCGCACCTTTATCTTGAGCGCGTTCGACTCCGAGCTTACGCGCCTGACACATTCACCGCTCGAGCAAAACCCCAAAGGTCAGCTCCAGGAGATGATCCAGGCTGTCGCCAGCTCGCCCCCGACTTACGCGATCATCTCCGAGAGTGGTCCCGATCATTTCAAAGACTTCGAAGCCACCGTCACCTGGCAGGGCCGCTTGCTGGGTCGAGGCAGGGGACGCAGCAAAAAAGAGGCCGAGATCGAAGCAGCGCGCACCGCTCTCGAGGACGACGCCCTCCCTGCCCTGCTCCGTGAAACAAGTGAACCATGATGAGTGTCAATTCACACTTCTTCGCATCTCTGGTATTGAAAGAGGATCTATTTTCCAATTTAATATCAGTAATAAGAGCTGGGCACAAATGGCATAACCTTGTTCTTCCCCGCAAACTCAAGCGTTCCATGTCCAAAAACACTGCGCACAGAATCGTGCGAAGCCTGTGGTCACTCCGAACATCCAGGCGGTTATTCGCCTCACCCCGTTTTATGCGGAGCGTTTCGCTCCGCTGCTCACAGGTTGTTCAGATGCGCTCACTCCACCGTGTCATGCTCCTCATCCGCGCCAGTCCGCCACCGTCCTCCCAGCGTGTATGAGAGGTGCGGCGTGTAAAGCTGCGGCTCGAGCAGGAAGGAATCGTGACCTTTGTCCGAATGCACTGTGATGTGCATCGACGACACACCAGCCTTCTCCAGATGCCGCGTCAGCTCCGCCTGCTCCTCCGGGTAGAAACAGAAATCCGAGTCGATGCTGAAGATCAGATAATGATGCCCCGCCGCCTTTGACACCGCGAAAAGCTCCTCATAGCTCTCCACTCCCGCGTCGCGCAGCGGATCGTAGCGCAGCCACATGTTGCAGATGCGCAGGTAGGTGCCCGCGTCGAAGCGCTTCACGAATTTCTTCCCCTGATGCAGCATGTAGCTCTCCACATTGTGCTGCACATGATACCACGAGAGCTGCCCGTCCCCTTGCAGCAGGTCGTTGCGCGCCCGCCGCTCGATGGTGTCCAGGTGGACGAAGTTTTTGTGACTGATCATCCGCGCCAGCGCTAGGCCCAGCTCCGGCAGTTGCTTGCCGTAGTAATCACCGCCGTGGAAATGCGGATCATTCTCGATCGCCATCACCTGCTCAAAGTTCGACAGCCGCGTCAGCACCGTCGTGCGCGGCCCGCTCGCTATCGGCACCACCAGACTCACCCGGTCCGGGAACAGCGTGGCGAAATTGATCGTCAGCAACCCGCCGATCGACGCCCCCATCACCGCCTGCAGCTTCTGGATCCCATAGTGATCCAGCAGCGCCACCTGCGACCGCACCACATCGATGCTCCTCACCTCCGGAAACTTGCTTCCCCACGGCTTCCCGTTCTTCGGATTGAGCGACGCCGGGCCCGTGCTCCCGTAGCAGCCGCCCAGATAGTTCGCGCACAAAATAAAATACTTGTTCGTGTCCAGCGCCTTCCCTGGCCCGATGAAATTGTCCCACCAGCCAGCCTGACACTCCGCCGTCCACCGCTCCCCGATTCCCTCCACCGTCGTCGTCACACCCGCCGCGTGCTGGCTGCCCGAGAGCGCATGGAAAAGCAGAATCGCATTCGACTTCTTCGCGTTCAGCTTCCCGTACGACTCATACGCCAGCGTGATCCCCGGCAGCTTTGCCCCCGAGGCAAACACGAACGGCTCATCCGCCGAGCCGATGTTCAGAAATTTCGTTTCAGTGTCGCCGACAGAACTTGGCATGATCTTCTAGTTACGAGCGCCGGGAGAAAATGGTGCGCGGAGAGGGATTCGAACCCCCGACCAACTCGGTGTAAACGAGCCGCTCTACCGCTGAGCTATCCACGCCTCGCGCCGCCGCATAGTGCCGGGATCGACCCGCGTGGCAAGAGGAAGTCACCTGCGCAGCGCGAGCACCAGCTCATTGTACTTCGCGCGCATCAGCTCCAGGTCAGCCAGGCTCGGAGGATCATTCGTGAATGCCGTGTCCAGGGTGGACACCGCATTGGTGTTGCTGCTCGTGGAGGAAATCGCCGCATCGAGCTGCGCGCCCGTCACCTCTCCGGGTTCGCCTTGCACGCCTTGCTCGCCTTGAGCACCGTCATTGCCTTGCGGCAGGCCGATGGTGAGATGCACATTCGTGCCATCAAAGGTAGCCACCACCGTGGCCGCGCTGCCCGCTGGCAACGTGATCACCGCATCGATGATCACCGTGGCAAAAGGCGGCCCCTGCCCTCCCGTCGCACCATCCTGACCCTGCTGCCCTTCACTGCCCTGCGGAATCCCGAACTGCAAATGCAGCACCCCGGCGCTCACACTCGCACTCACCGTCGCCGGACTGCCGGAGGAAAGCGTCGTCACGCCATCGATCACCACATCCGTGATCCCGCCGCCCCCGCCCGCGTTGGCATCGATCAGCGCCTTGATGCTCTGAAATTGCTCGCGAAACGGCGCCGCGTCGATGCGCTCGTTGTCCTGGGGAAAGTTGGGGTTGTAGGGCATGGGGGTGATGTGTGTTGGAGTGGAGAGGTTCGATCCCTTTTACTGGTGCTGGGGTCTTTCTATCACGTCTTGCTGACGAGCTCGTTCAGGCCTTCGACTACTTGCTGGAGTTCAGTTGCATGACACGATGTGATTTTCTTGGTTAGCCGCCTTGTCGAGAGCGTTCGTATCTGGGAAATTTTCACCCAAGCCCGTCTTCCCATGGAGGTCTTTTTCAGTTCTAGCGTGAACGGATAGCCAGCCTTGGGTTCCGCGCTCGTGATCGCAAGTGCGATCACGGTGCCTGACCGGTCATTGAACACGGTCCTGCTGATGAGGAGCACCGGACGACGACCGCCTTGCTCATGACCGACCACCGGCTCAAGATCCGCCCAGTAAACGTCACCTCTCAGTAGGCTGGCCATTCCGCTATCTCCGATGAGAGGCCAAAGTCGGCCATTGCCTGTTCCTCAGCAGGGTCCAGCTTGGCCAGTTCTCTGGTAAAAGCATCCCCGTCGAGCTTGTCCATCTGCTCGCC
>JANPIW010000072.1:0-3586 GCA_031425215.1 Verrucomicrobiaceae bacterium
CGTCTCCGTGTAGTCGATGCAGAGCACGCCGTTGATCCACGTCTGGATGCGCGGCCCCTCGACGCGGATGTGGTATTCATTCCAGCCAAAGACATCCACGACCTTGTCGAGCGCGGCCTGCTGCTCCGGCGTCGGCGCCCAGATCACGCGGTTGCGCCGGAACTCGTCGTAGACTTTCCCGAACCACCCCGCCCCGCAGTCCACCTGATAGCCGCTCATGTGCGCCCCACCCGGGACGCGCACGCTGCGGATCTGGATGCCGCTATTGATCAACCCCGTCTTCGGATCGCCGCTGCACCTGATCTTCATCCGCAACTCGAAGTTCGCGTAGTTCTTCTTCGTGCAGATGAAGTAGTTCGCCTTGATCTTCTCCGTGGTGGAACCGCCGGTGATCATGCCGTCTTCGACACGCCAGATTTTGGGATCGAAGTCCCAGCCGTCGAGGGTCTTGCCGTCGAACAAGTAAACTGGCTGTGCGTGCGACGGAAGAGCAGCGAATGCCAGTGCGAGGAATGGAATGATGCGTTTCATGGTGGTGGGGAATACGAGGTGCGAAGCGCAGACTAGCAGGCCGACATGCACGGTGTCATGCCTGAAATGCACAAGAGTCGTTGACCCCAGATGGCGCCGGAGCCAGAAAGAGGACATGAGTGATCTCATCGAAACAACCATGGACGGCCCGCGCACGCGGCGCTGGGTGGTGGAGGCGCGCGAGTGTGTGGAGATGACGACGCACCGCATCGCGCGCCTTGGCATGGATGAGGCGCTGCCGCCATACAGACGCGTGCGGATGACGCCGGCGGGGAGTTTTGTTCTGGCATGTGTGAGCGGGGAAGGGGAGATCATGCTCGATGGACGCTGGCAGCGTGTGAAGCCGGGCATGGTGTGTCTCGCGCCGCCACGAGTGCTGAATGCATTTTATGCCAGGAGTCGCGAGCGCTGGAGGTTTGCATGGGTGCGCTATGACGAGCCGAGTTTTGTGATGCCCGTGGTCGGCGCGGCATCGCCCGTGATGCCGGCGGCGCACGCGGACGAAATCGTGCGCATCATGAGCGGCCTGCGTGCCGAGTGGGATGGCGAGCGCGAGCCGCGAATGGTTCATCACTGGCTGGAGCTGCTGCACGCCACGATCCAGCGCATCGCGCAACCGTGGCGGAGCCGTGAGCCGCGCGTGGCAAAGCTGTGGGCCAATGTGGAGCAGGATTTGATGCGCGACTGGACGCTGGCCGAGCTGGCGCATCGCAGCCATTGCAGCCCGGAGCATTTGCGCCGTCTTTGCACGAAAGAACTGGGCCGCAGCCCGATGCAGCATCTCACTTGTCTGCGCATGGAGCGCGCGCGCAGCCTGCTGGAGAGCGGCGGCGACAAACTCGAAGTCGTCGCCGCGAATGTCGGCTACGCGAACGCGGCGATTTTTTCGCGCGTGTTCAAGCGCTGGGTTGGCGTCGCGCCGGGTGAGTATCGGGGACGCTGATCGTGGGCGATATGTTCATCACCTGCGACATCCGCCAGGCCGCGCTTGCCAAGGCTGCGGGGCTGAAGGTGCGGCTGGTGGAGATCGACGGGTGAGCGAGCCGCGCGTGTTACGGCTTAACGGGTGAAATGCGCTCTTGAAAATCAGCAGGGTGGCCTGCTATGCTGGTGCCGTGAAGACGCTCACCTTAGATCAACTCGTCAAGAAGCCTGCTACGATGAAACATCTCACATCGAAAGGTGAGAGTGTTCAAGTTACCGAACTTGGCAAGCCGCTCTGGGTGGTGCATCCCGCGCCTCTTGAGACAAACAGTGGAGGCGATGAGGGCAGGCCCGATGAGGCGTGGTGGGAAGCTTACTTTGTGGAGCTGGACTCCGAGCCGAGACGCGAAGGGAAATCAGCAGCTCAAATCCTGATCGAGTCTCGAGGCAACCGGTGAGCGATGCACTACGCGGACAGCAGTTTCCTGGTTAGCCTCGTGTCATCAGATTCCGGCACCGATGCGGCGCGGGATGAGTTGCGGGCAATGGGCAGGCCGACGCTCTGCTTTTGTGATCTGCATGAGATGGAGGTGCGCAACACATTGCGCGCGATTGAATTCGTGGATGTCGCCAATTCTCCTGCGAGCAAGCTCGCTGAAATCAAAAAACAACGGCATCGAGCCGAGGCCAGATTGAATCATATGCTTCGTGGGGCGGGGGTCCGCCGTGTGTCGCCGGATGCCGTAAAGCTGTTGGAACAATTCGAGAAACTCTCTTCCGCCCATACGGCGAAGCTCGGAACGCGGACTCTCGATGTCATCCATGTGGCAACTGCCATCTTGCTGAAGTGCAAAGATTTCATCACCTGCGACATCCGCCAGGCTGCGCTTGCCAAGGCCGCAGGGTTGAAGGTGCGGCTGGTGGAGATCGACGGATGACGGCCAGTAAACCCGGCGCATGAGACATCGCTTGTGTGCGGCGCGCGAGTTGCTACCCTGTCAAGGCTATGAAACTCAAACATTATTTCCTCATCGGTTTCTCCGTCCTCGCGCTTGCCGCGTGCGGAGAAAAGAAAAGTGAATCGTCGGCCAAGGCTAAAGACGCGGTGGACAGGGCAGTGGAAGCATCCAAGGATGCCGCGGACAAAGTGGGCGAGGCCGCCAAAGCTGTGAGCAACGACGCGGCCGAGAAAGCCAAGGAAGGCGCTGCGCAGGCCAAAGTGGCCATCAAGGAAGGTGCTGACAAGGCGAGCGAAGCCATCAAGGAAGGCGCCGCGAAAGCGGAGGCTGCCGTGAAGGATGCCGCAGCCAAAGCCGCCGAGGCGGTGAAGGCGAATACTCCAGTCGCGGTGCCAAACACACCTGCTGATCCGCCGCCACCGCCACCAGCACCGCCTGCTCCTCCCCCCGCGCCGCCGAAGCCGTAAGCTTCACCGGACGCTTCATGTTGAGAACGGCTCCCGCGCTCTGTGCTGGAGCCGTTTTTGCGTGGTAGCGGAACCGCGTTCAGTCAGAGTGACATTGATCCGCATGAGGATTTGCTATTGCAGGGTGAACAGCCACCGCAGGCCGAAGGCTGACGCCATCGGCTACAGCGCGCGGACGCGCGCCGCGCGTAGCTGAACCGCGTGAGCGTTCAGTCAGGGCGCATGTGCATTCTCGATAGCGCGCCGTGCGAGAAAAGACTTCCGCGCGCCCGTTTGTGTCGCTAGCATCAATGCCGCGCAATGCGCGGCTGACAAAACGAGAGCGCTCCACTATGATCCTCCATGCCCGCCACTCCAGACCCCATGCAGCAGCCTGTCCGCAAGGCCGTCGGTCGTGCGCATACGGCCATGGACCGGCTGCGCCAGCTCGAGGACATGCAAAACTTCCTTGCACAGACCATCGGCCATGACGGACTCCGCGGAACAGAGCCAGAGCCTTTCCCAATACGGAAAGTTGTTGGTCGCCCTCGCCAGCGGCGGAGTTGAGTTCGCCGTTGTCGGCGGGCTTGCGGTCATCTTCAATGGCTACCCGAGACTCACGCTCGATGCGGACATTATCGTCGATGATGCGCCAGACAATTTGCGGCGGATGCTCGACGTGCTCACTGGCTGGGGCGAGGGTTTTGCGCGCGAGCTGACCATTGC
>JANPIW010000073.1:0-8259 GCA_031425215.1 Verrucomicrobiaceae bacterium
GAGCAGCGATGAATACTCCGCAGGAAAAGACTTCCCACGCATCGCCGAGATCGAGCTGCACACCTCGGATGATGGCCGCTGGTTGCTCGCCAGCGTGGCGAATGGCGATGGCGGCGAGTTCTCCCATCACCTCCGCGAAACCAAGGCAGGCTCGCCTTGGCGCCAGGTCACCCGCCATGAGGATGGCATCAAGGAAATCGACTTCAGCCATGATGGAGCCGCGCTGTATCTGCGCTCCGTGAAGGACTCGCCACGCAGCAAGCTGTTGCGGATGCCCAGCACCGGCGTGCTGAGCGAGGCAAAGGTGATCGTGCCGGAGAGTGACGCGGTGATCGAGGGCTTCCTGCTCACGGCCAAACATCTTTTCATCGCAGACATGATCGGAGGGCCTTCGCGCATTCGGCAGTTGGATCTGGATGGCGGCCATGAGAGCATCGTTCCCATGCCCGTCGCGACGGGACTCGGCGGGCTGCTCGTCATGGATGAGCGCCTTCTCTTTCGCCAGACCAGCTTCGTCGCGCCTGCCGCATGGATGTTCTACGATCCTGCTAAAACGAGTGTGGAAAAGACAGCGCTCTTCAACACTTCCCCCGTGGATTTTAGCGACATCGAGGCCGTGCGTGAGTTCGCCATCAGCAAAGACGGAACGAAGGTGCCCATCAATATTCTCCGCCGCAAAGGCACGCCGCTTGATGGCAGCAATCCCGCTCTGCTCTATGCCTACGGCGGCTACGGCCATTGCATGAGACCGGTGTTTAACTTTGAGCATCGCCTGTGGTTTGATCGCGGCGGCATCTACGTCGTCGCCAATATTCGCGGCGGTGGTGAATACGGTGAGGAATGGCATCTCGCGGGTAATCTGACGAAGAAGCAAAACGTCTTCGATGATTTCGCCGCCTGTGCTGAGCACCTCATCCAGCGCCGCTACACAAGCGCTGACAAACTCGCCGTCGAAGGCGGCAGCAACGGCGGTTTGCTGATGGGAGCCTTTCTGACGCAGCATCCGCAGCTCGCGCGTGCCGTCGTCGCGCATGTGGGTCTCTATGACATGCTGCGCGTCGAGCTTGATCCGAACGGCGCTTTCAACGTCACCGAGTTTGGCTCCGTGAAAGACCCCGCGCAGTTCCGCGCCCTCTACGCCTACTCGCCTTTTCATCAGGTGAAAAACGGCACGGCCTATCCGGCAGTCTTTTTCCTCGCTGGCGAAACCGATGGTCGCGTGAACCCCGCGCACAGCCGCCGCATGACGGCAGTGCTGCAATCCGCCACCAGCTCCGGGAACCCCGTGCTTGCTCGCTTCAGCTCCGCATCAGGACACGGCATGGGCACAGCCTTGTCCGAGAAGATCACGCAGAAGGCAGACGTGCTAGCATTCCTCTTCGACCAGCTCGGAATGACTTCAAAATGACCGCAGCACCACGACATCCATGAAGAATTTCATCGCACTCTTCCTCCTTGCCTCGGTCACCGCTTTCAGCGCTGACACCGACACGAAAACCCTGCGCGTTTTCATCTTCGCCGGCCAGTCGAACATGGTGGGCACGCATTCGAAGGTGAAGGACATCAATCGCTTCCCGCCGTTTGCGGGGCTGGACCAGCCGCAGGCGAAGGTTTTGTTCTCCTACAAGCTCGGGCGTGAAAACATGGAGACCTCGGATGGCTGGATTCCGATGCAGCCGACTCGTGACTACTTCGGTCCCGAGCTGAGTTTTGCCAAAAAGGTGTCGCAGAGCATCGAAGCGCCCATCGCAATCATCAAGGTTGCCTCGGGTGGCACGACGTTGGGCAAAGACTGGAATCCCGACACGCCGGACGGCTTCAAGCTTTACCCGCTGGCTCTCGATCATGTGCGTGCCTCGCTCGCCGAGTTGGAACGAAAGAAGACCGCGTATCGTATCGAAGGCTTCGTGTGGCATCAGGGTGAGAACGACATGTTCGACAAGGCTTTCAAGCCAGCCTATGCGGCGAACTTGAAGAACTTCATCGCCTGCTGGCGTCGCGATTTGAAACTGCCGGACCTGCGCTTCTACATCGGCGAGCTTTGCACGAAGACCATCTGGGGCATGGACAATCGCGATAACATGCTCGCCATCCGCACAGCGCAGAAAGCCGTCACTTCGGCTGATCCTCTCACGACCTACATCCCCACTTCGCATGATGCCGTGGAGATAGGTGGCGAGGCGGGCCTGCACTATCACTACGGCACGCTCGGCCAGCTCGAGCACGGCGTGAATCATGCGGACGCGTATCTGCGCACGCTTGGCATCGAAACCGGCGCCGACAGGCCGCTCAAAGCCTGGCCGTATGCCAAAGGCAGCTCAGTAAAACTCTTCGTCCTCGCCGGACATCGCAACATGGAGGGCGAGCGTGCCTTCCAGCAAGAACTCGGTGCCGCAGCGAGTGATGATGCGCAGATCACCTTCAAATACAGCCTCGGTGGCGGCTTCAAGACCTCGAAGGGCTGGGAGCCACTCGGGCCAGCAGGCCCATACGACACCTTTGGGCCGGAGTTGAGCTTTGCGAAGACGCTGCGAGCTACGGAGAAGGGCAACATCGCCATCGCCAAATTCACACACAGCGGCACGCAGATGAACGATTGGACACCCGAAGGCACAGCGGCCAAGGACATGCATGTATTTCCGACCTTCATCGCTTTCGTCCGCAGCGCGATTCAGGAACTGAAAGAAAAAGGCCATGCCGTGGAGCTTGCCGGCATCTTTTATCACGCCGGCGAGAACGACATGGCATTCGGCCCCTATCGCCGCCAAGCCGCGAAGTGGCTGCAATCGACCGTCGCCCAAAGTCGCCAGGATTTGGCGATGCCATCGCTGAAGTGGTTCGTCAGCCAACAGCCGCCGCCGGATCAAAAAGGCCTCACCAACCTCGACATCACCGCCGATCTCGCCGCCCTCGCGACGAGTGATCCCGCCTTCATCCACATCAAGGCTTTCGATCTGCCGCCGCAGCGCGAAAAACTCGTGCTCGATACCGCCGGTGTGGTGAAGCTGGGCGAGGTGATTGCACAGAGATACCTCGATCATCCGTAGCCCTCATTCTTCTGCACTCCCTTCACCCCATGAACCGCCGAACCTTCCTTCAAACCACCGCTGGAGTCGCTGCCAGCACTGTCCCTCATTTCGCCATTGGCAAGCCGGGGAAGTCGGCGAATTGGAAGCTTAACATTGCTTTCATCGGCTCGGGCGGATGGATTGCGCAGCAGCCCTACAATCAAGGATGCTCGGAGGAAAACCTCGTCGCTTTCTGCGATGTGGATCAAAACCAACGCGCGGAGAACATGAAGAGCTGGCGCACGGGCCAGCCGTTCTTTGAGGACTTCCGCGTGATGCTCGACAAGATGCACAAGGAGATCGATGCCGTGGTGGTTTCGACGCCGGATCACACGCACTTTGCTGCCACGCAGATGGCCATGGAGCGTGGGATTCATGTCTATACGCAGAAGCCGCTCGCCCATAACATCTGGCAGTGCCGCACGCTGGCCGCGTCGAAGGATCGCTACAAGGTCATCACGCAAATGGGCAATCAAGGCCACGCTGACGAAGGCATTCGGAACTCAGTGGAAGCGGTGCGTGCTGGAGTCATCGGCGATGTCTCGCAGGTCTTTTGTCGCAACGGCGGGCCTGAGATGGGCGGAAAACATTTTGGCAATCCTGCCACCATGCCGCCACCTGCTTCTCCCGTGCCGGATGGATTGTCCTGGGACCTCTGGCTCGGCCCGACAGCGAAACGTGACTTCTACCGCGACTATCTGCCGCAGAAGTGGCGTGCGTTTTATGACTTCGGTTCTGGCATGCTCGGCGACTTCGGTTGCCACACATTCGACACGCCCGTCTGGGCGCTTGATCTCGATCCGCCCACGGTGGTCGAGTGCCTGCGTCGTGAGAAGTCCCTTGATGGCCTGATTCCAAGCGCCAGCCACATCCGCTTCCACTTCCCTGCCAAAGGCACACGCGGTCCGGTCAAACTCGACTGGTTTGATGGCCCGCAGGACTGGAAGAAAGTCGGGCGCATTGATGCCTTCGGTGCGGAGCATGCCGCACATCTCGGTCGTGCTTGCTGGATGGTCGGCACGAAGGGTTTGCTCGGTTGTGGCACTCACGCCGGGCCACCGGCCATCCTGCCGGAAGATGTGCGCAGGTCGTGGGGCAGCAATCCTCCGCCGAAGACGATCCCTCGCGTGCAAGGCGGACCGTTTCGCGAATGGATGCGAGCCATCAAGGGCGAAGGGCCGGAGCCGGGTTCCAACTTCAGCATCTCCGCCAATCTCACCGAGATCATTTTGCTCGGCGTGCTCGCCCAGCGCTTCAACACCCGCATCGAGTGGGATGCCAAGGCCGGGCAGATCACCAATCATCCCGAGCTGAATGCCTTCGTCAAAGAACCTGCTCGTGAAGGCTGGCGCTTTGGCGAAACTCTTTGATACAAGAGGCGCTTGCCAAAGCCTGCTTCCCCATCTTTTACCGCCCATATGATTGCCTCATCCTCCCTGATTACCGGCAAAAAGATGGACGGTAAAAGATGAGGACGTTACAGCCGGAACGTCTGCAGATTCATCCAAATGAAAACATCCTTCACATTCTACCTCGCCTCCATCTTGAGCGTGTTCGCATTCATGCCTGTGCATGCTCAACCGCGTGTGCCTCACCAAGCATGGACTGATCCCGAGATCGCGCGGCATGAGGACTCGGACTTCGCTGTCCAAGGCGAGTATGGCGGTGATGGGATGGGGTTGCAGTTGGTGGCGCTCGGCGAGGGCAAGTTCGATGCCTGGCTGCTCGAAGGTGGTCTTCCCGGCGCAGGATGGGAGCCTGGAAAAGCTCGCCACCACCTCAAAGGCGGCAGGACGGCGGAGGCCCTAGCTTTGAAGGATGATGCCGGACGATTCACCGCTGTGATCGACGAGAGTCGGCTTTTCGTCACCGTCGATGCAGGCGTGAAAAAGAAACTGACACGCATCAATCGAAGCAGCCCCACGCTGGATGCAAAGCCACCGGAGGGAGCCGTGGTGCTCTTCGACGGAACGAATGCGGATGCGTGGGAAAATGGCAAAGTGGAGAACGGCCACCTGCTTGCCACGGGCTGCACCAGCAAGCAGCGCTTCACCAGCTACACACTTCATCTCGAGTTCCGCACGCCCTACATGCCAAGTGCTCGCGGCCAGCAGCGCGGCAACAGCGGCATCTATCACAGCGGTCGCTGGGAGACGCAGATCCTCGACTCCTTCGGCCTCGAAGGCAGGGACAACGAATGCGGCGGGATCTACTCCATCTCAAAGCCGCGGCTCAACCTATGCCTGCCGCCGCTCACCTGGCAGACCTACGACGTCGAGTTCAGCGCCGCAAAGTTCGATGAAGCCGGCAAACGCACCGCCTGGCCACGCATCACCGTGAAGCTCAACGGCGTGCTCGTGCATGAGAACCTCGAACTGGCGAAAGACTTCACAACGGCCGCCCCGATGAGCACTCCGCTCTCAGCACCCGAGGGCCCCGTGTTTCTGCAAAACCACAACAACCCGGTCGCGTTCCGGAACATCTGGATCGTGCCGGGTAAGTGAGAGCATTCACTCTTGCCTCTCACACAAATCATGAAGCTCAGTGCGCTCCTCTGGCTCCTCGCCCCATGCGCCATGTTCCATGCGGCGGAGCCAAATGAAAAACCCATCGTCGGCGCCATTCGCTGGGACGGATGGTATGGCGATGGTGGCGTGGTAAAAGCTGTGGAGGCATCGCTCGGGCAGCCCAAATATCATTTTCGCCTGCCTTGGTTCGCTCGGGTGGTGAGCGAAGGCAAGGTGAGCATCAACGGCGACTCGCAGGCCATCATGGAACAGGAGATCGCGTATGCGGCGCAGGCGGAGCTGAACTACTGGGCGTTTCTCGACTACTTGGATGAAGCGCCGGGCATGAGCATCGGACTGAATCGCTACCTAGCCGCGAAGGACAAAAAAGGCATTCGCTACTGCCTCGTCGAAGAAGGAGCACGTCTGGATAAAATGGGCGCAAAGGCATGGAACAGGCTCGTGGAGCATTTCCGAAATCCCTATTACCAAACCGTGCTCGATGGCCGACCGCTGCTCTGTTTGTTCGCCAAGACTCAAAAACTCGGCAAGGCCGATTGGGATGAATTGAAGCGTCAAACCATCGCCGCAGGCATGAAGGCACCCTATCTCGTGCTCATGGGCTGGGAGGCGGAAAAAGACCGCGAGGCGCTCGGCTTCGACGCCATCTCCGAGTATGCCTGCTCGGGCAAAGGTTACACGACTGATCCCGAATCCTATGCGCGGCTCACCTCTCATGATGTGAGTGAAAAATTGTGGGCCAAATGGAAGCGCGAGCGCAGCCCGTGCATAACCTTTGCCACCGCAGGCTGGGACACACGCCCCCGACAGGAGCGCCCGCCGCCTTGGTGCTCATGGATCAAAGCCACGCCTGATCCCACACCGCCCACGCAACAAAAACCGCTCCGTGATGCCTCCACGGCCACGCCCGATGAACTCGCTGCTCACATCCGCGCAGCCATCGCCTGGACCCATGCGAATCGCGATCTCAACCCAGCGAATGCCATCCTCATCTACGCCTGGAACGAGCACGACGAAGGCGGCTGGCTCCAGCCCACGCTCGAAGCCGATGGCAAGCCGGACGATGCACGGATCAAGGCGATGGAGAAGGTATTGCGCCTCAAGTAACATGAAACATCTCTTCGCTATCCTCTGGCTCCTTGCCCCATGCACCCTGCTTCATGCGGCCAAGCCCAACGTGCTCTTCATCGGCCTCGATGATCTCAATGACTGGATCGGCTGCCTCGGCGGGCATCCGCAGACGAAGACACCGAATATCGATCGGCTCGCGGCGAGCGGTGTGTTGTTTCGCAATGCCTACACGGCAGCGGCCTCGTGCAATCCCTCGCGCACGGCGATCATGACCGGGCTGATGCCGCATCGCTCGGGGCTTTACAATAATAGGCAAAAGATGCGTGAGGTATTGCCGGACGCGGAGCTGTTGCCTCGCTACTTTTCGCGCAACGGCTACTGGAGCGCAGGCTCGGGAAAGATGCTGCACTACGTCATCGATCCGCAGAGCTGGGATGACTACTTCCCGGACAAGGCGAAGGACGATCCCTTTCCTCGCACGTTTTATCCGCGCAAGCGACCCGTGAATCTGCCGCGTGCTGGCGACTGGCAATATGTGGAGACAGACTGGGCCGCGCTCGATGTGACGGACGAGGAGTTCGGCGGCGACTGGCTGGTGACGAAGTGGATAGGCGAGCAACTCCAGCGCACGCACGAGAAACCGTTCTTCCTCGCCTGCGGGCTGTACAGGCCGCACGAGCCGTGGTTCGTGCCGAAGAAATACTTTGAGCCGTTTCCTCTTGAGACGATCCAACTTCCGCCCGGCTACAAAGCGGATGATCTCGATGATATTCCGCCTGCGGGTCAGAGGCTCGGACGCAATCGCTACTTCGAGCACATCCAAAAGCACGAGCAGTGGAAGAAAGGCATCCAGGCCTATCTCGCGTCCATCCACTTTGCTGATGCGATGCTGGGACGCGTGCTGGATGCGCTCGAAAACAGCCCGCAGCGTGACAACACCATCGTCGTGCTCTGGAGCGATCACGGCTGGCATCTCGGCGAGAAGGAGCATTGGCAAAAGTTCACCGGCTGGCGTGCCTGCGCCCGTGTGCCACTCATGATTCGCGTGCCGAAAGGCGTGCCCGGTCTCGCAGATGGCACCCAGCCCGGCAGCGTGTGTGATCGCCCCGTCAGTCTCGTCGATCTATTCACCACCTTGACGGATCTTTGCGGCCTGCCCGCCAAGCCCGGCATCGAAAGCCGCAGCCTCGTTCCGCTTTTGGCGAATCCCTCCGCCGCATGGCCTCACGCCGCCATCACCCATCTCGACAAGCCCGAAAACTACGCCATCACCACCGACCGCTGGCGCTACATCCATTATCAAGGCGACGAGGAGGAGCTTTACGACATCGAAACCGATTCGCACGAGTGGACCAATCTCGCAACGAAAGCCGAGCACGCGGCCAAGCTGGCCGAGTTGAGAGCGCTTGCGCCAAAGGAAATGAAACCGTTGCTTCCATTGAATGACGCTAAGGAACCGCTGATTTAATCGGCGCGGCAATCAGGAGCAAAAAGAAGTTGCGCGGTGGGGTAAGTTCACAGGCATGGAACGACAACTGAGCTTTGCCCAACAGGAGTACGCGCGGAAGAAAAAGACCACGCGGCGCGACAAG
>JANPIW010000074.1:0-8618 GCA_031425215.1 Verrucomicrobiaceae bacterium
CCCGATCCCGCCCATGTCGTCACAACCCCGCCAGATGTTATTCTGCGGATCACATGGTTCCCCCGGTCCGCGACATAGACGTTGCCTGCGGAGTCCACCGCCGTTCCATTTGGACCATTGAAACGCGCCGCAGTCCCCGTGGCATTTACAAGCCCGGAGACACCGCTCGTCGAACCCGCGAACGTCGTCACCGCGCCGTTGTTGATCTGCACCCTGCGGATCGCATGGTTGTCGTAATCGGCGACATAAAGAAACGCGCCAGCGGCGTCGATCGAGATGCCGTAGGGCCGGCTGAAGCGCGCCGAGATGCCCGTGGCATTCACATTGCCCGAGGTGCCCGGCAGTCCCGCCAGTGTGCTGACGACTCCGGCAGTTGTCACTCTCCTGATCGCGTGGTTGAAAGTGTCGGCGACATAAAGATTGCCCGAGCCATCAATGGTCAGCGCATACGGTTTATTGAAACCAGTCGCATAGGTGAACACAGCTCCAGCTGGTGTGATCATGCGGATGGCGTGGTTGTTCTGGTCCGCCACATACACATTGCCTGACGTGTCCAGCGTCACTCCCGCGCAGCCATTGAAAATACCGCCCGTGTTCCCCGCACCCGCCAGACTCGGCGTGCCGATGTACGTGCTCACCGCGCCGCCGGGCGTGACCTTGCGCACGGTATGGCTGCTGTAGCAGGGCACATACACATTGCCCTGCGGATCGAGCACCATTTTGAGCGGATAGTTGAAACGCGTTGCGCTGCCCACTCCGTCCGTGTTGCCCGAAGTTCCTGCCCGGCCGCACAGCGTCGTCACCACTCCGGTGGACGACACTTTGCGCAGCGTGTTGTTGCTCTGGTCGGCGACGATCAGATTTCCCGTCGCATCACTTACCAAACCCGATTCACCAAGATTGAACCGCGCCGCCGTGCCCGTGCCGTCCGTGCTGCCGCTGCTGCCCGCGAGACCGGCCAGCGTCGATACCACCGCGCCTGGTGTGATCTTGCGAATGGTGCTGTTGCCACGATCCGCCACATAGACATTGCTCGCGCCATCAACCGCCACGGCGGCGGGTGAATTAAACCGCGCCGTGGATCCCAGGCCATCCGCGCTGCCGAACTGCGTGGCCAAGCCCGCGAACGTCGTCACCACCGCGCCCGACGTGATCTTGCGGATCGTGTGGTTGCCGTAATCGGCGACGTACAAATTTCCCGCTGCGTCAGCCTTCACATCGTAAGGATTATTAAACCGCGCCGCGCCGCCCGTGCCGTCCACATTGCCGCTGGTGCCGAGCTGCCCGGCAAAAGTGCTCACTGCGCCGGCGGGCGTGATCTTTCGGATGGCATGGTTGTTTTGATCGGCGACATAGAGATTCCCCGTCGCGTCGATGGCGATGCCGTAGGGCCGGTTGAATCCCGTGGCAAAGGTGCTCACCACGCCGCCGGACGTGATCTTGCGCACTACGTTGCCTGACCAGTCCGACACATAAAAATTCCCGCTGCTGTCGCGCGCGACACCAGTTGGCCCATTGAGAGTCGTGGGCACGGAGTCTGCCGATCCCGGTATGCCTGCCGCGCCCACCCATGTCGTGCAGGCGCCGTCGGGATAGCTCACACGGCGGATGTCGTTGTTGCCAAACTCCGCCACCAGCAGCGTGTTGCTCGTGCCATCAACGACGATGCCGATGGGCGTGTTCAGCCGCGCATTGCCGCCCGTGCCATCCACCGCGCCGGACACACCGGCAAGGCCGCACAGCGTCGTCACCACGCCTTCGGACGTGATCCGGCGGATCGTGTTGTTGGTGGACTCGGTGACAAAGATCGTGTTGTTCGCACCGGTGATGGCGATGCCGATGGGGCCAGTGAAACGCGCCGCATTGCCCGTGCCATCCACGCTGCCTGCGGTGAAGCCCAATCCGCAAAACGTCGTCACCACACCAGCAGGCGTCACTTTGCGGATCGTGAAATTCGCGAAGTCGCACACCAGGATGTCGCCGTTAGCATCGATGGCCATGCCTGCTGGCCGGTTAAAGCGCGCCGCCGTGCCCGTGCCGTCCGCCGTGCCGGTCACGCCCGTGCTGCCCGTCGGCCCTGCCAGGTTGGTCACCACCGCGGTGGCGAGCACGATTTTGCGGATGTTGTGATTTCCCGTGTTGTTGAATCCATCCGAGACATACAAGTTCGTGCTCGTCGCATCCACCACCAGCGCGCCCGGCTGGTTGAAGCGCGCCGCGTTGCCGGTGCCATTCACATTCCCAATGGTGAATGCCGCTCCCGCGAAGGTCGTCACCGCCCCGCCCGGCGTGATTCTCCTGATCGTGGTCGCAGCCGCATCCGCCACATAGACATTCCCGCTGCTATCCACCGCGATGCCAGACGGAAATGAAAACCGCGCCGCCGCGCCCGTGCCATCCGTGTTGGCGAACTGTCCTGCAGCGCCCGCCAGCGTGGACACCACACCCGCCGACGTGATCTTGCGGATCGTGGCGCTGTTCGAGTCCGCCACATAAATGTTCCCGCTGCTGTCACGCGCGATGTGGTAGGGCTGGTTGAAAAGCCCTCGCGTGTCATTCGTCCCCGCCAACTGCGGTGTGCCCGCGAAGGTAGAGAACGAATACTGCTGCGCTTGCGCCGTCGGCGCTGCGCTCAGAAGCATCAACGTGATGACGGCAAGCGACGCGCCAAAAGCACGAAGCCAGAGGTGCGTGAGAGATGACGGAGAGGTGGGGTGAGGATGAGAATTCATGGTGTGTGTGATGGATGGCTGCTCGCTCCTGACGCAACGGCCGGAATTGGTAACAAAGTTTTTTCAACCGGCGTGCCAGGCGGCTTCAAAGTCTGCCACGGGTGCTGCTCGTTTTTGCGCCCGCGAAACGCGCCGCTTAAATGACACGAGAGGCGAGCCTCCGCCGAACTTGTGCGCACGCGCAGAGAATGCCGGATGCCGCGATGTCCGCCGACCAGTCGGATAGTTTGGCGATAATTGCCGATGAAGCATTCGAGGCGCTCGTCGCCAAACACATCCGGCTTACTTCATGGCGGCGACACACTGCTGAATAAATCAGCGCTTCACTGCTTCGTCGGAACAATCGCGCGGCGAATCTCAGGGATCGATTCTTTGCCGCGTGCCTGCGGGGATTGGGCGCGGCGGATTTCGATGACGGCCGGGCGGTTGCTGTCTGGCAGCCTGGCGCGGCGCACTTCCAGAGCCGGCTCTCTCATGGGACGGGCTGCGGGCACGGAAAACCGCCTGACCGCCTGCCACACTTCATCCCTCCGGTGCGGGACGACCTTCACGGCTGCCTCATAGATCTGCCGCACGCGACCGGGATCCGCGTGCGCGACGTCGATGGCCATGGAGATGATCTCCCGGGTGCATGACTCATTGATGACCAGCGCGTCCTCCACCGCCATGACGAGCTTGTCGGGGTGGGCGCGAATCACGTTGCCAAGCTGAGCACACAAGGCGGCGCACGAGGGCCTTTGCGCACGGGATTTCATTCGTGCTTCGGCCGCATGCGCCTGAGTGCCCAGCAGGGTGGTGACGAAAGTGAAGGAGAGAAAGAGTCCGCGCATACACAGTCTATCGTCCGGCCATGGAGCGCTGGTCTTTTGCCCGCGCGCAAAGTTCTACACCACCGCCTCCTGGAGCAGCCGCGCCACCTCGATCTTCTTGTCCGGATTCCGCTCGGCCAGGGCATCGCGCAGAATGCCGGATCTCTCAGGCTCTCCATGCACGAGAAACACATTCTTCTTTGCTCCACCGACACGGTCAAACCAGCCAAGCATCTCGTCGTGATCGGCGTGGCCGGAGAAGGAGTCGAGCGTCTCAATGTCCGCCTTCACATGAAACTCATCGCCAAAGATGTTCACGGTTTTCCAGCCTTCGCGCAGCTTCCATCCGAGCGTGTTCTCAGCGCAGTAGCCGACGAAGAGGATGATGTTGCGCGGGTTCTCCACGTTGTTGCGCAGGTGATGGAGGATGCGGCCGTTTTCCGCCATGCCGGAGGCAGAGATGATGATGGCCGGGCCTTTGACGTGATTGAGCGCCTTGGAGTCATCGACCTTGCGCACGAGTGTGAGGCCGTCGAAGCCGAACGGTCCCTCGCGCATGAACATCGCGTCGCGGATGCCAGCTTTGAGCGCGTGGGTGTGCAGACGGAAAATCTCTGTGGCGCTGACGGCCAGCGGGCTGTCCACATACACGGGCACGGAAGGAAAGCAGTTGTCGTGGCGCAGTCGATCGAGCGTGAAAAGAAGCTGCTGCGTGCGCTCGACGGCGAAGGCCGGGATGATGAGCTTTGAGCGCCGCTCCACCACGCGGCGGATGATGTGGCAGATGTGATCCGATGTGGCGGCGGGCATCTCGTGCTTTCGTCCGCCGTAAGTGCTCTCCATGATGACGATGTCCGCTTTATCACTCGGCGCAGGATCATCAAGCAAGTCATTGTTGGGCCGGCCCACGTCGCCTGAGAACAACAGCCGCTTCTTCTTTCCGTCGTCTCGATCATCAATGTCGAGGATCACCTGCGCGGAGCCGAGGATGTGGCCCGCGTCGATGAAAGTGAGCGTCACTCCATCAGCGATGCGGATGGGCCGGTCGTAGTCGATGGTCACAAACTGCCGCAAACATTGCTGCGCGTCCGGGATCGTGTACGTCGGCTCCACCGGCGGCTTGCCCTCCTTTTTCCGGTGGCGGTTCACATAATCGACATCGCTCTCCTGGATGTGCGCGCTGTCAGGCAGCATGATGCTGCACAGATCGCGAGTGGCGCTGGTGGCGAAGATGTTGCCGCGAAATCCCTGCTTCGTCAGGTTCGGCAGATTGCCGCTGTGGTCGATGTGCGTGTGCGAAAGCACCACGACATCGACGGCCTTAGGATCAAAAGGGAAGTTTTGGTTCCTCTCAAACGCCTCGTGTCGGCGCCCCTGATACAGCCCGCAATCGAGCAGGATGCGCTGGCCGTTGATCTCGAGCAGATGCTGTGAACCCGTGGTGGTGCCTGCGGCACCGCAAAATTTGATCTTCATGCGTGGCTGATGGTTGAGCGCGCATGATGGCGGGGCCGGGACGTGCCGTCAAAGCCGCGTTGCATCCCGTGCGCGCTGCTCAATGGCCGCTCTTCTTATTCTTGTCCTCGTCCCGCAGCGGCGCGTAATAGCTGCCGGTGAAATTAGAGCGCCTCTGCCAGTCACGACTGGCGGGCACTTGCAGACCATTGGGGATGCCTGCTGGCACTCCCGCGCCCTTCGTTGCTTTGGTCATGATTTTCGATTTCTGAAGCGCGTTCTTTGCCTCGGCGATCTCGTCCGCACGCTCCCTGCCCCGTTTGATAATCTGGTCGAGAAACCCTTCGACGGATTGCGCGGTCTTCGAGTTTTCCTTCGGCACCGCCGGATCGTAGGCAAAGATTTCCTGGATGTTCGCCGGCGCGTCGGCCAGCGCCACCTTGCCCATGCCATCGCTGTGCAGAAACACCAGCTCGGTGCTCGTCACCGAGCTGCCCGAAACCCCTTTGTAGGTCTTGGTGCCCACTGAAAAATCCGGCAGCACCAGCCCCTTCGTTCGCGCCCGGATGGATTTGCGATACTCGTTCCGGTAGGAAACAAAACCCTTCTGCAATTCCCCGATCCGATCCACGAACGTGTCCAATTCTTCAGACTTCGTCACCATTTCCTCCATCAATTTGTCCCGGGCGCCGTGAAGCACCTGCACCTTGGTGCGTTGCTCGGACAGCTCCTTGCTGATCTCCTCCTGCTCAGCCTCCAACTGTTCGAGTTTTTGCGAGAGCTGCGCGATCCGCTCCAGATTCCTGGAGCATGAGACGAGGCTGCCGGCTAAGAACAAAATGACTAACGGACGCTTCACATTCATCGAGCTGAGTCTAGTCCACATCACGATTAGGTCACAACTTGTTTCTCGCCCGGCGTCCGTGGTTCAAATATGTCATCGAGCCGCTTCCACCACCCGAGCCTTGAACTCCTCCGCATTCCCGCGCAACTCGGGCGCGTACATTGCCTCCACCTTCGTCGGCAAAGCGGAGAAACGGCCTGGAATCTCCGCCTTCACCCGGTAGCGCAGGTTGTGCGTGCCGCGCGGCAGCCTCTCCGCAAAGAACGCCACCTTCTCATCGCGAAACTCTTGGTAGGATTGCAATCCCTCCCAGCTCCACCCGCTGCGCACCTCCACCGGCTCATAGCCTGCGGGCTTCGGGTCCTCGATGATCAGATACTCATAGTCGTTCTTGCTCTCCACCGTCAGCTCCACCTCGATGAGATCGCCGCTCCTCACTTCCGCGTCACTCGCGATGGCGATGCGGCTGTATTTGAAGCCTTGCTGTTTGATGACCTGTCCACGTGCGCCCGAGACGTTCGTGCCTGGTTTCTCTTCCACGAGCCGGTAAAACGCGCGGCGCACTTTCACTTCGAGACCTGCGGCGGGTATCACGTCTTCTTTGCTGAACGCGGTCAGATACGCGTTCGCATAAAGCGGCGCGGTTCCTTTTTTCCGAAACTCCACCGTGTGCTCCCCTGCCCCGAGCGCATCACCCTCGATCACCAGCGTGCCGTCGAAATCGAACAAGTTCTCCTTCGTGATGCGCGCCTCCTTGGTCTTCTTCCCATCCACGAGCACCTCCACCGTCACATCGGGCTCGCGCTCACCGCTCGCTTTCACAAACGCCGCAAGCGCCTCGATCACCGCCGCCGTGTCCTTCGTGCTGTTCCAGTAGCTGCCGTTGCGACGGTTGTTCAGCAGATACTTCGCCACACGCGGCGGGAGATCGCCCTTTGGCTCGGTGGCAGAGAGCAGTTTCAAAAACATCGCCTGCGTCTCGGTCTCGTCGTCATACCAATACCACCAGCTCCCGCCCGCCAGATCGAGATACGCCGTCTGGTTCTCGTCGTCCTGCTTCAAAAACTGCCGCAGATTCCGCAGCAGCATGTCGCGCCGCTCGTGCTCGCCCAGCGCGTGACACGTCAGGCCCAGCAGCCCCATGTTATAGCGGGAGAGCTTCTGCCGGTGCTCGTAAAGCCGCGCGCGCATGTCCTTGTCTCCACGCTTTTGCTCCACGAGCACGGAATGCACGAGCGCGTCGAGGTTGTCCGGGTGCGGCTTGTGATGATCCGCTTTCTCCGGCAGCCGCAAGCGGCGCAACTCCTCCTGCTCGTGACGATCCAGAAACGCGACGCCCTGCGCGAACAAATCCTCCGGCACCGTCGTCCCCGCCTCACGCGCGAGATGCAGCCCGTGCAAAACAACCGCCGTGATGTGCTCCGATGACTCGCGCCCGCCGGGGAACCAGCCCCAGCCACCGTCGCCATTTCGCATCGCCTCCAGTCGTTGCAGGCCCGCGCTCGCCATCCGCCTCACCTCCGCCTCGTCGAAGACCGTGCGCTTCGGTTTCCCCTCGCGATCCTTGCCCTGCCAGCGTTGCGCTCGCTTCTTCGGATCGCCGATCTCCTGCGCATTGAGGTTCGCTTGTTTGTCACTCAGCTTTTTCAAATCCACCCCGAGATCGCGCAGCACGCCAAGCGTGATCACCGTGGGCACGAAGCGGTTCAGCGTCTGCTCCGTGCAGCCGTACGGGTAGTCCGCCAGATACGGCAGCGCATCCACGAGCGACATCGCCAGCGTGGGCGACCACCGCACCTCCAGCCGCGTCGCCTCCGGCCTGCGCTCGGCGGGCACGCGCACTTTAATCTGCGCCGTGTTTTGCTCAGGCCGCAGCGCGAGGCTCCAGCTATCCGCCTTCAGCGCGCCATGCACGAAGACCGGGAAGGTCATCTCCATCGCGTCCGAGTCATCTTGCGCGAGCGCCTTCACGCGAATCTTCGCCTCACCCGCCGCGATGACTTTCACCTTCCAGTCAAAACGCTTCTCCGAATGCGCAGCCACAAGGAGTGACGGCATCTTGCCGTCAGTGCCCAGCTCCAAACACACACCCTCCAACTCAAGCTCCGCCCGCACCTCCTGCGCCTTGTCCATCTCGTTATGCACGTTCGCCGAGATCGTCACCTCATCCTTCTCCACAAAAAAGCGCGGAGCCTGCAGCCGCACCATGAGGTTCTTCCGCGTGACCACCTCCACGCTCGCCTCGCCCACCTGCGTCTGCGGCCCCATCACCCAGCTCCGCAACTTCCAGGTCGTGAGATTATCCGGCAAAGAAAAATCCAGCGCCGCCTCGCCCGCCGCGTCCGTCTTCACGCTCGCGATCCACACCGCGCTATCGGCGAGGTTCGTGCGGATCATCGGGGGCTGCACATTGCCTGCCAAAGGTCCTCCACCACCCACACCTCCCCCACTTCCACCACCTTCTTCCGCCATTGCGAGTGTCCGCCCCGCTGAAGAAGCTCCTTTTGGCGCTGGCATCGCAGCTGCAGCCATAGGCGGCGAAAACACTGTAACTGCTTGATCCTGTGCGACCATTGCTTTTCCGAGAGATTCGATTCCACTCTCATTCATCGTCACATAAATACCGCGCGAATAATCAAATACTCTGTCCTCACTCCTTGTTGAAAAAATCCCCAAGCCCTGCATTCGCACCTCTCCCTGCTTCACCAACTCTACCTCGCACTGGCGCAATGAGTCGTCCACCGATGGTTCGTGCTCTCTGGTCCAACCCCAAAAGTA
>JANPIW010000075.1:0-24822 GCA_031425215.1 Verrucomicrobiaceae bacterium
AGGCCAGCGCCGCCGCCGCCAAACAAGCGGCGAAGAACAACGCCGCTCCCCCGACCGCGCCAACAGCCAGCCCCACCCTGGTGCGCGATGGAAAAGCGCGCCTGCTCGTCGCCTCAACGCCGTTTGAGGTTCCGCTCGACCGTCTCGTCGAGGAGGATCGCAAATTTGTGGAAGACCTGCAGGCGGCGGTGAAGGCGAAAGCGGCGGCGAAGTGACTCCCAACTCTTCGATCTCGTGTGATGGATCGTCCGCTACGGACGGGGCAGCGCTTTGAAGACGCGGAAATAAAAATCCGGCTCAATGCCGGGGAATGCGACGGCTTCGGCGAAGATTTCTTTGTTGTCGATCACGCGAAATCCATCGGTGACCATCGCACGGTTGAAGCCGCTGTAGCCAAGCACGAGGTAGAGATCACGTTTCTCAGCGCGCGCTTTCGCGATGTGCGTCTCGATCTCTGCCGCAGTCGTGACGCCGATGCTCTGCGGATAATACGTCGGCAACGTCTCGCGTCCGAAGCCGTAACCAAGAACGACGGGCGGCGCTGCGTCACTCGAATGTGAGCGGAGGAAATCGGCGACATCGCGGAGCGGGGAGATGGGGTGCATAAGCAGGACGTGTCGCGCAGGTTGTGCGACGGCAATCAAAGTGAGCGGCAGCACAATCGCGAAAACCAAAGCGACCTTTGCGAACCAGTCATTCTTGCGGGCATTCGCGCCCCACAGGCCGGGCAGCATGGCGAGACCGATGACGAACACGGGCAGCATGGCCATTGAGAAGCGCGGATAATAGTATGACTGCGCAGCCCAGGTAATGGCGGCGAACGTGAAAGTGCTCATGACGATGCATGCCAACAGCAAGCCTGCGCTGCGATTCCTCATGCCGAGCAGCAGCACTCCGCCCAGGCCCAGCAAGACGAAGGCATCACCGCAACTTGTGGCGCTTGCTTGGAACTGCTGCAGCACGGAGGTGGCCTTTGCCAGCTCATCAGGAGCGCGCTCAAGCACGCCGAAAGCCAGTTGATCGAGAGCTTCGCCAGCCAGCCTCGCGTCCAGTACATGCTTGTCAGGCTCCGTTCCCGCCCAGCGTCGCGCTTGCAGGAAGTTGGGGAGGAACATTTGCAGCAGCAACATGGCGGCGAAGACGTGGCAGATGGCGAGACGTGAGAGCGCAGTGTGGCGCTCTGTCTTGTCTGGGTGCTCGCGCCACAACAGCACGGAGAGGACGATGAAGATCGCGGCGATGTCGAGCAGCGCATTCGGATAGGCCCAGAGCCAGAGGAATTGGTTCGCACCGAGCCAGAGCCAGTGTTGCCAGCGCCGACCTCCGCATTCGAGGATGCGCGTGGCGGCGAGAAGCGCGCTGAGACAAAGTGGGACGACGAGCGCATAGGCGCGCGCATCGACTCCGTAGCGGATGTGCCACGGATGCAGCGCGAGCAAGATGGCGGCGATGATGCCGACACCGGGCCTGCCCCATGCGGCGAACAGATACGCGATGAGGGCGATGGCGGCGGCGGATGCGAGCAGCGCGGGGATGCGCGCGGCGAGATCGCTGAACTCATGCTTTTCCGTGCCGGTGGTTTTTCTCCAGGCGCCGAGCGTGAGCTTTTGCATCAGCGACATCGGCACATGGTTCGTCGGCTTCTGATAATAGAAGGCGCAGCGCTTCCAGGTGGTGGGGCTGAAGGTCAGCTCGTCGGGATTTTTTTTGTCGGGCTTCCACGATCCGTGAGAGCACTGGCGGATGACCCAGCATTCGTCCCACCAGAGGCTCTTGCTCGCCAAAGGAAGCCGGAGAGCCGTAGAGAGAGCAATGACGGCGAGCACGGAAGGCCAGAACCAGCGGGGAATTTCTGATTTCTGATTTCTGATTTCTAGTTTGCTGAATCTGCGTGTCCACCACTTGGCGGTGAGCGCGAGAATGAGGAGGAGCACGAGATTGATCCCTGCGGCGAGGTGGATGCCGATGTCCACATCAGCCTCCCAGGGGGTTTCCTTTGGCGTCGCGGCAAAGGCGTGTGCTTTCTTGAGTGCGGCGCCGAGGTCGGGGCCGAGCGTGAGGATGGCGATCTCGATGACAATGAGCGTGCCGAGAATGAGCCGGGCGAGGTTCGCTGGAGAGCGCAGAGCTGTGCGGAGGTCGGGCATTTTGTAGCGGAAAGCGCCAGCGTTCCGATCACGCGAGCGAAATCAAAGCAGCTTCTTGCGCTTGAAAAACCAGATGGGGATCACAGCGGAGATGATGAGCATCAGTATCGCCATGGGATAACCGAGGACCCATTTCAACTCGGGCATGTTCTCGAAGTTCATGCCGTAGATGCTCGCAATGAGGGTGGGCGGCATGAAGAGCACGGAGGCGATGGTGAAGATTTTGATGATCTGGTTCTGCTGGATGTTGATGAGTCCGAGCGTGCTCTCGAGCAGGAAGGTCATCTCCTGGAGCTGCTGGTTTGTGTAGTCGTCGAGGGATTTTACGTCGCGCATCACGCTGCGGAACTGCGGGGCCAGATCGCCGCGCATCCACGTCGCGCCGTTGTTGAGGAAGAACTGGAGCATGCGGTTCACGCTCACGAGGCTCTCGCGCAAGTTCGCCACCAGGCCGCTGCGGCGTCCGAGCAGCTTCACCACCTCGGCCAGATCGCGCTCCACGGCCTTGTTCGCCTGGTTGGCATTGATGGTGAAAATCTCGCGGCTCATTTTTTTGAGGTCGCTCTCCACCGTCTGCAGCGCGTCCGCGATGCGCGCGATGATCAGCTCCACGAGAAGAAGAAACACCGCGTCGCTGCTGATGGGCGCGCGGCATTTGCGGCGTGTGTTATCCACGATGATGCGGAAGGCCATCGGATCCGCGTAACGGACCGTGGTCAGACAGTCCGGCGCGAGCACGAAGGAGATCGCTGTCGTGTCAGGGTCAGGCGTGTCGAGGCCGACGGGGATCCACGCCGTCATGTAGAGCGCGCCTTTCTCGGAATAGAGCCGGCTGGACTCCTCGATCTCCTGCATCTCCTCGCGCGTGGGCAGTTGGTATTCGAGCCACTTCTCCGCCTCCAGCTCCTCGGGGCGCGAGGGATTGAGCAGATCGAGAAAGACAAGATTGTCCGGGAACGGGAGCGTCTTTTCGTCGTTCCAGTCGATGAGCTGACCTTGCTGTGTGATGAGGCGTACCATGCGCGGGCGCGGAAAGTAGCTTCACGCGCGGAGCGCGCCACGGAATTATCGAAGTGAGGTTGGCGATGGCTCTCGTGGATCGCTCCCCTCATCGCGGTCAATGAACGTCAGGCCGTCAAAAAGACCAGACAGTCCAGGGCTTCACCGGTAGCCGATGCCGAACATGCGGACGAAGGAGAAACCAACGGCGGTGTAGATGCCCCAGAGCATGACGTCGAAACCAGGATCCACCTTCATGGCAAAGCCAAACGTCAGCACCAGCATCACGACCGGATACATGGCGCAACCGATGCAGAACACGGCGACGGCCCAGTAAACCCATTTGCCGATGTAGTGATCGTTGGTGAAGGCGGATGCCGCCGGAAGCGCGCTGACGAAAAAACAAAGCGCGACGAGCTGGAAGAGCACCGAAGTTCTGCCGGCAAAAAACGACGCGACGAAAAACCCGAGCGCCAGCACCGCCATGCCGCCGACCACGATGCCCTCCCATTTCTCGCTCGCCCGCAGGCTTCGCCGTGCGAAGTGGTCGAAGAGCATGAAAAAAGAACTCAGGCCGCGAGACAGGTGCGACCAAAAAATGAGCAGCAGCCAGCATCCGGCCAGCACTCCCGCCGCCCACGGCGCGGTAGTCTTCAGATTCGTATAGGCGACGCGGTAAATGAGATAGCCGACAAGCCAGAACGCCATCTGCCGTCCTGCGGTGATGCGGCTGATGAAGGCGTCAAACTGGATCAGCCCCCGATAAAAGAACGAGCGCGCGCGGTAGCTCTCGATGAGGCCGAGGCGTGCGCCCTCATGCAGGGGATTCAGGCGCAATGACTCCATGAAGTGCTCGTTCGCTTTTTTGTAGTCGCCTTTGCGCAACGCGTTCCAACCGGCGCTCGCGTGAGCGGAATCGCTCTCCGCGTTGTTTTGGAGCTGGACTCGCACGAGGTCATCGTGATCGCCTGCCTTGCCTTGATGGAGCAAGGCGGCGGAGAGCACCTCGGCGGCTGTGGCATCATCGGTGTCGAGTTCGAGCGCCTTGCGCGCGGACGCCTCGGCCTCGGGCCATTTTTGCAGCCGGAGCTGCGCGCGACCGAGTGTCGTGTGGGCAAGCTCGCTGTCGGGATCAAGCCGCGCCGCCTCGTGCGCCTGAGCAAGAGCCTCGCGCAGAATGCCGTCCTGTCCGTCCTTCGCCATGCTGCCGAGACGGAGGGAGAGGATGCAGCGGTTGAAGCAGTCCTCCGGCTCGATGCTCACGGCGCGGCGCGCGACATCGACGGCCTCGGCATGTCTGCCTTTGATATTCATGAGGCAGATGGCGAGCAGCGCGTAGCACGCGCTCACGTCCGGCTCGATCTGGATGCCGCGGCGGAACCACTGCGCCGCATCCTCGTGGCGGCTGCGTGAGAGCAGCGCGCGGCCGCGCATGACGCATGCCTCGTAGTCCGGTGTGTCGCTCGTCGGGTCCATGCGTGGCTGCTATTTGATCAGGCCGAGATGTTTGAGCACGTCGTCGTAAAAACCGCTCTGGTTCGCGTACATCGCGTAGTTCTTCGCGCTCTCGAACCACGCTTTTGTCGTGGGCTTGTGTTTCCTGGCGGCGGCGATGAAGTCCTTCGTGGTTAGGGGGATGACTTTTCCGGTTTTCATCGCGGCGTTCAAAACCTCCTCGGTGGCGAGGTCGAACATGCCTTTCAAATCCGCGCCGCTGAAGTTTTCCGTCTTCTTGGCGAGCGCGCGCGGGTCCAGTTCGCTGATCGGTTTCTTCTGTGCCATGACCTCTATTATTGCGCCGCGCGCGCCCTCATCGGGCGGAGGCACGAAGAGCGTGCGGTCGAAGCGGCCAGGCCGGCGGAACGCGGGATCGATGTGCCAGGGCGCATTGGTCGCGCCGAGAATGAGCACGCCGTCGTTCTGCGAGTCCGCGCCGTCCATCTCGCTGAGGAACTGGTTGATGAGATTGCGCCCCGCGCTCTGGCGCAGATCGCGGCGGTCGGCGGCGAGCGCATCGACCTCGTCGAAAAACAAAACGCACGGCGCGTTCTGCCGCGCGAGCTGGAAGACCTCGTGCATGTTTTTCTCCGAGCTGCCGATCCACATGTCGAGGATCTGATGCAGCCCGAGCGCGATGAAATTGGCCTTGATCTCGCCGGCGGTCGCTTTGCTGATGAGCGTCTTGCCGCAGCCGGGCGGGCCGTAGAGGAGCACGCCGCCGCCGACTTTTTTGTCGTAAGCCTTGAACAGCTCCGCGTGCTGCAGCGGATAGATGATCTTCATCCGGATCTCCTCCTTGAGCGCCTCCATGCCGCCCACGTCTTTGAAAGCCAGCTTGGGCCGCTCAAAATCAGCGAGGCCAAGGTCGAAGGCCGCGCCACCGCGCGGCGCGTTGTCTTGATCCTTCCACTCTTCCACCGCATCGCCGCCACTCGTGACGCCGAGTTTCTTTTTGCCTGTGTCTTCGCCGCTTTCGGATGATTTCACGCCGGCGAGCATTTTCTCCAGGCCCGCGTCTGTGAGCGTTCGGTCCAGCGTCAGAGCCTTGTCGTAAAGCGATCGCGCGCGAGGCAGATCACCCTCGCCTGCGACGAGGCGGCTGAGGAAGACAAGCGCTGCCGCGAATGACGGCTGTTCCGTGATCAACTGCTCCGCGCGCACCGCAGCCTCGGATGTTTTTCCTTCGAGCAGCGCCAGTTGGGCGAGCCCGAGCTTCGCGTCCGCATTGCTGGCATCGAGCTGCGCCGCTCTCACAAACGCAGTGCGCGCTTCGGCGAGCTGGAACTCATCTGAGCACGCCTTTGCAAAGAGCAGGAGCAACGGCACATTTTCCGGCGAGTGCTGGAGCGCGAGTCGGAGGGAATCAATTTGAGCGGACATGGAGCCGGCATCTCAGCCGGAGACGGGGAGCTTGGCAAGCGGCGAGTTCACAGTAGCGGACAATGGGACGGCATCTTCGACATCGGCGTCTGACGTCTGGAGGGCAAAAGTGGGCGGCTAAAATGAATTCGTTTTTAGGAACCCACCGTTGCCTGGTGTCGTGACAGTCCTCGCGCCAGCGACGCGCGCCATCTTCAAGCGACGCGCGCGAATTTCTCCTCGATGCGCGCGCGCACCATTGTCTCGATAGCTTCGTTGCCGATGCGGCGCACGACGTCTTCGATGAAACCGAGCACGATGAGCTTGCGCGCCTGGTCGTCGGGGATGCCGCGGGCTTTGAGGTAGAAAAGCTCGTCGTTGCTCACGGGGCCGCTGGTGGTGCCGTGGCTGCATTTGACCTGGTCGGCGTTGATCTCTAGACCGGGGAGCGCGTTGGCCTCGGCTTCGTCGCTGTTGAGGAGGTTGCGGCAGGTTTGGTAGGCGTCGGTGAAATGCGCCTCCTCGAAGACGTGGATGAGGCCGGAGAAGATGGTGCGCGAGGTATCGTAGAGCGCGTTTTTGTAGAGCAGGTCGCTGCTCGTGTGCGGCGCGAGATGGCGCTGGAGCGTGCGCTGATCGACGACCTGCGCGCCGGTGGGCAGCGAGACGGAGAGCATGTCGCTGCGGGAGTTTTCGCCGATGAGATCGCTCACGCTCTCGCTGCGGCTGAACTCGGCGCCGAGCTGGATCTGGAAATTTTTGACCTGCGAATCGCGATGCGTGGCGGTGGAAGAGAGATGCAGCGCCTGGCCTTTCTCGCCCATCTCCTGGCAGGCGATGTAGGTGATGCGTCCGGCTTTCTCCGCGATGAGATCGGCAACGGCGCACGAGAACGCGATCCCGCCATCCTGCGAGCGATAATGATCCACGACCGTGACTTGCGCGCCTTCGCCCGCGACGACGAGCGTGTGCGGGAAGATGGCGAGTCCGTTGCCTGCGACCCAATGGAAAACCTCGATCGCCTGCTGCACCACGACCCCCTTCGGCACGAAGATTACGGTGCCCGCGCGAACGTGCGCGAGATGCAGCGCGGCAAATTTAGCGGAGCCGAGGAAGGCTTCGCGTTTCATGAAGTGCTCCTGGAGAAGCGGGGCGTCATCGCGCAGTGCTTGCTCAAGAGTGACGCAGACGACTCCGGCGGGGAGCGAGGCGGTGTTGGACTGTGCGAGGCGGTCATTTACGAAGACGAATCGCGCGGCTGCATCGGTGAGGCCGATGGATTGCGCGATGGCTTGTTTTGTTTCGGCAGCGGATGCTTCCGTGGCGGGCGAAAGATCGGAGAGTGCAATGCGTTTCGCGTTCGAGTAGCGCCAGGCTTCGTGCTTCACTCCAGGGAGCGGGAGCTTTTGAAAATCGGACCATGCTGAGGCGGTGCGCTCGGCGAGCCAGGCGGGCTGGTCGGCGGGCTTGGCGGGCGCGAGGGTTTCGAGGCCGAAGGGCGTGTTGTTCTTCTCTGCGGCGGCAGGTTTTGACGGTGGCGGGGCTGAGGTGAGGGTGACTGACATTAGAGACTAAAAGTGTGGTTGAGAACGGGTGCGTGGCGGACGGATCGTCCGCATTCCATGGGATCAGCCGACGCTGTCTTCCATTTCCAAATCAATGAGCCGCTTCAGCTCGACGCTGTATTCCATGGGGAACTCTTTGGCGAGGTCGTTGATGAAGCCGTTCACGCTCAGGCTCATTGCTTCGCCTTCGGTGAGGCCGCGTTGCATGAGGTAGAAGATTTGATCGGCGCTGACCTGGCTGACGCTGGCTTCGTGCTGTGTGGCGTGCTGATTGCCACGCACACTGATGGCGGGGTAGGTGTCGGTGCGGCTGTGGGAATTGATGAGCAGGGCGTCACACTCGGTGTTGTTTTTGCATCCTTTGAGATGCTTGGGGATGTGAACGAGACCGCGATATGTCGCGCGACCTTCACCGACGCTGATGGATTTGGAAATCACGTTCGAGGTCGTGTCATCGGCGGCGTGGACCATTTTGGCGCCGGTGTCCTGGTGCTGGCCGGTGTTGGCGAGGGCGATGCTGATGACCTCGCCGCGCGCGCGTTTGCCTTTCATGACGACGCCGGGGTATTTCATGGTAAGGCGGGAGCCGATGTTGCAGTCGATCCATTTCACGACGGCGTCTTCCATGGCGATGCCGCGCTTGGTGACGAGGTTGAAGACGTTGCTGCTCCAATTTTGCACGGTGACGTATTGGATCTTGGCGCCTTTCATGGCGACGAGTTCGACGACGGCGCTATGCAGCGTGGCGGTTTCAAACTTGGGCGCGGTGCAGCCTTCCATGTACATGACCTCGGCACCTTCATCGCAGATGATGAGCGTGCGCTCGAACTGGCCGAACTGCTCGCTGTTGATGCGGAAGTAAGCCTGCAAGGGATGCTTCACTTTCACGCCGGGCGGCACATAAATGAAGCTGCCGCCGGAGAACACGGCGCTGTTGAGCGCGCTGAATTTGTTGTCGCCAGTGGGGATGACTTTGCCGAACCATTTGCGGAAGATCTCGGGGTGCTTTTGCAGGCCCTCGGAGCTGTTGACGAAGATGACGCCTTGATCGGCGACGGCGGCTTTGATGTTGGAGTAAGCGGCCTCGCTGTCGTATTGAGCTTCGACGCCGGCGAGGAATTTTCTTTCCTGCTCAGGGATGCCTAGGCGGTCGAAGGTTTTTTTCACGTCCTCGGGCACGTCGTCCCAGGAGCGCTTGGGTTTCTGTCCGTCGCTGAGATAGTAACGGAACTCGTCGAACTTGATGTTCTCCAAGTCCTTGGTGGCCCAATGCGTGGGCATGGGTTTATCCTGGAAAATCTTGAGCGCCTTTTTGCGGAACTCGCGAATCCAATCGGGATCGCCTTTGACGTCGCAGATGTAGTCGATGGTTTTCTCGGAGAGACCAAAGCCGGAGTCGAACTTATTGCGCTCCGGGAAAGTGAAGTTGCCGGTGCTGTCGGCTTTGATGGATGAGATGTCGTTGTCGGATGCAGTGACCATATGAGGAGAGGGTTAGAGGATTAGTGAGTTAGAAAGTTAGTGCTCAGTGCAAAGTGCTCAGTGTTTGAGTGAAAATTTGCGACGCTTGGAAGGTAGTTGGGCGAATTTGACGCCAGCAGTTTTCATCGCGTCCTGCACACCCATAAGGTAGGCACCGAGGACTCGGGCATCGTGTCCAAAGCGCGCGCTGAGCGCATACTTGGCATGATAGGCCTCTTCGAGAATGTTGCTGGAGGATGGCGGGCGGCGGGCGGTTTTCATGGCATTGAGGCGAGCAGTTCGCTGGGGGTGCAGATGCGGGGAAGTTGGAGACTGGCGGCCTCGCAAACATGCTGCATCCGTGGTTTGAAGAAGCGGTTGTTGATGTGGCGCATGTTCCAGGTCAGCAGGATGTCCATTTGATACACTGCGGAGAGCGCCACATGCATGGCGTCAGTGCGGGCCTTTTCAGGCAACATGCCTAGAGACATGATCGCGGCGGCAAGCCGGTCCGCTTCGTCGCACAATTCCAGCGAAGTGAGTCGTGTGATGAGTTTCATCCGCCGGGCGGCAAAGGCGCTGTCACCCACCGACACTTCCGCCACAACCACAGGCGATGCGAACAAGTCAAACCGACGCGCCTGGGTACGCCACCACCGCTTCGTGGAAGCCTGAGCACGAGCCAAGGCCAACAGCTTGCTGGGCCGCGCGACGAGAAGGCTGGGGATCGTGGTTTCCATGTAAAGGCGGGGTTTCATGGATCAGCCGAGCTTGGTGTGCTTGGTTTTCGCGGCGAGGAGGTCGAGGAAGCGTTGTTCGTCAGAGCCGGATGAAAAGGCGAATTTCGGGAACCAATAGAACAGGTTCTTTTGCGGGTAGATGAGGCAGCCGTCCGGGGTGGCGACACTTTCGAGGATCATTGACCATGGCGTCACGGATGTGGAGTCGCCGGCTTCGTGCTTGAGATTCTCATCGGTCATGAACCAGCGAATAACTTTCCCGTGAACAGGCATGGCCTGAATGCGCTTCCGCCAGAAGAATCGGTTCATCGGACCAAGTGCAAACCACAGCAGCGGTAACATCAGCACAAACGGAAGGATGCTTACGACGACCACATGAACGACGTCTCCGCCTTCTCTGATGCTGCCAACGATTCCAGCAACAACCGGCAATGAGAAGACGGCAACAAGAACGCCTAACAGCCAGCGCTTGCGGCGCGCGTTCCATTTGAACGCAGGCAGCATCGTGTCGGCATCAAGTTTGTAAGTTGCTGTGATCTCTTCGTGCATGTGGAATATTATGCCGCTCTCGGCAGCTCTTCCTTCACCCAGTCATATCCCTTCTTCTCCAGTTCGAGCGCGAGGTCTTTGCCGCCGGTCATGACGATGCGGCCTTCTTTGAGGACGTGGACGATGTCGGGCTGGATGTAATCGAGCAGGCGCTGGTAGTGGGTGATGAGCAGGATGCCGCGCTCGGGGGAGCGCATGGCGTTGACGCCGCGGGCGACAATTTTGAGCGCGTCGATGTCTAGGCCGGAGTCGGTTTCGTCGAGGATGGCGTATTTCGGTTCCAGCATCATGAGCTGGAGGATTTCATTGCGCTTTTTCTCGCCGCCGGAGAAGCCTTCGTTCACGCTGCGACTGGTGAAGCTGCGGTCCATCTCGAGGGCGTCCATGCGGGAGTAGAGCCTTTTATAGAAAGCGATGGCGTCGATGTCCTCGCCCTCGGGCAGGCGCGCTTTGGCGGCGGCGCGGAGGAAGTTGGCATTGCTGACGCCGGGGATCTCATGCGGGTATTGGAAGGCCATGAAAAGTCCGGCACGGGCGCGGGCATCGACGGACATTTCCAGGATGTTCTGGCCGTCGAGCAGGATCTCGCCGGCGGTGACGGCGTAGTCCTCGTGACCGGCGATGACTTTGGAGAGGGTGCTCTTTCCGGAGCCGTTCGGGCCCATGATGGCGTGGACTTCGGCCGGATTGATCGTGAGGGTCAGGCCTTTGAGGATTTCCCGGTCAGTGATGCCGGCGTGGATGTTTTTAATTTCGAGGGACATGGGGGAAAGTAGAAATAGGAAATGGGGAAAGCTGAAACTAGCGGGCGGCTGCGGATTTTACCGCGCAGGTGGGGCAGGTGCCGTGGATGGCGATGTCGGGGCGGGTGACTTTGGCGCCGGCGGGGAGCTGCCAGAAGGCGGCGGGGTCGAAGTCGGCCTTGGGATGCGCGTCTATTACCTGACCACAGGTGTCGCAGTGGAAATGGACATGCTCGTGAATATTGGCGCAGTAGCGGGACTGGGCGCGCTCGACATGGACTTGCTTGATGAGTCCGGCGCTGGTGAGGTGCTCCAGACAATTATAGACAGTGGCCAGGGAGATGCCGGGGCTGCGGGCTTTGACCCGCTCGAGCACATCGTAGGCCGTGGGGTGGTCAGTCGAGGCGGCGAGGACTTGGAAGACCTCGCGACGATGCGGGGTGAGCCTCACATCTGCGCCGAGGAGGGCGAGACGGCAGTCGAGGCCGGACGGTTTGGCGGAAGGTTTGGTGGTGGATGAGGGAGGCATGGCGACCGGTTTAATACGCTTCGAGTTTAGAATTAGAACAAGAATGATTCTAAAGCAATGAGTGAGGTGGCGAATATCCGCAAGCTTCGTTTCTGGTGTCCAGTGAGTTGCGGCCACATGATCCCGCCTCGGAGAGTCGGGCTACTTTGCAAGCCAGACCACTTTAGGCCTTGCGGTTCCGACAGGTTCCTTTGCGGGCCAGCTCCTGGCAGTTTGCCTCGATGCGGATGCTTTTGGTGGCCGGAGAAAAACCGAGCCGGCGCGTGATGCAGTCCTCGAGCAGCGCGATGTGCTCGTCCTCGAATTCCACGACACGGTCACAGTCCTTGCAGATCAGATGATTGTGCTGCGGCTTGTCGAGGAAGTTCGGGTCATACCATGTCTGGTCGCGGCCGAGATCGACCTCTTGCAGCAAGGCGCACTCCACGAGCAGCGAGAGGGTGCGGTAAACGGTGGCGCGGGAAACGGTGCGGTCGATTTTCTTCACGCGCTCATGCAGGTCGTCGGCATTGAAATGCTCGTCGCTGGAAAAGGCAGCCTCGATGATCGTCTCGCGCTGCTTCGTGCGGCGCAGTCCTTTGCTGGCTAGGAAGGCGTCGAGCTGGTCACGGATTTTCTGGTCGATCTTGGGCACGGCACGATGATAGACATCTTCCGCTGGCTGACAAACGCGTTCCTTGCCACCTTTGCCGCCGCCACATGAAGCGCCTCACCAGAATTCTCAGCCCCATTCTCCTGCTCGCGCTGCTGGCGGCGCTGATGGTGTTGCTGTGGCTGAGGTTCGGATTGAAACCCGCTCCCCTGCCGGACTCCGCCGTGAAGGCGCGTCCATTCGACGCCGCCTTCATCCGCCTGAGCGCCGCAGAAATCTCCACGCTGCCGCTGGCCACCCGCTTCGATTATCCGATGGGATCGCAACACGCCGCGCTGACTTACAACGCCCAGCCTTTCCGCGTCACGCGTCATCTCGGTGATGATCTCAATGGCATCGGCGGACAGAATTCCGATCTTGGTGACCCCGTTTTTGCAGCGGGCGCGGGTCGCGTGGTCTATGCCGGCGTGCCGGGGCAAGGGTGGGGAAATGTGATCATCATCGCGCATCGTGTGCCTGATCCGCGAGACGCTGCCGCGCCGAGGATTATCCAAACCATGTATGCCCATCTCGAAACGATCCTGGCCCGTCCGGATCAGATCGTGCAGCGCGGCGAGCAGATCGGCACCGTCGGCACTGCGGGAGGAAAATATCTCGCGCACCTTCATTTTGAAGTGCGCGAAGGCCCGTACATCAATCCTGGAGTTGGCTACGCCGATGCGCCGCTGAACCGCGTCTCGCCCGAGCGCTTCATCCGCGAGCATCGCGGCGTGCCGGATGATCTGCTGAATCCCGCGCCCGCCATGCAGCAGCCTGAGAGGGAGATCGAGACGGGCGTCAACAAATGAGCCGGGGGAGTTTTCTGCGAAAGCCCTCGCCGAGCCATGATATCACCCTCCATGATGAGTCCATGTTGTCTCCAGCCAATGCCCGCCGCCGTGACCTTTGCCTCCGCGTGATTCTCGGGGTCTTTATCTGTGTGCTCGCACCATCGCCCGCTCACGCTCGTGAGGCACCGCGCTCCTTTGGCATCACGCATGAGCGCGAGCCGGAGGTGTTTGCCACGGCGGTGTTTGACTGGTGCGTGACGCGTGCATCCGCTGCGCGGAATTTTTCATCTGAGCAAATGAAGGCGCGCGCTCTGATCGCGCGGCTGAGTCTGGAGGATGGCGGTGGCGCGCAATATGCGGCGGCAGCCGCGTTCAAGGCTGGCTTCTCGGGCGTGGTGCTCGATGCCGGTGATGGCGTGAAGCCAGATGCCTTCGCGGAGATGTTTCGCGAGATCAAGAAGTCTGCGCCCGGCAAGCTGCTCGTCGCGCGCGCGCCCTCGTCGTTCGCGGCGCGCATGGTGGACGGCGCGGACGCATGGCTCGTCGAAGGCGCGGACGCGGAGGCATTGCTCGCGGACATCCGCGTGCTTCGGGCTGCAAAAGCTGACCTCGTCATTCTCGCCAATGCTTTTCTCCCGCCGGAGCGCGCGTCCGATGCCGCACCGCTCGCGGAGCGTCTGCGTGTTGCGGGTGCGTTGCCCTGCGTCACCACGCCGGAGCGCGACGGGCATTTCTTTGCGCCGCTCGCCAGCGTGCCGCGCCGTTTGCTCTGCCTGCACGGCGATGCGGAGGACGCGTCGCGTCCGTGGTTTCCGGCGGACACGGCGACGGCGGCGCTTCTTCAGACGCCGTTGGAATGGCTCGGCTACGAGGTGGATTACCTGATGCCCGGCGAAAAGACGGCGCTACCCGAGGTGCTGCCGGGGCGTTACGCGGCGGTGGTAGTCGATGGCTCGATGCGCGCGCCGGTGAGGCGCGAGCGCGCGCTGGTGGACTGGCTGCTACGGCAAAAGGAGCGCGGCGTGAAGCTGGTTTTCCTCGGGCAGTATCCGCTGGAGCAGGATGGCGAGCGAGCGCGACTGATGCGCGCGCTGGGCATCGGCGGCTCGGGTGCGCCGGCGAATGCGGCGCTGGGCGTGACGCTCACAGTGAATCCCTCCGGCGCGATGAGCGCGGATGTGACGGTGCGCGCGCAGCGCGGCGACATCGCCGACGTGCGCGCGCCGTCTGGCGCGGTGGCGGACCTTAGCTTTGAGGGTCGTGACGCGGCGGCCAATGTCGTGCGCTACGATCCCGTCTTCACCGCGCCATGGGGCGGTGTGCTGCTCGATCCATACTTCACCTTCCAGGCATCGGCCTCCGATGTGCGCCATGTCTGCGATCCCTTCCTCTGGCTCGCGCGCATTTTTCCGCCTGGCGCTTTCCCCGCGCCTGATCCTTCGACGCGCGATGGCCGCCGCGTGTTCTATTTTCAGATCGATGGCGACGGCTTCATGGCCCGGTGCCAGTTCGATGCGCGGCGCATCTGCGGCGAGGTGATGACGGATGAAATTCTGAAAAAGCATGCGCTGCCCGTGACCTGCTCGGTGATCGAGGCGGAGATGCGCGCGCACAAAATTGACCAAAAACCCGGCGAGGAGGCGCGCGCGGTGAAGGCAGCGCGCGCCATGTTTGCGCTGCCGAATGTGCATGCCGCGTCGCACAGCTACTCGCATCCTTTTGTGTGGATCGACAACGACGTGGAATACCTGCCGCAGTATCCGCGGCGGAATCTGGAACTGCGCGCCGAGGCTGCCGCAGCGTATCCCACGATCACAGCGGAGCGCGAGGTGGCCGGCTCGATTGAGTACATCGAGAAGAATCTGCTGCCGCCGGGCCGCAAGGTGGAGATCATGCTTTGGAGCGGCGGCTGCCGTCCCTCGCCCGAGGCGCTGGACGTCTGCGCGCGTCTCGGCGTGGAAAACATGAACGGCGGCGGCGCGACCATCAGCGGGCGGCATCCCTCCACAGCCAATGTGCCGCCACGCGCGATGACGTGGGACGGGCGCCTCCAGATCAATTCCTCGATGCAAAACGAGTACGTTTTCACGCGCGACTGGAACGGCCCCTTCTTCGGCGGCTTCCGCCAAGTGATCGACACCTTCGAGCGCACTGAGACGCCGCGCCGCCTCGCGCCCGTCGATGTGTACTGCCACTTCTACAGCGCGCAGCATCTCAGCGCGCTGCGGGCGCTCAAGGACATCCTCGTGTGGTGCGATGAGCGCCCGCTGCATCCGCTCACGGCGCGGGAGTACGCGCGCATCGTGCGCGACAGCCGGGAGACGGTTGTCTTTCGCACGGGCGACGGTGGATGGATAGTCTCGAATGCAGGCCAGCTCCGCACCCTGCGTCTCCCAAGCGGCGGCGCATCACCCGCGCTGGAGCGCTGCGAGGGCGTGACGGGATTCAAGGAGGAGCCGCGCTTTTTGTATGTACACACCTCCGGCGCCGGGCTCACCCGTTTGCACCTCGAGAATCAAACCGCGCGAGCCAAACCGCGCCCCCGACTCATAGACTCGACCGCCGAGGTGGACTTCACCATCCTGGACATGAACCGCATCGCCGGCACCACACACGACATGCGAGAGAGCGTGCGCCTGACCTTCGGCGGCATCGAGCCGGGACTCGCCGTGACCTGCATCGCCGCAGGCACGCGACAAATATTGAATGCTGACGCACAAGGCACCATCTCGCTCTCCCTGCCCGGCAGCGGCGCCTTCACCATCCAGTTCTAAGCAATCCTCCAGCTCAGTGAAAAGAAGATTCAAATAGCAGCGGAACCGGGGTGAAGACCCCATTGTGAAGGCTAGTTGAGGCCCGCTATTTTGGATTCACTGAAGAGCCCGCCGGAGAAGCCAGACCTTGGCTTCACCATCTCGCGACCGGTCCGCTCCATCTACCACTTTAATGGACGTGCCTGACACATCGCAAACCGACCTCGTCGTCATTTCCTGGCGCAAAATGGCCGTGCTTGTGACGCTCGTCATCGGCTTGGCTTGGTTCTTTGTGCCGGCGCGCGAGGAGATCGTGAGCCGCCTTGTGAGAGACGGCAATCTCGAGCGCGCGGCCACCGTCGCCGTCGAGACCGTGGGCGTCGATGCGCAATCCGTGTCTCTGACCGCCGTAGAATCCTGGCACGCTCTCAAGGAGCAGGACGGCGCGCTCACGCCTGATGAGGTGCGCGAGATGCTCATCGTCCTAGTCGCCACCGCCGTGCATGAGGACCAAGGCGACCTGGCGCGGGAAATTGTGCGCGATGAAGCGGCTAAGCTGGACGCTGCCACCGACGATGAAGCGCGCCGTCTCGTGACTGCACTGCGCCAAGGGGCGCAAACGGAGGCCGCGCTCGAATGGCTGGAGCGCCGCTGCCAAACTGCGGGACATACCCTGCCAGCCGATCTCGCGGAGCTGCGCATCACCATTCTCCTGGAACTCAGCCGCCCCTCGGACGCCCTCGATGTCTTGCTCGCCGCCCTCGATCACGGCACCCAAGCTGATGCCGTGCCCGACACCGCCACGCTCGTGCGCGCCACGCAGGCGGCGGAGTTTTGTGATCGCGCGCGTGACGTGCGCCCGCTCCTGGAGCGCTGGGCCGCCGCCTCGCCCTTCATGCGCGGCAGCATCGAGGAATTCTGCGCGTCACAACCGGAGAAGCTTCCAGAAGCGGACATCTTCCTCTGCCTCGCCGGCAAGCTCGCGCGCTGGCACGAATGGGCGGCCGAGCCGGAGGCCGCGCTCCCTTTGTATCTGCGCCTCGCGCGCCTCCATGACAGTTACGCGCTCGATCGCGCCGCCGAGCTTTACGAGCCGCTCTGCCAGCCCGTCGAGTTCCTTTGCGTGCTCGATGCACTGGCAAAAAGCGGCGACCTCCCGCCGCCATCGCAGCGTGAGCGCGCGCGGCTGCTCGGCATCGTCGGACGCGACATGGAGGCGGTCGGCGCGTTTCGAGATTTCCTCGCCCTGCATCCCGCTGACGCCGCGATGTGGCTCGATCTGTCCGCTCTTTGCGAGGACATGGGGCGCAATGACGACGCGCTCCACGCCCTGCGCAAAGCCGTCAACCTCGCCCCGGCGGACCTTGTCGCGCGCAAAGAACTCGCCGCCCTCGCCGGAGAGCTTGGCCATCACTCCGAGGCGCTCGAAGTCTATCGCTCTCTCGCGCCCGAGCAGCACGACTCCATCACGCTGGAGAGTTACGCGCTCCTCGCCGGCTCGCTGGCCAACAACGAGGAGCTGGACCGCGCGCTCACCCTCCGTCTCGCGCGCCTGCCCGCACCCCTCGCCGCAGATTACCTCGAGCTGGCGCGCAGCCATCATTTCCTGGGCAAACAAGACGCGCGCCTCGTCACCCTGCGCGACGGCCTCGTCCGCCTCCCGCGCGAGCGCCGTCTCGTGCGCGCCCTGGCCGAGGGACTGATCGACACCGAGCGCCCCGCCGAGGCCGCCGATCTCATCGCAAGCGAAGGCACCCTCGCCGAGCCGCGCCAGCTCGCGCTCTTCATTGAGGCATCCAGCCGCGCCTCTCGCGGTCGGAGCGCGCTCGCCGTCCTCGAAAAAAATGAGCACGATGCCCTCGACACGCTTCCGCCCGACACACGCGTCCATCACGCACGCCTCCACATGCAGGCTGGTCGTCCCGATGCCGCCGCCGCGCTTCTCTCCGCCATCACCGCCACGCCCGCCATTTTCTCCCTGCTCGCGGAGACCCGGCTCGACCTCGGTGATCTCGCCGCCGCGCGCGATCTCCAGCAGCGCCATCTCGCAGCCGTGGGCGATTCCATGCCGGACTCATGGCTGCTGCTCGGCGACATCGAGCGTGCCGCGGGTGATGAAGACGCGGCGCGCGCTGCCTTCGAGCGCGCCCTCGTACTCATCCGCGACAAGGCAAGCTCGGGCGACATCACGAGGAACTCCACGGCCAAAACGGAGATCAGCATCCGCCGAGCGCCACCAAAGTCCCTGCTGCGATGAAGCTCCGATTTTCCGTCCTGGCGCTCTGCCTCAGCGCTCACGCGCAAACGCCGTCACCATCGCCCGTCCGGGCCGATCACGACCTCCTTCGGTCCGCATCCACGATGACGGTCCCGCAACTCGAGGAAGCCATCGACGCCTACGAGCGACTCGGCAACACCACCATGAGCGCGCGTCTCATCGAGGTGCTCGAAAACAAAAACGGCACCACCGCACGACGCAGCGCCGAGGAAAAGGACGAGCCGGAAGCTGTGGATGAAGCGGAAAAAAACCAATCCGACCCGCAAGCCCAGCAGGTCAGCCGGCACACGCGCTCCGCAGAACCAGCCGAGCCTGACACCCGCGCTGCCGATGCCGCGGAAGCCGTCGCCGATGCAGCGCGCGAGAAATTTGTCACCCGCGTCTCCGCTCTACTTGATGATGAAAACGGCGGGCCACCCGAGGCGCGCGAGGCATTGACGCTGCTCGACGCACATCCCTTTTCCGCGCCCGAATTCCGCCTGCTGCGTGGCCGCGCCCTGGCGCAATGCGGACGCTACGACGAGGCAGCGCTCCTGCTCGCGCCCCTCGCTAATGACGCCGCGCTCGATCCCGCGACACGCGCCGATGCCGCCCTCGCCCTGCGCTCCTGCGGCTTTGAAAAACTCCGCGACGCCTATGATCGCGCTGTCACCGCCGACCTTCCGCCGCGCTCGCGCGCCATCATCGCCGGCCAGCTCGCGGAGATCGCGCCCGATGACCTCTTCACCCTTGAGGCGCAGTGCTCCACCTTCCTTCTCCTCCGCGATCCTGCCTCCGTGCGCGATCTCCTCCAGCGCCACGCCAACGCGCTGCGCGAGGACTCCGGCCTCCGTTCTCACGACATCGACGCGCGCATCCTGCTCGGCGATTACGAGCCAGCCATCGCCGGCCTCGACTCCCTCGCCGCCGATGCCACGCTCTCGAACAGCGAGCGCTTTTCCTGCGCCAATGACGCCGATGAGATGGCGCGCCTCGTCTCCGCTGGCATTGATGCGGGCGCGCTGCTCGTCGATGAGGCGCAAGGCCGCTGGTGGGTCGCCACTCTCGGCGCGCGCACCGCCAGGTTCGCGGATCGCTCCTGGCAGTTTCTCTTCCACACTCGGCTCGACACCATGAGCCTCGATCAAATCCACCCGCACGATGCGCGCGACCAGCGCTGGAACAACGAGATCACCGCCCGCCGCTGGTTCGGCGCGGGAAATTTCGCAGAGGCCGGCATCGGCGTCTCTGATGAGGCCGACGCGTATTTTCATCTCGCCATCGCGCGCGCGGCGATCCATCGCTGGGGCGGCGGGCTGCGCTATGATCACCAGGCGCCCGCGCTCGATTGCGTCGCTTTGCGCGCGCTCGATGGCCGCGAGAACCGCGCCGCATTCTCCATCGAAGGTACGCTCGCGCCCGGTCTCACGCTCTGCGCCGATCTCGCGTGGCGCGCTGTCACGCTGGATCACTCGCGCATCGGCGAGGGCTGGCACATCAGCGCCTCGCTCACACGACAGCTCGCCGAGGAGACCGCTGCGCGCCCGCGAATTTGGATCGCGCTCAATTCCGAGGCAGGCCAGCTTTCCTTGAAGCACAAATCCATCGCAGGTGCCGACATCACCGATCTGCTCGATCCGCGTCTGCAACGCCACGAGATCGAACTTGGAGCGGCCAAGAGCCTCTCCGAGCGCCTCGCGATCTCGTCATCCATCGCCGCCGGATACGATGTGGATGACGAATGCGCCGTCTGGCGCGCAGGCCTCGCGCTCGACTTGCGCATCACCGCGAAAACCAAGCTCTCCATCGGTGTGCAGCATGACTCCTCCGGCGTGGGCGCCAACTCCGGCTCCGGCATGACGCAGGCCTTCGCGCGCATGAGCACACGCTGGTGATTAGCCGGCCCTCACGCGCGCAATTCCAGCACAGCAACACCCGTTGCATAAGCACCGTGCTCATTTATGAATGCGCCGCGTTTTTCCCCTGAACCAACCACCCATTTGATCACACCATGAATCTCACACGCACGGCATACGGCACCTGGAGCGGAGGCAAGTACATGCACTTCGGGGAGGCGCTCGACGACGAAAAGTACATCGGCATGATGCGCCTCGCATATGACAAAGGCGTGCGCACTTTCGTCACCGCGGACGTGTATGGCGCGGGCCGCGCCGATGAGATGCTCGGCCAGGCGCTCAAGGGCTTTGCGCGTGAGAGCTACTGCCTCGCCGGCATCGTGGGCCACGATTTCTACAGCGGAATGAGAGCGGGAGCGAAGGGCTACGCGCGCTTCACCGAGCCATCGTTGCGCGGGCCGGACGGCTACGCGGACTACCTGCGCATGGCGACGGAGAAATCCCTCGCGCGCTGCGGCACCACGCGTTTTGATCTGCTCATGCTGCACAATCCCGACAGCATCGGCTACACCAGCCAAGTCGTGTGGGATGGCATGGCCGCGCTCAAGGACGCCGGTCTCACCGACCGCCTCGGCATCGCTCCCGGCCCGGCGAATGGCTTCACACTCGACATGATCCAGTGCTTTGAGAAATTCGAGGGACTCATCGATTGGGCCATGATCATTTTGAATCCTCTGGAGCCATGGCCCGGCCAGCATGTCCTTCCCGCCGCGAAAAAACACGGTGTCAATATCCTCGCACGCGTCGTCGATTACGGCGGCCTGTTTCATGACGACGTGAAGCCCGGCCACAAATTCCGCGATGGCGATCATCGCAGCTTCAGGCCTGCGGGCTGGGTGGAGCATGGAAACGAGAAAATGGAGAAGCTTCGCCCCATCGCCGAGAAGCACGGCCTCACCATGGCGCAGCTTGCCTGCCAGTGGAACCTCTGCCAGGAGCCGGTGAAATGCGTCGTGCCCACGCTCATCCAGGAAGCGCACGAAGGCGCGAAACCCATCGAGCAAAAACTCGAGGAACTAGCCGCTCTGCCGGAGAAAAACATGCTTTCGGCAGAGGAGATCGAAACCATCCGCAAGCTCGGCGACAACACCGGCTGCATGTCGCTGAAAGGCGCGAGCCGCCGCCATGAAGGGCAAGAACCGCGCCCAGACGAATGGGCGATGCGCGAGGATTTGATCCCCGTCGCCGCACGCTGGAGTCTCGACGCGGCGCTCATCCCGTGAGCGATCATTCTGAGCCGGAGGCTTATCTCGCTGGCGCGAGTTGGCTGCCGGGCGCTGGCGCGAGCACACTCTGAATCGGACGCGGGAAAACGCCGAGCACAATGATGGAGAGGGCGAGGGCTGTGGCGATGGTCTTGGCGGTGGGCGTGAGTGTGATGCGTTCCTCGCTCGCATTCTCGCTGGTGCTGTAAACGGCGAGGATGACTTTGAAGTAGTAGTAGAAACCGGCGGCGGCACCGATGATGGCGCAGGCGGTGGCGCCCCAGTAGCCGTGATCGACGGCGGTGATGAAGACGAGCATCTTGCCGAGGAATCCGGCGGTGAGCGGGAGTCCGGCTAGCGATGCCATGGCGATTGTGAGAAGGATGGCGAGCAAGGGCGAGCGTTTGCTGAGGCCGCGGAGGTCTTCGAGGGTGTCGCCGATGCCGTTATTCCGCAGGGCGATGACGACGAAGAAGGCGAGCACGGTCATGGGCAGATACGTCGCCAGGTAAAATGCGACAATGCCGCCGGGCGTGAGATCAAAGCGGGCGGACTCGCGGCAGGCGAGCGCGAGGAGGAGGAAGCCGGCGTGGGAGATGCTGGAGTAGGCGAGGAGGCGCTTGAGGCTGGTTTGAAAAATGGCGGGCAGGCTGCCGAGGATGATGGTGATGGCGGCGGAGATGAGCAGCAGGTTTGTGACCTCTGCGCTGACGCGCGAGCCGTCGGTGAGCAAGGTGTCGATGACGCGGGTGAGGATGATGAAGCCGGAGGCTTTGGAGCCGACGGAGAGGAAGGTGGTGACGGGTGTGGGCGCGCCTTGATACACGTCGGGCACCCAGAAATGGAAGGGCGCGGCAGCGACTTTGAAGCCGAGTCCGGCGAGAAGGAAGGCGATGCCGAAGAGGAGGATGCTCTTATTGGTGTCGGCATTGCGAAGCGCGGTGGCGATGCCCTCGAAGGTGACTGCGCCTGTGGCGCCATAGACCCAGGCGGCGCCGAAGATGAGGATGCCGGTGGCTGCGGCGCCGAGGATGAGATATTTCACGCCGGCCTCGAGAGCGAGCGCGCTTTTGCGCGTGAAGGCGACGAGGACGTAGAACGAGACGGTGACCAGCTCGAGCGCGACGAAGACGGTGACGAGGTCGCGCGCGGAGGCCATCCACATCATGCCGGCGCAAACGATGAGCGGGAGGGAGGCCAGCTCGCCGGTTTTGCCATCGGTGGAGTAGGAGGCGAGGACGGTCTCGTGCTCGGCGACGAGCCAGAGCACGAGCGCGGTGATGACGAGCGCGAAGGCTTTGTAGAAGACGGAGAGGGTGTCGAGAGTGTAGAACGGGCGGACGAACTCGGGTATGGAGGCGATGTCGCGCGAGGCGGTGGAGAGGAGAATGAGAGCGAGGACGCTGCCTGCCGCGCCGGTCCATGCGAGAGCGCGCTGCGAGACGTTCGGGAGAAACGCGGCGACGAGCAGGATCACTAGACCGAGCAGGGCGATGAGGACTTCGATGGTGAAGACAGACATTACAGTTTGATCAAATCGAGCAGCACTCCGGGGCGGCAGCCTGCGACGAGCAGCACAACCGCGAGGAGCGCGAGCGGGAACTTCTGGCTCATCGCGGGGTCTTTAATGAAATGGCCGGACGACGCGGTGCCGAAGAAGATTTTGCGATACGCGCGCAGCATGTACACGGCGGAGATGACAACGCCCCACAAGGCAAGCACCGTGGTCCATTGCAGCGGAGCGAGGTGGCTTTGAGGGACGAGGTCGGGATCAAAGCTGCCGGCAAAGATCATGAACTCGCCAGCGAAGTTCGCGAGGCCGGGGAGGCCGATGCTGGCAAAAGCTGCGAAGCCGAAGAGCAGCGTGAGGAAGGGCGCGTTTTGCGCGAGGCCGCCGAGTTTGTCGAACTCAAGCGTGCCGAGCTGGTTCCTCATGCGACCACAGATGGCGAAGGCGAGCGCGATCGAAACGCCGTGCGCGAACATGAGGAGCACCGCGCCATTGAGCGCGAGCGGCGTGCCTGCGGCGATGCCGAGGAAGATGTAGCCCATGTGCATGACGCTGGAGTTCGCGAGCATGTCGTCGAGGCGGTTCTGATGAATGGTGACGAGGCCCATGATGAGGATGTTGCCCAGCAGCATGACGAGCAGCGCTTGCGCGATCCATTCGTTTTTGTCCCAGTTCGGCAGCAGCGGCAATGCGATGCGGATGATGCCGTAGAGTCCAAATTTCTTTAACACGCCACTGTGCAGCATGGCGATGGGCGTGGGCGCGGTGGCATACGCTGGCGCGGCCCAACTGTGAAACGGAAACAAGCTGACAAGCGTGCCAAAGCCGACGAGCAGCGTGAAGAAAATCCAGCCCTGGGTGGCATCGGGCACGCTGGTGGTTTTCGCCTGCGCGAGCAGCGCGTGAAGATCAAAGGTGAGCTTGGACCCGCCGCTGTATTCGAGCACGAGCGCGGCAAGACCACCGAGCAACACGAGGCTGCCGATGCCGAGGTAGATCGTGATTTTCCAAGCGACGGCGCGGCGGTGACGGGCATCACCGTGGCCGTGCAGGGCGATCATGAGGAACGTGGGGATCAGCGCCAGCTCGTGGAATGCGTAGATGAAGAAGACATCGGTGCTCAGAAACGCGCCAAGCGCGCCAGCGGAGATGAGCAGGGAGGCGATGTGATAGCTGGCGGGCTTGCCATCGATCTGCCACACGGCGCAAAGGGTGACGAGCGTGGCGAGCAGTGCGAGCACGAGACTCATGCCATCCGCGCCGACGGCGAATGAGATGGCGGGACTGGCGAGCACCGCATGAGCACTGGCATGGACGAACTCGCCACCGCCCGGATAACGCGCGGTGATGGCGAGGATGATGATGAAATTAATTAGCGCCGCGCCGACGGAGAAGAGGCGCGCGGGCGCTCCCAACCCGACCGCGATGGCGGCGAGGACGGGGAGGAAGATGACGATCTCGAGCGGACTCATGTGACGGTGCGATTAGCTTCCAAGCCTCGGCAAAACAAACACGGCGAGGTAAATGGCGAGGACGATGCCGGCGCCGAAGAGGAAAGTGTAGCCTTGCAGGTGTCCGCCTTGGAGCGAGCGGGCGGCTTCGCCGATTTTGCAGGCGATGGCGGCGGGCAGGCGCGCGACGATGCCATCGACGAAGATGCGCTCGAAGCCGGTGACGATCCAGGCGAGGCGGTCCTGGGCGTACTTGATGAGCGTGGCGTAGATCTCGTCGAAGTAGAATTTGTTGGCGAAGAGTTTGATGTTGAGCGGGTCTTTGTCTTTGCCGAGATACATTTTGAATGCCGTGCCGACGCCGAGGATGAGCGCGGCGATGGAGATGATGACCACCTTCATGTGATCGGGATCATGGTGCGCCTCGGGCACCATGGCTTGCAGTTTGCCAGTGACGAAGGGCAGGGCGGAGAGAAGTGAGAAGACCGAGAGCAGGAGCAGCGGCGCGATCATGACGAGCGGGGGATCGCTAGCGTGATCGGCTGACTCGGTGCGGGGTTTACCGAGGAAGGCGACGATGAAGAGGCGCGTCATGTAAAACGCGGTGAGCAACGCAGTGAAGGCGGCGATGACGAAGCAGATGGTGCAGTGATGATACGCAAAGCCGAGGATGCCTTCTTTGCTCCAGAAGCCGCTGAGGCCGGGCACGCCGATGA